>CAZSET010000262.1:0-5415 GCA_964605915.1 uncultured candidatus Brocadiaceae bacterium | reverse complement strand
CCGCGGATTCCTCGGGATGGAGCGGAGCGATACGGGCCGCGCCCCTCGTTGTCCGGCCGCCGTCCGGGCCGAGGGGAGCTTATGTCGCCCGTCGCGCAGGCGCGGGACGGGCTCAGGGGGGGGATGATCGCCTCAGCCCCTGGCGGGGCTTTGACGGACACGGGTCCGGACGGTTAAGCCGCGAGGAGCGCGATCATCCTCGTCCTCGTGCCCAGCCTCGTCGTCGTCCTCGTTCTCGTGCTCGTCCTCGACCCTTCGCGGCACGGCCGGCGCAACGGCAGAACGGCGGACGGCACATGCCTTGCTGCTGCCATCACATAGCGCAATGCCGTCCGTCAGAGACAAATCGGCCGCAAAATGCTGCACTTGACGGTTCGCTCGGCGTTGTGAGTCCCGTCGTAAGTCCCGATAGGGACGGCATATGCTAGCCGGGGGCGCAGCCCCCGGAACACGGACGCCTCCGTCCAGAGCCCGTCCCGCAGACGCGGGGCGGGCGACATAAGGCTGCGTGAGGCGGCCCGGGACCGCGGAGTCCGATCATGAAGGTGCGCTGGGCCGGCGGCACGTGTTGATTCCGGGGTCGGCGCCGCGTTACATTGGCCTTCATGTCGTTGACCGTCCTGTGAAGGCAGCCGAGAGGCAGTCACTATGCTCATCGCCGAAGCGGCAGGAGAAGGCTGGAAGCTCTGGGGCCTGCTGAGCCCGGTGGACGCCGGCATCATCCTGCTGCTGCTGGCCAATGCGGCCATCGGCTACTCGACAGGATTCGTCTGGCAAGCCATTCGCATCATCAGCCTGATTGTCAGCGTGTGGGTGAGCTCGCTCTATTACCCCATCGTCAATGAATTCCTTAGCGCACAAATGGGCAAAGACGTTTGGTGGGGGACGGGGGCTCTGGTTGTCTTTCTCCTGGCCCTGCTGGCCTGCTATCTGGTGGCGTTCCTGTTCCGGAAGCTCATCAACATGCTCAGGCCGGAGGTGCCGGACCGGGTCCTTGGCGCGGTTCTCGGGCTGATAAAGGGGGTTGTGCTGCTGGCGATCGCGGCCTTCCTGGTGCTCGGGTACGCCCGTCAGGGCGGTCTTGTCCGCAGACACGTTTCCAGGTCGGTCGGGGCGCACTGGATGGCCAGGTCGGTCACCGTCGTCGGGCAGTTCCTTCCGGGAACGATGGGGCAGCAACTCAAGGAAGCCCCCAGCCTCGACTAGCTTTCGGCTTGTGGCAGCGCCCGCCCCGGTTGGCGTGGGGGACAGAGAGCCGAACGTACCAAACTAAGAAGGGCCCTCACGCGGCCTGGGAGCGCGTTTTCCCGGCCAGTCCCGCGTTGACGCGCCGCGCTGCCAGGGCTGCGCCGTTCTCCCCCGTGCAGCGTCACTGCAAGCCAAGTCCTTTGGTCGCAATACTTTGTGGCGTCGCTCGTTTCCTGCCTGTTGTCGGCGCATGAACCGGTCAGCCCGCCTTCCCTGTGCGCCGTGGCTCGGGGGAATCCATTTTTCTCTCCGATTTGGCATCCCTGTTGCAAATGAACCACCCGTGTCGTTTTGCGTCATCATTCGTCGGTAATCAGTTGAGCCTGGGGACGATTGGATGGAGGATACAGCCGCTGCGCGTGAATTAGCCAAGAGTTATCGTGTCTGCGCCGAGGTTTTGGGCACGGTCGGTCACAGGATCGATCCGGAAGCGCTGTCGGCGCAGGTGGTCCGGGATGCAGGGGAGAGCGACGCCGTCAGGGAGGCGGTTGCCGACCTGTGCGCGGGTCGCCCCAACCGTGCCGACATACCGCCCGCCCTGGCCGAGCGGATGCACCAGCTACGCGACGAGTTGCTGGCGGAAGTATCGGCTGCGGCGGCGGGGCTGGCAGAGCGGGACGTTGCTCCGGAGCGACCGGAGGAGCTGGTCGAGCTGCTGAAAGCGTTGCCGGATGCGCAGAAGGAGGCCGTCGCCGACTTCGTCCTCCTGAACGGCCATAGGCAGCTGTTCGAGCCGCGGTTTGTCAAGATCGGTGCGTTCCGCCGCCTCATTGCCAAACTGGAGGAGGAGCGGCCCCTGGCACTCGTCAGAGTGGTCCCATATCTTCGCGAGGAGCTTGAAAAGCGCGGATTCTCGATGACGGATGACGAGGTCCGCACGCTGTTCGAGCCCGGGACCGAGGCCACGCTTGTGCCCCGCTGCCTCGTGCGGATCGTTCGCCGATTGGGCCGCGAGTTCTACGGCGGCCTGATCCCCATCGAGCAGATGGTGGGCGATTGTGGCCCTGACGATTGGCTGGAGGAGGTCCGCCGCAAGCTGCGGTTCCGCAGTCACACGGCCATGCACAAGGCAATTGCCGAGGCCACGAGCCTGAAGTACGACTGCATCCACAAAGCGTTGAGCGGCAGTCAGAAGGCCAAGCACATCCAGGCGGAGATCAAGTACTGCCTGGACAAGTGGCTCAAGGCCCTGGACGAAGGCAGGGAGCCGGACATCTGCGGCGAGTACCGCGGCGTGCCCGTGGAGTCAGTGCAGGGCTTCCTGCCGCGCCTGGAGCAGAGGTTCGACAGCAAGGAGTCCCTGTACCGGGCGATCTCGGAGAGGACGGGCGTGAAGGCCGGTTCGGTGCGGCGCTACTTCCACAGCGGCGGGCAACTGAAGTACGCCCCCCTGTCCGTCTTCCGCGTCGCCGAGGAGCTCGCCACGCAACCGGATGTTCAGCGGTTGGAGCATACGTACCTGGCGGACGAGCAGACACGCCTGGTTGCTCAGGAGCTTGCCCAGCGGGCCAACCGCGTGCTGCGCCAGTGGCGCAAGGCCGGCGAGACGCCCGAATTGGAGGTGGCCTACAAGCAACTGCGACATGCTTTGATCGCCACCATCAAGGAACGGCGGCACACGTCCGTGGCGGTCTAGAAACGGCGAGGCCAGGTCCCGCGTGATCTCATGCCGGCGCCGTAGGATGCGGCGGTTTGCCGCCGCTTCGGCGGTAGTGTGCAGCGGGGCCTGGCGATCCGTGGCTGTCAGGAAGAAACGACGAACACTGGCCGGCTGCCGTTGGCAGAGGTAGGGGCGCGGCGGGCCGCGCCCATGGGGCCAGAGCAGAACAAGCCGTACGAGCAGGAGTGGGCGCGCGGTTAGCCAACCGGGCGGACGCCCACCGCCCCAGGTGCATCAGGTTCCTTCCTGCCAGCCGCTCATGTACTTCTGCTGGGCCTCTGTCAGCGTGTCGATTTCGATGCCCATCGTCTGAAGCTTGAGCCGGGCGACCCACCTGTCGATCTGCTCGGGCACGGAGTAGACCTTCGGCTCCAGTGCGGCGCCGTTCTTTACGGCGAATTCGGCCGTCAGTGCCTGCAAAGAGAAACTCATGTCCATCACGCTCGCCGGGTGCCCCTCGGCGGCGGCCAGGTTGATCAGACGGCCCTCTCCGAGCAGGTAAAGGCGCTTGCCGTTTTCCAACTGGAACTCGTCCACGTGTGGCCGCACGTTCCGCACTATGTCCTCGGCCAGTTCGGACAGATCATTGATGCTGATTTCCACGTTGAAGTGGCCCGAGTTGGCGAGCATCGCGCCGTCCCTCATCTTTAGGAAGTGCTCCTTGCGCAGCACGTCCGTGTTGCCGCTTACGGTGACGAACAGCTCGCCCTGCTCGGCTGCGCGATCCATGGGCACCACGCTGAACCCGTCCATTGCCGCTTCCAACGCCCGGAGGGGATCGGCTTCAGTTACGATGACGTGTGCTCCCATCCCCTTCATGCGCATGGCCAGCCCGCGCCCGCACATGCCGTAGCCTGCCACCACGACTTTCATCCCCGCCAGCAGCACCTCGGTGGCCCTCAAGATGCCGTCCACGGTGCTCTGACCGGTGCCGTAGCGGTTGTCGAACAGGTGTTTGGTCATCGCGTCGTTGACGGCGAACACGGGGAACAGCAGCACGCCGTCCTTTTCCATGGCCCTCAACCGGTTGACGCCGGTGGTGGTTTCCTCCATGCTGGCCACGAGGTTGGGGGCCAGGTCCGTGCGTTTCGTCAGTATCGCGGTGACCAGGTCCGCCCCGTCGTCCATCGTCAGGTTGGGTTCCAGCGCCAGGACCTGCTTGATGTGGTCGTAGTAGGTCTTGTTGTCCTCGCCCCGGCGGGCGAAGACCGCCGTCCCATACTCCTGCACCAGGGCGGCGGCCACGTCGTCCTGGGTGCTAAGGGGGTTGGACGCGCAGAGGGCAAGCTCTGCGCCGCCCGCCATCAGCGTTCTGGCCAGGTTGGCGGTCTCGGCGGTGACGTGCAGGCAGGCGGACACCCGCATTCCCTTCAGCGGCTTTTCCTGCTCGAAGCGCCTGCGCACTTCCGCCAGGACGGGCATGGCGCCGTCCGCCCAAACCACTCTCTGCCGTCCGCGCTCCGCGAGCGACGGGTCGTTGATGTCGCAGTCCATGTCATCCTCCGCAAGCAGGGCGCCGCTCCGAGTCGGGCGCCGTTCCGTTGATTCGGACAGAGGCGGACGGACGTAAAGGGGCCTCAGACTCCGGCCTTCTCCCGCAGCAGGTCGGCCTTGTCCGTCCTCTCCCAGGTGAACTCGGGCTCGGTCCTGCCGAAGTGCCCGAACGCCGCCGTCTTATGGTAGATGGGCCGGAGCAGGTCCAGCGTCTCGATGATGCGGCTCGGTTTCAGGTCGAAGCACTCGCGAACGAGCTCGGCCATCCGGGATTCGGGAATGCGGCCCGTGCCCTCCGTAGTGACGTAGACGGAGACGGGATCGGCGACCCCGATGGCGTAGGCGAGGTGCACTTCGCAGACCTCGGCCAGGCCGGCGGCCACGATGTTCTTTGCAATGTAGCGAGCGGCATACGAGGCGCTGCGGTCGACCTTGCTGGGATCCTTGCCGCTGAAGCACCCGCCCCCGTGGCGGGCACGGCCGCCGTAGGTGTCCACGATGATCTTGCGTCCGGTCAGCCCGGAGTCCCCGTGCGGCCCGCCAACGACGAACCGGCCGGTCGGGTTGGTGTGATAGGTAATCTCGTCCCCCGCGAACTTCTCGGGCAGGCAGGGCTTGACGATCTCCTCGATGAAGGCTTCCCTGAGCTGCTCCCGTGTGACATCCGGATCGTGCTGAAGGCTCAGCACCACCGTGTCCACGGCCACGGGTCTGAGGCCTTCGTAGCGCACGGTCACCTGCGTCTTGCCGTCCGGTCTGAGGAAGGGCAGCACTTTCTGCTCTCTGACGTCCCTGGCACGCTCCATAATCTTGTGGGCCAGCATCACGGGCAGGGGCATCAGTTCGGGGGTCTCCGTACAGGCGAAGCCCACCATCAGGCCCTGGTCGCCGGCTCCCTGCTCCTTGCCGGCTTCGAGGTCCTCGTCCACGCCGACGGCGATGTCGGGAGACTGTTCGCCGATGGCGAGCAGGACGGCACAGCCCTCGGCGTCGAAGCCGAAGGCCGGGTCCGT
>CAZSET010000261.1:0-5416 GCA_964605915.1 uncultured candidatus Brocadiaceae bacterium | reverse complement strand
AGGTGACGTGGCGCGCGCGCAGAGGACCATCAGGGACGCGGTCGAGCTGTCGGGAGCGGCCCTGTTTTCGGGCCGTCCGGTTAGCGTGTGCCTGTTGCCGGCCGAGCCGTCGACCGGCTTCCTGTTCGTGCGCACCGACCTGCCGGACCATCCCGTCGTGCCCGCAACCACCGAGGCCCAGCAGGAGGACTTCCGCTGCACGGCCCTGCGCTGGAACGAGGTGGAGGTGAGAGCCACCGAACACCTTCTCGGCGCCTGCATGGGCCTTCAGGTGGATAACCTGATCATTCAACTGGACAGCGACGAAATGCCCGCGCTGGACGGCAGCGCTTCCGAATACGCCCGCTGCCTGGTCGAGCAGGGGATCGTCGATCAGAATGCGGAACGCAAGGTGCTGAAGGTGGAACAGACCGTCACCGAGTCCCGGGACGGCGCCACCATCGTTGCCATGCCGGAGGAGGGAGGGCTGACCGTCAGTTACGTGCTCGACTTCGAGGAGGGCTATGGCCCGACCGAGGCGTACACCTTCGAGCTGACGCGGGACAACTTTCTGCAGCAGCTTGCGCCGGCGCGGACCTTCGCGCTGGAAGAGGACCGGAAGGCCTTCGAGCGGCAGTCCCTCGGCGGAGGAGTGAGCGACGACAATGCCTTCATCGTCTGCCGGGACGGTGTGCCCAAGAAGCCGCGCAGCCTGAGCCCGGCCGAGATGCGCTTTCCCGACGAGGCCGTCCGACACAAGATCCTGGACCTGTTGGGCGACATGGCCCTGGCCAACGTGGACGTTCGCGCCAGGATCGTGGCCGTCAGAAGCGGACACAGGCTCAACGCCGCCTTCGCCCGCCGGCTGCGCAGCCTGCTGGAGGAGGAAACCGGCGTCGAAGAGTACCTGGGCGTGCGCGAGATACGCCGCGTCCTGCCCCACCGCTATCCCTTCCTCATGGTCGACCGCATACTGCGGGTCGAGGAGAACAAGATAGTGGGCCTGAAGAACGTGTCCGTGAACGAGCCGTTCTTCCAGGGGCACTACCCGGACTACCCTATATTCCCGGGGGTGCTGCAGCTCGAGGCGCTGGCGCAGACGGCGGGGATGCTGTTCCTGCGCAAGCTGGAGCACACGGGCAAGGTGGCGCTGCTGGTCAGCATGGACGGTGTGAAGCTGCGACGCCCGGTCCTGCCGGGCGACCAACTGACGCTCACCGTAGAGGCCGTGCGCTTCCGGTCGCGCGTAGCCATGGTCAAAGCAAATGCCACCGTGAACGGGGAAATCGCTTGCGAGGCAGAGATGCGGTTCATGCTCGTTGAGGCCGACGCCATCTGAAGGCCGCTTCGCCGGCATCTGTTGACCCGAGAAAGGTGTCCCGCAAGGCTCAGACAACATGAAGATACATCCCACGGCTACAGTTGAGAGCGGAGCCGAGGTCGGCAGGAACGTCACCATCGCTCCGCAGGCCTACGTCGGCCCGGACGTGGTGATCGGGGACGATTGCGTCCTCGGACATGGCTGCCACGTCGAGGGCCGCGTCACCATGGGCACGAACAACATGCTCGCGCCTTATGCCGTCCTCGGCACGGCCCCGCAGGACCTCAAGTACCATGGCCAGAAGACCGAACTCATAATCGGCGACGACAACGTGTTCCGCGAGTTCGTCACCGTCAACATCGGCACCGTCACCGGCAACGCGGCCACGCGCATCGGCAACCGCAACTACCTGATGATCTGCAGTCACGTGGGCCACGACTGCGTGCTGGAGGACGACGTCATTCTGGTCAACTCCGTGCTGCTGGGCGGCCACTGCCACGTGGAGTCGGGCGCTCAACTGACCGGCGCGGCGGCGGTCAACCCGTTCGCCACGATCGGCCGGCACGCCTACGTCGGCGGGCTGAGCCGCATCATCCACGACGTGCCGCCGTTCATGAAGGTCGAGGGCAACCCATCCAGGGTCCGCGGAGTCAACGAGATAGGGCTGCGGAGGGCCGGTTACGAACAAGACGTCATAGAGGACCTCTGGGAAGCCTACAAAGCGATCTACCGCAGAAAGGAGCTGAACCGGGCCGTCATCTACGACCGGGTCGAGAACGATCCCAGTTCCACTCCGGAGGCCATCTACCTGGTTCGCTTCTTGCGGCGGTCGCGCAACTCCACACAGGGGCGCTACCTGGAGAGCCTTAGAAAGGCCTGACCGGGCTGCCGGCCCAGTCTATTCACGGAATTGAGAGGCGAGACATGAAACCTGAAGAAACAAAGAAGACCGGGCAGAGAATAGCGGTCTTCGGATTGGGCAGGTTCGGCTTCGAGCTCGCCGTGCGTCTGGCGGAGCTCGGCCGCAGCGTTCTCGCCGTCGACTCCCATCCCGAGTTGGTCGAGGAGATCGACCAGCGCGTCGCCCGGGCCATCTGCCTGGATGCCACCAACGAATTCGCAATGACGAAGCTCGACCTGGGCTCGATCGACGCGGCGGTCGTCTGCATCGGCAGGAACATCGAGGCCGGCCTGCTGGTCACCGCCGTCTTACAGCGCCTCGGCGTCAAGGAGATATGGGTCCGGGCCATCGATCAGAACCAGGCCCAGATACTCGAAGCCATGGGCGTGCGGCGGATCATCAGCCTGGAGAAGGAGATGGCCCGTCAAGTGGCCCAGCAGATAGCGATGCCCGGCACCCAGGTGCTGGCCCCCATCACGACGAACCACTCCCTCGCCGAGGTCATGGCCAGGCCCGAGTTCGTCGGCAAGACCCTCCATCAACTGGACTTCAGGAACCGCTACGGAGTGAACGTCGTCGCCATCAAGACGCGTGAGGTGACCACCGGCCCCGAAGGGCCCGAGAAGGTCGAAGTGCGCGTCAACGACCTGCCCCATGCCGACGACGTGATCGAAGAAGGCGCCGTGCTCGTCATCGTCGGCCCGGACGAGAAGATCGTCGAGCTCCAGACCGGGCACTAGCGAAGCTTCGACGTCGGTACTGCCGGTCCAGTTGTCACGCTTCCTCGTCCTCGTTCTCCTCGACATGGGACGCTTTCGGACTCCGAGAACGAGTAACAGATGAAGCGGCAGTCTGGACGGCAAGGCTCAAGAAGGCGCCTGGAAGGCGGCGCTACGGGCTGCGTACACATTCACCGCACGTGCGCCGCAGTTGTAGCGCCGGCACGCCGAAGGCGCACAAGCATCCTTGCCGGCTTCGTGCCGACAAGTGGGCCCCATCCTTTCACCCGTCCCCGAAGCCCTCCGGGTGCGTGCTGTGCCACTGCCACGCTGTCTGCACGATGCGCTCGATCTCCGGCCAGCGCGGCTCCCAGCCCAATTCCCGTCCGATCTTCTCCGGTGAGCCCACCAGCTCGGGCGGGTCGCCGGGCCGTCGGTCGACCTCCAGGACGGGGAAATCCCTGCCGCTCACAGTCTTGACCACTTCGATGACCTCGCGCACCGAGTGGCCCCGGCCGGTGCTCAGGTTGAACACCATGGGTCCTCGCTCGTCCAAGGCCTCCATAGCCATCACGTGCGCGGATGCCAGGTCGAGAACGTGGACGTAGTCGCGGATGCAGGTGCCGTCCGGCGTCGGGTAGTCCGTGCCGAAGATGGAGACGGAGTCGCGCTTGCCCAGGGCCGCGTGGATGACCAGCGGGATCAGGTGCGTCTCGGGATCGTGATCCTCACCGATGCTGCCGTCCGGGGCGGCGCCCGCGGCGTTGAAGTAGCGCAGCGAGGCATACTTCAGCCCGTAAGCGGCTGCATAGTCCGCCAGGACGCCCTCGACGGCCGCCTTCGTCCGGCCGTAGGGATTGATCGGCTGGATGCGCGCGTCCTCGCGGATGGGCACGCGCTCCGGCACGCCGTAGATCGTGCAGGAGCTGGAGAAGACGAACCGGTCCACGCCTGCCCGCCGCATCGCGCGCAGGAGCTTCAGCGTGTTGACCAGGTTGTTAAAGTAGTACTTCTGCGGCTCCCGGACGGACTCCCCCACGTAGGCGCTGGCGGCAAAGTGCATCACGGCCTCCACCGCGGAGTCGACGAGCGCCGTTCCCGTCTGCGCCTCATCGCCCAGGTCGCCACGGATCAGCGGGCCCTCGCCGACGGCCCGTGCATGTCCTTCGGACAGGTTGTCGAAGACGACGGGCTCATGGCCGAGCCGCCGCAGCTCCATCACGGTGTGGCTGCCAACGTATCCGGCGCCGCCGGTCACCAGAACCTTCATGCATTATCTCCTCGAGGTCGGCCACGCCATCTTACCACGCGTGCGCAGGGAGCGCAGAGGAGGCAACGCACACGACAGCAGGAGCGCTTACTCGGAGAGCACGTCCCGGTAGACGTCGGCAAGGGCCCGAGCGGCCGCATCCCACGTGTATTGAGCGGCGTTGGCCCGGCCTTGTGCCGAGAGGCGCTGTTGGAGCGCCGTGTCCGCGGCGAGCTCCAGCATCTTCTGACGGAGCGCCTCGGCGTCGCCCGGCGGGAAGTAGAGCGCCCCATCGCCCAGAACTTCGGGCAAGGCCGACGCCCGAGCCGCGATGACGGGCACGCCCATCGCCTGCGCTTCAAGCGGCGGAATGCCGAATCCCTCGTAACGAGACGGGAACACGAATCCCGTTGCGCCTGCCGTGAGACGCTCCCTTTCGTCGTCGTCTACAAAGCCAAGGAACCGCACGGCGTCCGTGCTGTCCCCCTCACACCCAATCACCACGAGTCGGAGCTGGCGTCCGGCCCCCTCGACGGCACGCAGAAGCGTGCCCAGATCCTTGCGGGGCTCGCGCCTGGACACCGTGACGAAGTACGGGCGGTCCCGAACGGGTTCCCATGACCCGTTGGGGGGGGCCACGCCGTTCGGCACGACGTAGATGCGCTCAACGCCGTAGAGCCGGCGTATCTCGTCGCGCATGCATTCGGACACCGTCACGATTGCATCCATCGAGGCAACACGGCCTGCCAGGAGGCGATTGGCCACGTAGCGCAGCCGGCCGTACTGCTCGGGCAGGACCAGGTACCGGTTGTCGTGGATCGTGAGCAGCATCCGCGCGCCCGGCACGCGGAAGGGCGGCAGCGCGAACAGATGGCATAGGTCGACGCGAAGGCCCTCGCAGCAACGCGCCACTTCCCTCTTCAGCAGGAGCGCCCGCGAAACCGTCCCGAGGGCACCGTAACTGCCCGACGTCCGCAAAGGCACGACGGTAGCCCCCTGGAAGCCGAAACGGTGAACGAACCGCCGCTGCATGCCGACGTACAGCTCCGCCTCCGGCAAGTGGCGCGGCAGCCGATTGAGCAACTCGATCATCCGGCGGTTCGCGCCGCTCGGCAGATCGGTCAAGAGCAGTGCATTGACGAAGACCCTGATGGCTCCACACCTCCATGCGCAGCGCGCGGCAAGACTACTCGTCCACCCCGTCCAGGTAGCCGAGGGCCTGAAGCCGCGCCTTCACCGCTTCCTGC
>CAZSET010000260.1:0-5460 GCA_964605915.1 uncultured candidatus Brocadiaceae bacterium | reverse complement strand
GCATCTTACGTTAATAGGAGGGGTGGCTGAGCGGACGAAGGCGACGGTTTTGAAAACCGTTAGGCGGTGATCCCGCCTCCTGGGTTCGAATCCCAGCCCCTCCGCCATTCTGCTCCCTGGCTTTCTCGTGCTCTTGCCTGGGCGCGGCACGCTTGTCCGGAGTCGCGCCGTACGGCGGATCGAGGGGCCGCGTCCCTACCTACTCGTGCTCCCACTCCTGCTCGTCGTGCCCCCTATTCGTTTCTCGTCCTTGCCGGCCCGCTCTGCCCGGGGGTTGGCAGCAGCCTCGTCCTCGTGGATTGCTTCCGGAATCGTGCCCCGGCGTAGTCGTCCTGCCGCAAGTCGAAGCCCGGCCCCTGCCCCCTTGCCGTGCCTCAGTTGGAGAGGAAGATGTAACCCGTCCGCACGCCGGTGAGCAAGCTCACGAACGTGGTAATGCCGACGACGGATATCTCCGCCACGATGACGCCGAGGAAGAACTGCCGCGCCCCGCGCAGCGTGCCCCCGCTGCCGAACTTCAGGATCGACGCCTTGGCCAGCCAGCCCAACAGGAACGAGAACCATAGCTGCGTCATGCACCAGGACTCGCACACGACGAATCCGAGCGAGTGAATCGGCCACCAGTAGAACAGCCCCCTCAGCAACATGAGCACGAACATGATGCCCGCCCCCATCCCCAGGCCGCCAAAGCTCGGCTGGGCGGACTGGCCCGGCTTGGAGATAATCATGTGCGTCCGCTCGAAAAGCCAGATCGGGTAGGCCAGAACGCTGTGTGTCTGCTGTACGTTCAGCGCACCGACGTCGTAAAAGACCCAACGCAACGTGGAATAGCCGGAAGCGGCCATGCCGACGAGGAGCGCCACCAACACGACGGGCAAGAACAGCCGTCGATGCTTCTCGAACACGGACGATATGCGCAGGGAGTTCATCGCGTGGGGGCTGAGTATCTCGCGGGCGTCGTAAATGAGGATGGCGTGCTGGGCCTGGGCCACTACGGCCGCGGCGGCGGAGAAGGCCCGGCCGCCCGTCGCGTCATGGAGAACGTCAGGCGGGCTCCAGCTTTCCTGAGTGAAGAAGAGGCCCCCCTGCGCTATCAGACGGGCGTGCACGAGCACGACCGAGAACACGAGGGCCAGAAGCGCGGCCGCCGCCCACAAGGTCAAGCCGAAGTAGACGTACCAGGCGATCATGCCGGCCACTGAGACGATCAATCCCCAGAAGGCGAGCCCGTAGCCGATCGGCTCGGCCGAATCGTCCACAGCACGACCGTGACCGATCGCCTTCTTGAACACGGTCCAGATGTGACGGCGCGCCGTCCACAGAAGCCCGAGTGCCAGCACGACGAATGCGCCGACCTGCTGCCACTTCAGAAAAGGACCCCACGGACCGCCCTCCAGCGGCTTGCCCACGTAGTAGGCGATCAGTACCTCCGCGCCCGTGAACAGGTAGAAGAACCACATGCTCAGGGAGATGTCGCTCGGCACCAGGAAGGCGAACCCTATGCCGATGGGGTAGATGTATCCGTCGGCGATGTACATTCGCCACCAGTCCGTTTCGGCGAACACCTGGTTGATGGGCACGACGGGCCGCCAGCCCTCTGTCTTGTCGAAGAACAGCGGCGAAAGGCGGATGAGCCCGAAGACCACGGTGAGGAACACCCCGGCAAGGAACGCCTTGCTCCGGACCAGGTCGGGCAGCAGGCGGGCCTCGCCGCTGCCCTCCGTGAACTCGAGCGGCACGCGGGCGAGCGGAAAGATCAGCCTCTCCGACTCGACCCACTGCTTCCGCAGTATCCCCAGAAGGAAAAACGTGGCGAGATAGTAGAGCCAGATGAAGATTGCCCAGTTGACGATCACCTTCGTCCACTGGCCCCAGGGCACGCGGATGACCTCGCCCGACTCCGTGCCGTGGTAGAACTTCTTGGCGGCGTAGGACTTGGGGTCCTTGCTCAACAGAATGCCCTCGGGGGCATCCTTCAGCACGTCGTCCTCCCAGAACAGATCCGACCGCTGTGACAGGTACGGCGCCGCCGCCGCGGTGGTGAACCAGTAGCGCATCAGTCCGCTGGCCGGCAACGTGGCCGAAACCAGCATCATGCACCAGACCACCATCAGCTCGGACTGCTTGAAGGCCCAACGCGCCCTGACCAGCTTGATGACGATGTTGACGCCGAGGGTCAGGATGAGCAGGAAGAAGAACACACCCACCGGGAAGTGGTTGCCCGTCAGGAAGGTGTTGCCGACGGCGTAGTCGTTGACGGGAGTCAGCAAGCAAAGCCAGACCACGCCGAACAGACCGATGATGAACGCCCGCCAGGTCACGTGACTCTACCCTCGCGAGGGAAGCGTACGGGGACTGAGTATACGAGGGGGTAAAGGAAGCTGTCAACGCACCGCTCGGGGCCGGAAGCTGCCTCCCGGGCCTCAGCCGGAAAGGAAGACCTGCCCGAACCGCACCCCCGTGATCAGGCTCACCAGCGTGGTAATCCCCACCATGGCCGTCTCGGCGAAGATGACGCCGAGGAAGAACGTGCGGGCGCCGCGCAGTGTGCCGCCCGTGCCGAACTTAAGGATCGAGACCTTGACCAGCCAGCCCAGGAAAAAGCAGAACCACAGCTCCGCCATCGGCCACGGTGTGGCCAGCGCCAGCCCGAGCGGATGAACCGGCCACCAGTAGAAGGCGCGTCGCAGCACCATCAGTCCCGCCATGACAACACCTCCCA
The DNA here is from genome assembly GCA_964605915.1 of uncultured candidatus Brocadiaceae bacterium. Classification (GTDB taxonomy): domain Bacteria; phylum Planctomycetota; class Brocadiia; order SM23-32; family SM23-32; genus DAOVRD01. The sequence continues at coordinate 2,738 of CAZSET010000260.1, read as the reverse complement.
GGCCCAGCGCCGCGAACTGCGGCCGCGCAGACTGGCCCGGGGTGGCGATCATCTGGTGGGCCATGTTGTAAGTCCGCACCGGCACCCGCCTGCCGCTGTGGTGGACGTCCTTGGCGTTCAGGGCGCCCACGTCGTAGTGGACCCAGCGCAGCGTGGAGTGCCCGGAGGCCACCAGTCCGACGAGGAGCGCGGCGATCAGGGCCGGCAGCAAGAGCCGTCGACGCCTGCGGAACACCGACGACATGCGCATCGCGTTCATGGCGTGCGGGCTGAGCCACTCCCGGGCGTCGTGGAATATCTCCTGCTGCATCTGGGCCACGACGGCTGCGGCGGCGGAGAAGGCCCGCCCGCCCGTGATCGAGTGCAGAAGGTTCGGGGGATGCAGGGCCCCGCCCGTCATGTAGAGCCCGCCCTGGGCGATGAGGCGGGCGTGGACCAGGACGGCGCACATGATCAGGAACACCATGCCCGCCGCCGTCCACGGGCTCATCCCAAACCAGACGAACCAGACGACCATTCCCGCCAGGCAGACGAGCAAGCCCCAGAAGGCAAGCCGATAGCCCACCGGCTCGTCGGCGTCGGCGCCCTTCGGCCCCCGCCCGCACGCATGGCGGGCCACGGCCACGAGGTGTCTGCGGGCGGCCCACAGCATGCCCACGGCGAAGGCAATCATGGCGCCGTACCGCTGCCATTGGATATAGGGACCCCAGACGCCCGACTCGAAGGGCCTGCCGACGGAATACGCCAGCAAAGCCTCCAGGCCGATGACGATGTAGAACAGCCAGATGCTCACCGAAACGTCGCTGGGCACCAGGAACGCGAACCCGATGCAGATGGGATAGATCGGTCCGTCCCCCATGCCCATTGGCTCCAGCGCCGTGCCCTGAAGGATGGTGCGCACGGGGACGATGGGCTTCCAGGCCGTCTCCGCCCCGAAGAATACGGGAGAGAGCCGGATCAGGCCGAAGACGGCGCTGACGAACACGCCGATGAGGAAGGGCTTGCTCAGCACCAGTGGGGGCAGCAAGCGCGGCCCCTCGCTTCCTTCGGTCAGTTCAAGCGGCACGCGCGCCAGGGCGAAGATCAGCCGCTCGTTCTCCACCCAATGCCGGCGCAGCAGGCCGCACAGGAACAACGTGGCCATGTAGTAGAAGCCGATGTAGACGCCCCAGGTGGTGATGACCCCGGTCCAGGACCCCCACGGCACGCGGACGCGCTCCCCGTGGGGGGTTCCCTCGAAGAAGCCCCGGGCCGCAGCGGACTTGGGGTCCTTGCTCAGCACGATGCCGTCCGGCACGTCTTTCAGGACGTCGTCTTCCCAGTAGAGGTCGGGCCGCTGGGCCAGGTAAGGCGCCGCTGCCGTCATCGGGAACCAGTAACGCATCAGTCCGCTGGCCGGCACCGTGGCCGAAACCAGCATCATGCAGGTCACCAGCATCAGCTCCGACTGCCGCAGCGCCCATCGCCGCCGCACCAGCTTGATCGAGACGTTGACGATGAAGATCAGCACGAACAGGAAGAAGAACACGCCCGCCGGGAAGTGATTGCCGGTAAGGAAGGTGTTGCCGACCCGGTAGTCGTTGATGGGGGTCAGGTAGCAAAGGGCGGCGACGCCGAGGATGCCGATGAAGAATGCGCGCCAGGTCATTTGCCCTTCGCCCTTCGAGCCGGATTGCTCTTGCCGGAGATGCAGCCCGCTGCCACGAACGCATTACGGCGGCAGGAAGATGTAGCCGAGCTTGATCCCGAACAGTCCGAGCGCGGTCGAGACCGCGATCACGAAAGACTCCGTGATGATGACCCCCAGGAAGAAGCTTCGCAAGGTCCGCAGCGTGCCCCCGCCGGCGAACTTGAGCGTGGCCGCCTTGACCAGCCAGCCCAGCAGGAAGCTGGCCCAGAGTGTGTTCGTCACGTAGCTGGCTGCCACCAGGAACCCCAGCGAATGCAGGGGCCACCAGTAGAACCGAGCGCGCATGAAGGTCACGAAGAACATGATGGCCCCGCCCAGCACCATCGGCCCGTAGTGGGGGTCGGCGGACTGGGCGGGCTGCGTGATCATCCGATGGGCGTTGGTGAAGGTCGTTATGGGATGGCCGCGCGTGCCGAACGTGTTGGCTATGTTGTAGCCGCCGATCCGGTAGTAGACCTTCAGGGTCGCCCACGAACAGACGGCCATGGCCAGCATCAGCGCGCAGAGCATCGCCGGCAGGAAAAGCCGCCGGCGCTTCTTGAAGACCGATGCCACCCGCAACGCATTCATGGCGTGGCCGCTGAGGATCTCCCGCGCGTCGTAGATGAAGATGGCGTTCTGCATCTGCGCCACAACGGCGGCCGCCGCGCCGAAGGCCCGGCCCCCGCTAATGCCGTGCAGCACGTCCGGCGGCTGCCAGCGCTGCTGAACGAAGAACATGCCGCCCTGCGCCACCAGCCGCGCAAGGCCCAGGACCAGCACGAACATGAGCGCCAGGAAAAGCAGCGCGACGAAGAAGTTCATCTTGTGAACCGTCAGCCACGCCGCCATGCCCAGGAATGAAACGACGAAGCCCCAGAAGCTCAGCCGGTAGCTGATGGGCTCCTCGGCGTCATCCACGCGCCGGTCGAGGCCGGTCGCCTTCTTGAAGACGGCCAGCAGGTGCCGCCGGGCGGCCCAGAGCATCATCAGGACGAAGACCACGTAGGAGCCGGCCTGCTGCCAGCTCATGAACGGTCCCCACGCGCTGCCCTGTATCGGCTGCCCT
>CAZSET010000259.1:0-5492 GCA_964605915.1 uncultured candidatus Brocadiaceae bacterium | reverse complement strand
TTGCGGCCCCGTGTCCTGGGTTGGTTCTTGCCTTGATGTCGTCGTGCTCGTCGTGCCGTCGTGGTTGCCGTAGTTGTGCGCGGTCTATTCGATCGCCACTTCCTTGCCTGCATCGGCGCTGGCGTAGAGGCTGTCCAGCATCTTCTGGACGTTCAGCCCCGAGATGGCCGGGCACTGCGTTTTGCCCTCGCCCCGCACGTCGGCGATCCAGTCGTCGATCTTCCTGTCCATCGCCTGCCACTTGCCGACGTAGCCGGGCTCGACGTTGACCATGGTGCCAACTTCGTCCCGGAAGATCGTGGGCGGATGGAGAACGCAGCCGCCCTTCTCGCCCATGAGCTGGCAGTTGAAAACGTCTTCCTTGATGTGCGCTGCGAAACTGGCCTCGATCGACATGACGGCGCCGTTGTCGAACCGTATCAGGCCGATGGCCAGGTCCTCGACGGTGTAGGTCTCCCAGTCCCACGCTCCCCAGGGCGCCTCAGCATCCGGGTTTCTGTCGCCCAGGTAGGTGAACATCTGGGAGCTGGCGGCCACCGGCTTCGGCTCGCCCATCAGGAAGTGGGCGCATTCCATGATGTGGACGCCGATGTCGATCAGCGGCCCGCCGCCCTGAAGCTCCTTGCGTCCGAACACGCCCCAACTCGGGATGCCGCGGCGCCGCAGCGCCTGGCACCGCGCGAACAGGACCTTCCCCAATTGGCCCGCGTCCACGAAGCGCTTGAGGGCCTGAGCGCCGGGGCTGAGCCGGTACTGGAACCCCATGGTCAGCCGCCCGGGGCTCTGCTCGGCCGCGTCCACCATGGCCTGGGCCTCCTGCACGTTCATGGCCATGGGCTTCTCGACCATGACGTGCTTGCCGGCCTTGAGCGCGGCGACAGTGGGCTCCTTGTGCATGTAGTTGGGCGTGCAGACCGTGATGGCGTCCATCTCGTCGAGCTGGACCATCTCGTTGAAGTCCTTGTACGTATGGGGGACTTCGTACTTCTCGGCGAATTTCTTCAGGTTCTCCTCACTGATGTCGCAACCGGCCACGATCTCCACGTCCTCCAGTTCGGCCAGGCGCTGCGCCTGCCGTATGGCGATGCCGCCGGTGCCGATCACGCCCACTCTCACCAATTCCGGCATTGTCGCTTCTCCCGCACAGAGCAAACAGGGAAGGGGCAAGAGGGGTATTCCTACCGGACGTTCGGGTGTTTGTCAACGGCCTGTGTGACGAGGCGTTTGCGTTGTGGCCTTCGTGGCGCGGCGGACGCGGACGGCAGCCATCAGCGGCTCTGTTGCGTTCGCGCCCGCGCTCTGGTTATTCTAGACGGCGTCCGGGCGCTGGATGTCGCCCTTCGCGGTGGGGTGTCGATGAACTGGATACTGGATTGCCTTTACCTGATTGGAGGCGCAGTCCTCCTGCCGTACTGGCTATGGAAGCTGCCCCAGGCTCCGCGCTACCGGGCCGGCCTGGTGCAGCGGCTGGGCCTGGTGCCGGTGCTGTCGGACGGACCGCGGCGCCTCTGGGTGCACTGCGCGAGCGTGGGAGAGGCCGCCATCCCCAGGGAACTGGTCGCCGAGCTGCGCCGCCGCCATCCGGACTGGCAAATCGTCTTCTCGACGAACACGGACACAGGCGCCGCCCGTCTGCACGAACTCTACCCGAACTACCCCGTCTTCTTCATGCCGATCGACTTCTCGCTTTGCGTGCGCACGGCGCTGGGCCGTGTGCGTCCCGCCGCCGTGATCCTGGTGGAACTGGAGTTCTGGCCGAACTTCGCGCTGGCCTGCCGGGCCGAAGGCGTGCCGATGGCCGTCGTCAACGGGCGCATCGGGCGCCGTTCACGGCAGTTTCTATGGGCGGTGACGCGCCTGTGCCGCCGGCTCTGGGATCCGGTCCTGGTCTGCTGCACCAGGAGCGCCGATGACGCTCGGGGATTCATCGCTGCCGGCATGCCGGAGCAGCGGGTCCACAACTGCGGCTCGCTGAAATTCGACAACCTGGCCGTCGAGGTCAAGCCCGAGGATCAGCGGCGGCTGCAGGACCTGTTCGCAATTGCGCCCGGATCCCCCGTGCTCGTGGCGGGCAGCACGCACCGCGGGGAGGAGTCCATCCTGGCCACGGTGTATCGCGACCTGAAGCTCAGGCACCGCGAGCTGAGGATGATCATTGCACCGCGACACGTCGAACGCGCCCCCGAGGCCGTCGCAGCGGTCAGGGCGCGGGGCCTGCCCGTGGCCACGAAGAGGGCGCTGGACTCTGGCGCGGCCGTTGCCTCGGGCAATGAGGTCGTCGTCGTGGACACGATCGGCGACCTGGTCACCTGCTACGGACTGGCGACTTGCGCCTTCGTCGGACGCAGCCTGGTCGCTCCGGGGGGCGGCCAGAACATGATGGAGCCGGTCGCCCTGGGCAAGCCGGTGCTGACCGGGCCCCACACGGCCAACTTCGGGCCGGAGATGAACCTGCTGCGGAGCGCGGGCGCGGCGCTCGTCGTCCGCAACGCGCGCGAGCTGACCAGGCAGGTGGACCGGCTGCTCTCCGAACCGTTCGCGGCCGAGCGCATGGGGCGGGCGGGGCGCAGGATCGTGCAGGAAAGCCGCGGCGCCACCCAGCGGACGCTCGAGAGGCTGGAGCGGCTGCTCCGGGCGGGTCGCTGATCCCTGCGTCGGGATCGGGCGGCGCCGTCCATGGGGGGCTGACAATGCTTGACGCACCCGCACGACGGTGCTAGTATAGTTCCGCGCGGTCAACGTCCCGATATTGGAGCGGAGGTGTACCGATGGCACAGGTCGACAAATTCTTGAACTTCCTCATGAAGAACGCCGGTTCGGATCTCCACCTGGTGACCGACTCCCCGCCCATCGTGCGGATCGACAGCCTGCTTCAGAAGATGAAGCTCCCGCCGCTGACGGGCGAGCAGGTCAAGTCCCTCATCTACGAGATCATCCCGGAGAAGAACCGCAAGGAGTACGAGGCCGTCAATGACTCGGATTTCGCCTACGAGATCCCCGGCGTGGCTCGGTTCCGCACCAACGTGTACCGGGACCTCAAGGGCCCCGCGATGGCCCAGCGGCTCATCCCCTTCGACATCATGACGGTGGCGGACCTGGGACTGCCGCAGGCGATCATCGACCTGGTCATGCTGCCCAAGGGCATGATTCTCTGCACCGGGCCGACCGGCTGCGGCAAGAGCACGACGCTGGCGGCGCTGCTGCGTTACGCGAACGAACGCAGGTCCGACCACGTCGTCACGATCGAGGACCCCGTCGAGTTCGTACACAGCAACATCAACTGCATATTCAGCCATCGTCAGGTCGGCCTTCACACGGAGAGCTTCAAACGCGCCCTGCGAGCAGCGTTCCGTGAAGACCCGGACATCATCCTGGTCGGCGAGATGCGTGACCTGGAAACGACGGCTCTCGCTATCACCGCGGCCGAGACCGGCCACCTGGTGCTCGCCACGGTCCACACGACCACGGCATCGAGCACCGTGGACCGCGTCATCGACCAGTTCCCGCCGGATCGTCAGTCGCAGATTCGCGTCATGCTCTCCAACACGCTCAAAGCCGTCATCACACAGACGCTCTGCCGACGCAAGGTCAGGGGCCGGATCGCGGCGTTCGAGATACTGGTCGTCCACAGTGCCGTGCAGAACCTCATCCGCGAGAAGAAGACCTACCAGCTCCCCTCGGTCATCCAGACCGGCAAGAAGTACGGCATGACCACCATGAACGAATCCCTCATGGGCGTCTTGGAGGAGGGGTTCATCACGCTTGAGGAGGCCTACTCCAAGTCGGTCGACAAACAGGAGATGAACGACCGCGTCAACAACTACCTGCTCAACCTGGTCGACGAGGGCCAGCTAACGCCGAAGGATGCGATCCGGCAGTCCTACTTCCGTCCCCACATGATCGAGCTGCTGCGCACGCACGGCTACGGCAAGGAAGTGAGAGACATCGACCTGGCCGCGCTAGAATTGCCTGAGGAACAGATCGCCTGAGGATGCGGTGGCCGCGACAGCCGTTTCCTCCTCCTGTCATGATGGGCGAATTCGCCGCCACCAGAGATCAGATACGCGAGCTGGACCGGGCCGCCATCGAGGACTACGGCATCCCCGGGCTGATCCTCATGGAAAACGCCGGGCGCGCCTGCGCCCGTGCGGCCGGTGAAATGCTCGGGGGCACCGCCGGCAAGAAGGTCATCATCCTCTGCGGACGCGGCAACAACGCCGGGGACGGTTACGTCGTGGCGCGCCACCTGAACAATTGGGGGGCCGACGTCGAGGTGCTACTCGTCGCCGAGATGGCCGATGCGCTGGCCCGGGAAGGCGAAGCGGCCACGAATCTGCGCATCATCCTCAACATGGGGAGCCCCGTGCGCGAGGTGCCCGCAGCGGATGAGGTGGCGCGGGCCGTCGGCGATCGGGGCGACTCGGAGCTCATCGTGGACGCCCTGCTCGGCACCGGCGTTCGGGGTGAGGTGACGGAGCCGTTCCTCTCGGCCATCCGGGCCGTGAACGAGTGCGAGTGCCCGGTGCTGGCCATAGATGTGCCGTCGGGGCTCGACTGCGACACGGGGCAGCCCCTGGGCATCGCCGTCCGCGCGGACCGCACCGTGACTTTCGTCCTGAGCAAGGTCGGTTTCGCGAAGCCGGGGGCCCGGCAGTACACGGGCGAGGTCGAAGTGGCCGAGATCAGCATCCCCAGGCGGGCCATCGAAGAGCTGCGGACGGCGGCGGGCGCTTGATCCCCGGAAGCCCTCGCCGCAGGCCCCACAGACTACAACGACGGCTCTGGACACGGATGTACGCGGATCACGACGGATGACGGAGAGACCGACAACATCTAGCCAGATCATAACGGCGACGCAAACCCACTGATTTCCACTGATGAACACTGATTACAGGCACAGCCAGACCACCGAAAGGATCATAGGCGCAGCGTATAAGGTCTACAACGAGTTGGGCCATGGATTCGCGGAACGCGTCTACGAAAACGCGCTGGCCCTGGAGATGGACACGGCCGGGCTCTCGGTCCGCCGTCAGGAGCCGATCCAGGTGCTCTACCGGGGCCAGGTGGTTGGCGACTACGTGGCGGACCTGGTGGTGGACGACAAGGTCATCGTGGAGGTCAAGGCCGTGGCAGGTCTCGATGGCGCCCACGAGGCGCAGCTCGTCAACTACCTGAAGGCGACCGGGATCGAAGTGGGCTTGCTCATCAACTTCGGGCCGCAGATCGAGATCAAGAGAAGGATCTTTGATCAGTGAGTATCGTTGCGAATCAGTCGCTCCGTGTCGGTGTCGGGAACGGCTCTTGACGTACGGCATTGGCCACTGATTTCCACTGATTGACACAGATGAGGGATGTACGGCACCGACAAGGCTGAAGTCTCGATCAGGGTTGAGCCGTGTGGATCTGTGGCTTGGGGCTGGTTGCGGAGGTAGCCCCGGACGTACGGCATTGGCCACTGATTTCCACTGATTGACACAGATGAGGGATGTACG
>CAZSET010000258.1:0-5501 GCA_964605915.1 uncultured candidatus Brocadiaceae bacterium | reverse complement strand
CGTCCGGTTTGACGAGGGGGAGGGCGCCCCAAGGCGGCCCCTCCCTACTCTACTGGCTATTGAGCCCTGTCGCTCCAAAGTGAATGCCTCAAAAGGCCATAACGGGCGTCCGGAACGCCCCTTGCGGCAAGGCTGCGCGTCAGCATTAGCAAACCGACCTCAATGAAGGGGCCGGACGCCCGTGCGCGTCAGCCGGTCGAGCATGAGCAGACGGTGCCGCGTCATCTCTTCCTGCACCTCGGGCGCATCCGCGACGTTGCGGCGCTCAAGCGGGTCCTCCTGCAGGTCGAAGAACTGCTCCGGCTCCCCGTGTCCGTTGAACCAGTACTTGTAGCGCTCGGTGCGCACGCAGGTGGAGCGCTCGGTCCGCCTGCCATCCGAGAACTCGGAGAGAATCATCTCCTTGCCTTTGCCGCGTCCTTCGACGAGCGGCCGGAGGCTGGCGGCCGACATCTCCGGCGGCACCCCGGCGCCGCAGTAGTCCAGCACGGTCGGGCCGATGTCGAAGGTCTCCACAAGGCCGTCGACCATCCGGCCTGATTCCACTCCGCCCGGCGGCGCCACGATCAGCGGCATGTGGATCACGCACTCGTAGAACCTGGACTTGCCGGTCCGCCCGAACTCGAACATCATCTCCCCGTGGTCCGACGTGAAGATCACGAGCGTGTTGCGCAGCAGGTCGCGTTCCCGCATGACATCGAGCATCCGCCCGACCTGATCGTCGATCAGCGAGACCAGAGCCCAGTAATAGGAACAGAAGCGCCGGGCGACGGCGTCCTGCTCGGGCGTCGTCTCGCGAGGGCTTCCGTCCTCTCGCACGGCGTAGTTGGGCGGCAGCTCTACCTCGTCCTCGGGATACATCGCGTCGTAGGGCTCGGGCGGATCGCATGGCGGGTGGGGCCCGCAGAAGCCGCACCAGACGAAGAACGGCCGCCCGTGGTCGCGCTTGAGGAACTTGATGGTGTTCTCCGTCGTCCAGTAGTCGACGTACTCCTCCAACGGCAGGGGGAATGGGACGGACGTGGCGTACTCCGAGTAGTCCGGCTGGCACCGACGTTCGTAGATGGCCTCGTAGCCGCCGGGGTGGCGCTCTTCGAGCCAGGCGGCATAGTCGCGCCCGAGCGGGCCCAGGCCGATGGGCAGCCCGGCCGACTTCCGCCATCTGGCGCCCTTTCCGCCCGTGATGATCTGCTCGTGGAAGCCGCGCTCCGGCATCATGTGGATCTTGCCGAACGCCGCAGTGCGATAGCCCGCGTGCTGGAGCCGCTCCTGGATCGTCAGCTCCCATGCGGCCAGGCCCGGCGTGTCGTCGATCACCGGCTCCATGTAGTCCACGCCGTGCTGGTGGATGTAACGGCCCGTCATGATGCAGGCCCGGCTGGGGATGCAGATGGGGTTCTGGCAGAACGCGTTGCGGAAGAATGCACCCCCACCCGCCAGGGCATCCAGGTTCGGCGTGCGCGCCTGTGCCAGGCCGCTCAGGCCCATGGTGTCGTAACGCTGCTGGTCGGTAGTGATCAGGAGCACGTTCGGACGTGGGTCACTGCTCATTGCATTTGCCCTCCAGCGTAAACGAGGGGTTCAGGGGCAGGTATTGTACCCCTTTGTTCCTGAGGCTCAAGGCGCTTCACTGGTCGAGTGGGCGGACTGCCGCCGCGGAACCTCGCCTTTGAGAACGTGCGGTTCACGTGACAGGCGTCCTGCGCGCCGGTAGAATCCGGCCCTGCCGACGTGGCACGCCGGAGGCCCGCAGCCTCGTGCTTTAGCCTGGAGGGAGCAAGGATGGCCAGAATCCCGATCGGATTGCAGCTTTGGTCGGTCAAGGACGTGTGCAAGGAGGACCTCGCCGGCACGCTGGAGGCCGTGGCCCAGATGGGCTACGACGGCGTCGAATCGGGCGCCTTCATTCCGGCGGGGGCCGAAGAGATGAAGTCGGTGCTTGACGACGTAGGCTTGAAGATGTGCGGCACGCACGTGCCGATGGACAGCCTGCGGGGCGACGAGCTCGCCAGGACCGTGGAGTTCTATCGGCACTGCGAATGCCCCTTTCTCATCGTGCCGTACATGGATCACAAGACGCGGGCCGACTGCGAACGGTTCGCCGGCGACCTGAGTGAGGTGGCCGAGCGGGTCCGCGGCGAAGGCATGCGCGTCGGCTACCATCTGCACTACCATGACGCGGCGCCTCGTGAGGGCGAATGGCCCTGGCAGACGATCTTCGACGCGGGGTCAAGGGAGCTCGTCGCCCAGATGGACGCGGGCAACTGCCTGGGCGCCGGAGCGGACCCCGTCGAGCTAGTCAAGCGTTACCCCGGCCAGGCCGTCAGCGTCCACCTGAAGGACTGGGCAGGCCCGCACGCCGAACCCCTGGTGGGCGAGGGCAACGTTCGGTGGGCGGACTTCTTCGAGGCCTGCGAAGGCGTGGGCGGCGTCGAGTGGTACATCGTCGAGCAGGAGAAGTACCCCGTCCCGCCCCTTGAGGCCGTTGCGAAGTGTCTGGAGAACCTGCGCGCGATGGGCAAGTGACCCGAAGAGCTGTGTCACCTGGCGGGCAGCCGTTGACACGCCCGGCGGCCTGCTGTATGTACCGGCCCAAGTCTCCTGCGGCGGAGCCACTTGCCGGGGAGACACGAGTGGCCAGAGCTGTCTGAGTGGCCTGAAGGTAACGTGGATGGCCCGGGAGCGTGATGGAGATGCGTCCCCCGTCGGCCGTCTGAAGCGGATGAGTATCCTCTTGACGGACGTTCCGCCGCGCCGCGGGGCGGGAGGGTGAAGCTGTGGAGCTTCCAGCAGGAGTAAAGGCAGTTTGGGACCTGGCGAAGGCGTACCGCGAAACCACGAGCACGCGGGAGCGCGTCTGCATCAACGGTCTGTGGCGCTTCAAGCCGGCCGCGAGCGACGACGAGCCGCTGCCTCAGGAGAACAGCGACTGGGGCTATTTCAAGGTGCCCGGCACCTGGCCGCTCGATCCCGGCCGGGGCGAGACGGGGCGCAGCCAGCGCATCTTCGCCCCGGAGAGCTGGGCCGAGACGCTGCCCGACGTCGACATGGCCTGGTATGGGCGCGATATCACGGTGCCTGCCGAGTGGGGTGGCCGCCGCATCTCGCTCTGGGCCGAGTGGGTTAACTCCCACGCGCGCGTGCTGGTGGACGGGCGCGACGTGGGTGAGATCATCTTCCCCGGAGGCGAGTGCGACCTGACCGAGGCCGTGCAGCCCGGGCAGACGCACCGCCTGGCCATCCTCGTCGCCGCCAGGCCGATCTCTCCCAAGGGTCAGTTCCTGCCTTACGACGAGGCGCCGCAGGAGCGCAGGATGCGCCGGCGGGGCCTCTGCGGCGACGTCTACCTGACCGCCACGCCCCAGGGCGCCCGCATCACGCACGTAAGCGTGGACACGTCCGTGCGCGAGTGGACGCTGGGCGTGACCGCCGCCCTTGAGGGCCTCGAGGAGGGCCGCTCGTATGCGCTCCGCACGCGCGTGACGGACGACGGCCGGGAGGTGCTGGCGGCCCAGAGCGATCCGTTCACCGCCGATGACCTGGAGACGCGCCGTTTCTCCTTCAGCACGGAGTGGAAGGCGCCGAAGCTCTGGGACAGCCACACGCCGCAGAACCAGTACGACCTGGAGGTGGAGCTCCTGGAGAACGGGGCGGCTCAAGATGCCTACCATCCGGTGCGCTTCGGCTTCCGCGAGTTCTGGATCGAGGGCAATAAGCTGATCCTGAACGGCACGCGCATCAACTTGCGCGCCCTGCCGCTGAACTCCGCGCAGATCAACACGGCGACCGCCAGCTACGCGGGGGCCTGCGAGACAATCCGTCGCCTGAAGTCCTGGGGGTACGACGCGGCCTACACGCACAACTACGACTGCCGGCCCGGCTCGCACCTGGCCTTCGAGGGCATCCTGCGCGCCGCCGACGACATGGGCTTCCTGCTCAGCTTCGCGCTCCCCCACAGCCGGGACTACGACTGGGAGGGCGAGCAGCCCGAGAAGCACAACGGGTATGAGCGACACCTGGAATGGTACGTGAACTGCGCCCAGAACCATCCCAGCGTGGTCATGTACAGCCAGAACCACAACTCCATGGCCTACGCGGACGACGAGAACCCGCTGCGCATCCCCCTGGTGCTCGATTGCATCCTGCCGGACTACATGGGCGAGCGGCTCCGGCAGCTCTACCCGCGGGAGGCAATCCTGAGGCAATTCGACAGGACGCGGGTGCATTACAACCACTCCGGGCCGAGCCCGTCGATGTACACGATGAACTGCTACCTGAACTGGACGCCGATGCAGGAGCGCTCCGAGTGGTTCCAGCGTTGGAGCGAGTACGGCGCGCGGCCGCTCTACGTGGTCGAGTACGGCGAGCCGCTCTACTTCAGCTACTCGACCGAGCGGGGACCGTGGAGCCATGTTCGCTCACCTGCCCTGCGCCAGTACCAGTACACCGAGTGGGGCGCGGCCATCAATGGCGACGCGGGCTTCGAGCTGAGCGAGTTCGAAGAGATAGCCCTGCGCTGGGAGGCCGAGCGGTTCCGCCGCAAGGAGCCGTTCCTGCGCATTGACCATGGCGCGGGCGACCTGTTCCGCGATGACATTCCGAACATCCGGGGCGTGCAGGCGGAGTTCATCAAGGGGACCTGGCCCTACATCCGCACGCTCGGCCTGGGCGGTTTCAACATCTGGCACGAGACGAACCTGGCCCGCTTCCGCAAGCGCGCGAAGGCGACCCGTGGCGAGTACGAAGTGGACTGGGACGGTCTTCAGCGTCCCGGCTTCAGCCCGGACTTCTGCGACTCCGCGGGCCGGGACTGCATCTTCTACTCTCTCGGCACGAAGCTGGAGGATTGGGAGCCGAACGTGCGCGGGGCGGCGTTCCTCCGCTACAACCAGCCGCTTCTGGCCTACATCGCCGGCAAGCCGGCGCACTTCACGGCCCGCGGGCACAACTACTGGGCCGGCCAGACGGTCGAGAAGCAGATCATCGTCTGCAACGACTCGCGCCAGACGGTCGAGTGCACCTGCGAGTGGTCCGTGAACCTGCGCGGCCGCCCCGGCGGCACGAGCACCGTCCGGGTCAAGACGGGCGAGAACGAGCGCATCCTGGTGCGGTTCAAGCTGCCCCGTTCGCGGGCGAACCGCACTTACAAGATGCGCCTGAAGGCGACCTTCAGCACGGGCGAGGTGCAGCAGGACGAATCCTCCCTCCACGTGCTGCCGACACGCGACGCACCGCGGGTCAAGGCCGGGACGGCCCTCTACGACCCGCACGGGGAGACGGCCCGGCTGCTCGATGAGCTGGGCGTCGACTTCGACCCGGTCCAGGTCGACGCCGACCTGGCCGGCTACGAACTCCTCGTGATCGGCAAGAAGGCGCTGACGGTCGACGGCGCAGCCCCGGACCTCTCGAAGGTCCCCGAGGGGCTGAAGGTCGTGGTGTTCGAGCAGACGAAGGAGGCGCTCGAACAGCGGCTCGGCTTCAGGGTCCAGGAGTGGGGCCTG
>CAZSET010000257.1:0-5527 GCA_964605915.1 uncultured candidatus Brocadiaceae bacterium | reverse complement strand
GCAGTGCTGAGGCGTGACATGCCGGAGATCCCTCACGGCCGTCGCCCCAGACTGGTCGTCAGGAAGCGCTATTCCCTCTACTACGTTCTGAGCGTGCTTTTCGGCGCGCGCAAGCAGGTATTCATCACGTTCGGGCCGTGGATGCTGATCGTCATCTTCGACCAGCCGCCTCAGACCATCGCAAAGCTGTGGATGACTTCCATGGCGCTGCAGGTGATCCTGGTGCCCTGGGTGGGGCGGATGGTGGACCGCCTGGGGGAGCGCCTGGTGCTGATGGCCGACGCCGTGCTGCTGTTGTGCGTGTGCCTGACCTACGGTTTCGCGCGGGACTTCCTGCCGGAGGGCTACGCGCTGCTGGCCGTCTGCGGCGCCTTCGTGGTGGACCAGCTCCTGTTCCCCGTGCAGATGGCGCGGACCGTCTACCTGTCCCACATGGCCGAGGACAAACGGGACTTGACGGCATCGCTGGGTATGAGCACCAGCATCGATCACGCCGTCAGCATCCCGATCGCCATGCTCGGAGGGAGTCTCTGGGTAGCGATGGGCTACCGGTGGGTCTTCATCGCAGCGGCGGGCGTGGCCGTTCTGACGTTCGCTGCGTGCAGCTTGATCGCCGTGGGACGGGCGCCACACGCTGCGGATTCGGGCGGCGGCGCCGCGCCTTGACACCTGTTGCGCGCGTCCTATAATGCAGTTCTGCGCGTCCGGGCCGGCCCGCCCCTTGCCATCAGCCTTTCGTTACCTTCGAGGCTCTGGAATCTCTTCTGGGGGAAGGCCGCCTTCGTTGCACTTCCGGCCGTTCGCAGTCCTCACTGCGTCCGGCGGCAAGGAGGTCCTGTCTTGAGGACGTTGGGAATCCATACGGAGTACTTCCGGTTCGAGAGCAAGGATAAGGCTTCGAGCGCCGCCGAGCCCGTCCCGCCCGATCGCCACAAGGCGGAGGTGGATGAGGAGTGCCTCGTGGTCTTCATTTCCGTCGAGAAGGAGGACGAGTCCTCCCCCATCTCGGTGGCCGCTCAACTGGCCGACGACACGCTGGCGCGGGTCAGGCAGCTCGGCGTGAACACGGTCGTGCTCTACCCCTACGTGCACCTGACGGAGAGTCCGAGCACGCCGCGCGTCGCTCTGAAGGTCCTGGACGAGGTGGAGGCCCGCCTGTCCCGGCCTGGAGCGGCAGCTTCCGACGAGGCCGCAGCAGCGCCGGAACCCGTTAAGGTCGTGCGCGCGCCGTTCGGGTGGTACAAAGCTTTCGAGATCTCCTGCCTGGGCCATCCGCTGTCCGAATGGAGCGGCCGCTACCGGCCAGGCGAGGAGGTGGCATCCGTCGCCGCCCAGCGGGCCGAGAAGCGCAGGCCGAGCGAGTTCACCCGGTTCGTCATCGTCGACCTGGCAGGAGAGGCTTTCGAGGTCACGTCCGAGGACTTCGCCCGGTGCCCCGTCCTGGCGAGGCACGAGCCCGTGTACGGCCTTCTGAAGCAGTTCGTCTCGAATGAGCTTGCCCAGGGCGTGGTCACGGAGGGCGTTCCCAAGCACATCGGCTACATGCGCCGCCACGAGCTTGTCGACTACTGCGAGGTGTCCGAGAAGGGGCACTACAAGTGGTATCCGAAGGGGCTCCTGATGCAGAAGCTCATCCTCGACTACGCGGGCCGGCTGGCCCGCGAGTGGGGCGCCTTCGAGATGAAGAACCCGCTGGTCATCCGCGGCGACCACAACGTGGTGGGCGAACTGATGGGCGAGTTCCACGAGCGCGATTACATCGTCGATGGCGGACGCGGCCTCTGCTACCTGCGCTATGCATCGGACCCGCTCGCCTTCCCCTTCATGCAAAAGGTGCTCTTCAGCCACAAGCAGTCGCCCCTGAAGGTCTACGAAGAGGCCGTTTGCTTCCGCAACGAGCAGGAGGGGGAGGTCAGCGGCCTAAAGCGCGTGCGCAGCTTCATGATGACGGACTTGCACGCCGCCTGCGCCAGCGTGGAGGAGGCCAAGGAGCAGTTCGAGCTCCTCTGCCTCAGGTTCGCCGAGCTCATGAACGACGTGATCGCCAGCGGGCGGTGGGTTCTCGGCTGGGAGGGAACGATCGAGTTCTTCGAGGAGCATCGGGACTGGCTCATCAGCATAGGGCCGAAGATGAACGTGCCCGCGTTCTTCAAGCTCTCGCCCAGGATGAGCCACTACTATGCCATCAAGAACGAGTTTCAGTCCATCACCGAGGACAAGTCCAATATCCAGGTGAGCACGGTGCAGTGGGACGTGAAGGACGGGGAGCGGTTTGACATCGGCTTCATCGACGAGCACGGCCAGAAGCATCCCTGCCCGGTCATCATCCACGCGTCCAGCTTCGGCAGCATCGAGCGGACTCTCTGCGCCATCCTGGAGAACATTGCGATCAACGCGACCAGGGGCGAGACGCCCAGTTTCCCCCTCTGGCTGGCACCCACGCAGGTGCGCGTCATTCCCGTCTCCGGCAAGCACCTGGACGTTGCAACCGACCTGGCCGAGAGGCTGTCCGGGCGCAGCATCCGCGTCGACGTCGACGACCGGGACGAGACCGTCGGCAAGAAGATCCGCAACGCCGAAACGGAATGGATCCCCTACATACTGGTGTTCGGAGAGAAGGAGGAGGAGTCCGGCTTGCTCACCGTGCGCACGAGGGGGGTAAAGAGACAGAAGACGGTGAAGTTCGAGAGCTTCGTCTCGGAAGTGCACGGCGGGACCCGCGGGATGCCGTTCCGGGAGCTGCCGCTGCCTCGCATGGTCAGCCAGCGTCCCATTTTCTTCGGGTGGGGGCCGCCGGCCAGGCCGAGCGGAGGCAGCCCTGCTGGCGTTTGCCTTGCCTTTCGCATTCATGGCTGCTTATCCTGTGCTGCCATTCGGTGCAAGGCTGTCCCTGAAGCTCTGATTGCTCCCCCGGTTCGGCCCCATGGACTCACGAATACGCTCGGATGAACGCAGCAACGGGATTCGGTGCGTCACCGGCGAGGGCATGTTCGGCGTCGGCATGGGGCTGGTAGCGCCGCTCACAGTCTTGCCGCTGCTTCTGCAATCGCTCGGGGCGAGCGATTTCCAATTGGGCCTGGCGGGCAGCATCGGCCTGGCCGGATGGGTGCTGTTGCAGCCCATTGGCTTCCTCTTGTTCGGTCGGCGCCGCAGGACCAAGCGCTTCTTGATCCCGTGGAGCCTGTGCTTTTCCGTGCCCACGTACGTAGGGATGGCTGCTCTCGTGTACTTCCTGGGGCCGGAGCAGCCCCATCTCTGCGCCGCCCTCCTGCTTCTGCTTTTCGGGCTCCGCGTGCTGGGCGGCGGGGCCGCAGTGCCGTTCTGGCTGGAGTGGCAGGCGACACTCTTTAGGCGCGCCATTCGGGGACGCGTGATCGGCATGATATCGGCCGCCTCGGGCATCGGAGGGGCTTTGGGGTTCGTCATAGCCGGCAGAGCGCAGGACGGGCTGCCGTTTCCCCTGAGCTACTCCTTGCTCTTTGTTGGGGGAGCGTTCTTCTTCGTGGCGGCGTTGGCCGTGCTTTTCACGGTGCGCGAACCGGCCTCGTTCTCCGCGCCATACGACCCGCCGAGGATGCGCGACCTGTTCCGCCGGTTCGCGCACTCGCTCGGCGAGAGGAACTTCCGGAGTTACCTCATCGGCCGGATCCTGATGACCATGGGCGGCGGCGCCCTGGCTTTCTATGCCGTCTACTTCGAAAGTCCCGAAGGCGGCGGCCTGAGTAAGGGCCTCGTCACGACGCTCGGCGTGTTCCTGACGATTTCGCATGGTGTTGCCAGCGTTGTGCTGGGTCGGTGGGGCGACCGCGCGGGCCACAAAGCAGGCGTGGTGGTCGGAGCTCTGGCCCAGTTCGGGGGGATTGCGGTGGCCTTCCTGGGCAGGGGCCCCATCGCGTGCGCTGCATGCTTCCTCCTGGTCGGCGTCGCATGGGCAGCCGGTTGGGTTTCGCACCTCAACATGCTGTTCGAGACGTGTCCGCACGACAGCCGGCTCGCCCACATCACCATCAGTAACCTGGTGCTCGGGCCGGTGCTGTTCCTGGTGCCCATGGCGACCGGCTGGATGATGGAGCACGTGGCGAACCGTACGACCGGCATCGGGCTGACCCTCATCCCGACCTTCCTCGGGCTCGTCTGGCTGGCACTGGCGGTTCGGGAGCCCCGCGACCTGGAGATCGCCAGAGCGCAGAGCGCGGCGCCTTGAGGCGTGAGGGGAGGAAACGACGACGAGAATGAGTGAGGTGCTACCACCCGCGCATTGCAACGCCGAATGACCGCTTGGTGGAACGAAGCCGGCAAAGATGCTCGCGCCACGCATGCAGCCCGCGTGCGGTGAATGTCCCCGTAGCGCGTAGCGCCGCCATCCCTGGCGGCGAGGTCAGGCCAGTTGGGACTCCAACCACACGTGGCCGGCGGCACTTCAGCGGTAGTACACGCACGACGTGGTGGCCTGTGGCCTGTTATGACGCCGTCGTTCGGCCCTGGCCGGCGCTCGAATTGAGGTTTGACATATACCATGTATAGGTGTAGTATTCGGGAGAAGTCAGGCCTTACCTGATCTAAGGGGGTGAAACTATGAGGTTTGAAGCGGTCGTTGACTCGATCCCGACGGTACATGCCCTGAAACGGATCGCTTCGGCTCATGTCGTCGACTACGCGCGGTTGGGTGCCGACGAGTTGCGCGCCAGCATATGGAGGACCGTGAATCAATACACCCATCCCGATGCGGTCAAGGCTGCGCTGGACCAAGCCCTCTATGCGGACGATGCCCTGAACCATCGGGTGCTGTCTGAGCTTATCATCCTTGACATTCTTCTCAACGAGTACGGCCATCTCCTGCCAATGGCTGAGCTCGAGGAGCAGATACTGCAGCGCGAGCAAGCTATCGTTAACGAGTCCAACGAGCGGGGTCTTAGAGACATAGCCGGAGGCAGAGAGGGTACGGACCACTACGACAACCTATCGCTGTACCACTTCGTTCTGCAGACGGCTTGGGAGCATCGAGATACGAAGTCTGTGGACGAGGCCAATCTACTACGCAAGCTGCGGGAGAAGCTGCACGTTACCGCGAAGGAACACAGGCTCCTCGAAGCAAGGCTGGGGCAGTACCCCAAGGCTCATAATGAGCTTCACACGCGGATGGAGATTAGCGAGGGCATCCGGACGCTTGAGTCTCTCGGCATACTGTTCGAAGTGCGCGACGAGGATAACGTGGACTTGGTTGTCATACCTGATGAGATCGTGGGCGTCATGAAGCAAGTGCTCGGCGTGGAGATGCGCCGACCTGGCTATATGCAGCTCCTCCAAAACAAGCACGTACGGAAGAAGGCGTACCTGCAGGAAATCCTGTCCAAGGGGGGCATCCCATACTCGTCCACCGATACGCTTGCGAACCTCCAGCCCAGAGTCGCGGATACCATTGCGCCGTCCGTACTCCTCGGGGGGTACAGCCTGAAGGATGGACTCACGAACGAGACGTTGCACAACTGGTGCTCGGAACTTGGGCTTGCGGTGAGGGGGAGCAAGG
>CAZSET010000256.1:0-5575 GCA_964605915.1 uncultured candidatus Brocadiaceae bacterium | reverse complement strand
CCTCTTCGTAGCGGAGCGACTCGGCCGCCGAATCCATCTCGCGGCGCATCTCCTGCACTTCCTTGCGCAGCGCCGCCTGCCCATCGGCCAACTGCCGAAGCGAAAGGGCCACCTCCGCCCAGCCCCCCATTTCAGCAGCCTTCGCCTCCAGGGCGATCACCTGCGCCGTCAGCTTCGCGGCCTCTCGCTTTGCGGCGATGGCCTCTTCCGCTTTCCCCTGGGCTTCCAGCTCTCGGGCCTGATCTTGCAGTTGCCTGGCCCTCTCGCGCAGTTGCTCCGCTGCCTGGCGCAGCTCCCGCTTCTGTGCGGCTCCCTTCTGACCGAGGGCCACGATGGACTCGCGCAGTTCGCCCTGCAACTCCCTGGCCCGTTGCTCGACGGCTTGGGCGACCTCCGGCATCTGCTCGCTCTGAGCCACCTTCGCCATCGCGGCCAGGACGGCGATGCGTTTCCTCAGCTCGGTGGTGCGGCGGGCAGGATCTGCCGGCTCATCCGCCGCTTCCTGCGCGGTCACCAGCTCCTCAGGCCGTTCCGCGGGCTCCGCTCCCGCGGCCTGGAACAGCTGGCCCTCTGTCTCCACGAGAGGATGTCCCTGCGCGTCGTCGGCCCGAACACTCCCGGTCACGCCAAGGACGGCCACCATCAGAGCGGTCACCAATATTCTTCTCGATTGCAGCATCTTGCACCTCCACAGCGCAAAAGCCTTACTCGCCCGCACTCCGGACGCGCCCATTATACCGAACGGCCGGGCCGCTCGCGCCTTGACAATTGCGCGTCAGCCGTTAAGATGCTTGCTCTTGACCGTGCGCCGATCGCGCGCCCGAACCAAACCAGTACAATTATCCTGGGCCGTCTGTGCCATCCAGAGAGGCGAAAGGAGCAGACAGTGGACACGCCGACTCGCGTCATATTGCAGGAGAGTGAGATCCCGCGGCAGTGGTATAACATCCAGGCTGACATGCCGAACCTGCCGCAGCCTCCGCTCCATCCGGGGACGGGCAAGCCCATCGGCCCCGAGGACCTGGCACCCGTCTTTCCGATGAACCTCATCGAGCAGGAGGTGAGCCAGGAACGCTGGATAGACATCCCCGAACCGGTGCTTGACAAACTGACGCTCTGGCGGCCCAGCCCCCTGCACCGCGCGAAGGCACTGGAGCAGGCCCTCGGGACGCCCGCCCGGATCTACTACAAGAACGAGGGCGTCTCCCCGCCGGGCAGCCACAAGCCCAACACGGCCATCGCTCAGGCGTATTACAACAAAGTATTCGGGATAAAGCGCATCACCACGGAGACCGGCGCCGGCCAGTGGGGCAGCGCCCTGGCGATGGCATGCTCCCTGTTCGGGCTTGAATGCAAGGTCTACATGGTGCGGATCAGCTTCGATCAGAAGCCCTTCCGCAAGCTCATGATGGGCGTCTGGGGCGCCGAGTGCGTCGCCAGCCCCAGCCCGCAGACCCAGGCCGGGCGCAATGTGCTGGAGGAAATGCCCGACACGCCCGGGAGCCTCGGCATCGCCATCAGCGAGGCCATCGAGGACGCCGTCACCTCAGAGAACACGCGCTACTCGCTCGGCAGCGTCCTGAATCACGTGCTCATGCACCAGAGCGTCATCGGCCTGGAAGCGCAGAAGCAGTTCGAGAAGATCGGCGACTATCCGGACATCGTGATCGGCTGCGCGGGCGGCGGGTCAAACTTCGCCGGAACGGCCTTCCCCTTCGTGCGCGACAAGATCCACGGGAAAGAGATACAGATCATCGCGACCGAGCCGACGGCCTGCCCCACAATGACGCGCGCCCCGTTCGTCTATGACTTCGGCGACACGGCCATGACGACGCCCCTTCTGGCGATGCACTCGCTGGGGCACAGCTTCGTGCCGCCGCCGATCCACGCCGGGGGCCTGAGGTACCACGGCATGGCGCCGCTGATCTGTCAGCTTCTGCTGGACGGCCTGATCGAGGCGCGGGCGCTCCACCAGCTCGAATGCTACGAGGCGGCCGTGCAGTTCGCCCGGACCGAAGGCTTCATCCCCGCGCCGGAGACCTCCCACGCCATCGCCACCGTCATCCAGGAGGCCAACAAGGCGAAGGAGGAAGGCAAGGAAAAGGTCATCCTCTTCAACTGGTCCGGCCACGGACTGATGGACCTAACCGGTTACGACGCCTACTTCAGCGGCAAGCTCGTCGACTACGCGCTCCCCGAGGACCAGCTCCGGAAATCGCTGGCCGCGATTGAGGGCCTGCCCAAGCCGGCCGTAAAATAGAACGTGGGCCGTTCAACCGGAACGTTCCTTTGCGCCCCGAGGTAGGGGTACGCGTGGCACTAACCGACAACGACGAACGTGTCCTCCGATGCCGAAGGCTCGGGCATTCGGTTAGCTTCCACTACTGCCGGACGCAGGAGGCCGATTCGCTCTGTCCCCGCATCCTGGACTGCTGGTGGGAGGTCTTCGAGGTGCACGCCTTCCTGCAGGAGAACCTGCCCGCCGAGAAGCTGCGTGCGCTGGCCGAGCACGCGCCGCGTCCCAAGGTCCTCTCCATTCTGGACATTGTCGAGCAGGTGCGGAAATCACAGGGCGAGGCGGCCGGCGGCCGGAATGGCGCAGACGGGCCGGAAGGACCGTCCGATACGTGAGCACATCGGCCGGCGATGGACCGATCGAATGATAGGGGGAAGCAGCTACTATGAGAGCCCTGCTGACCGTTCCGTGGCTCCTGCTGGCCGTCCTGATCGCCATCGTATACGTCTACAGCATCATCTGGGCGTACGGGGACGCGGAGGCCCGGAGCAAGCCCGGCTGCCTGGTGGCCCTTCTGGTGGCGTTCCTCTCCTGGCCGCTCGGGCTGCTCCTCTGGGTCGTCTTCCGGCCCGAGCAGCGGCGCGGGGGCTTCCACTGATTGAAGCGGGCCCCTCGCGCGAGCCGCTTCCGCGCCCCTCGCCGCCAAGGCCAGCCCGGCCGGACGGTGCCACCACTCCCAGCCGTGTGGACAGAGCACACCCGCGCCGTTATCATCTTGTCCCTCGCAGCGCCGCGCCCTTGAGATCCGAGCCCATCATGCGTCGGGAGGAGCAGGCAGTGAGCGACATACGCGACTTCGTCATGGCCGAGCCGCTGTTCGACAATCACGAGCACCAGCACGGCTTCGCCGACATGGATCAGCGCAAGGGCGAGCTGACGTACCGCGAGTTCGTCGGCTACGCGGGCGCCGATCTGGCCACGGCCGCCGTCCTGCCCGGCAAGGGCAAAAGCACGGACACCTCGACGGACAAGGGCTTCTTCGACGTCTGGTCGTTCGTCCGCACGACGGGATACGGCCAGGGCACGGAGCTTGCCTGCCGGGCGCTGCTGGACCTTCCCTACACGCGGAAGAACGCGGCCGCCATCACGAAGGGCCTCCGCGACTTCGCCAGCGAGAGAAGCGGCAAACGAATCCACCTCGATCTGTTCAAGGCAGCCAACGTGCGCTGGGCGGCGAACGATTGCTGCTGGGAGTGTCCCACGAGACTGGATGTCTTCAAGGGCAACGACCATCCCGAGTTCTTCGGGCAGGTGCTGCGCTACGACGGGATCTTGGTGCTCTCGAGCCGGTCACAGGTCGAGGGCTGGGAGAAGGCTCTCGGTCGGGCGATCCAGCGCCTCTCCGACCTGGACGCCGCGCTGGACGCGTATACCGAGAAGGCAGCGAAGGCCGGCAAGCTCATCGGCATGAAGTCCGCCATGCCCTACTCGCGCCGGCTCTCTTTCGAGAACTCGTCCTACGCCGAAGCGGAGCGCGCCTTCGAGGGCGTCATGCAGGGAAAACAGGGCGACCTGAAGCCGCTGCACGACTACCTCTTCCACCGCTTCGTCCAGCGGGCCCGCGAGTTCGACCTGCCGGTGCAACTGCACACGGGATACCTGGCCGGCAACTGGGGCGACCCGTCCCAGGGCGACCCGGCGCCCCTGGTGCCGATCTTCCAGCGTTACCGGAACGTGCGGTTCGACGTCTTCCACGCGGCCTGGCCGTACTCGGAGGTCCTGGGCGCCATCGGGAAGGCGTTCCCGAACGTGTGGCTCGACATGTGCTGGGCCTGGGCGATGAACGCCACGCAAATGGAACGCGTGCTCGGCGAATGGCTCTCGGCCGTCCCGCACAACAAGATCTTCGGCTTCGGCGGCGATACCGGCACGCCGTTCTGCACGCTGGGCTACGCCATCCAGGCCCGCCGGGGCATCGCCAACGTCCTCGAGGCGCACGTGGAGGGCGGCCTGTACGACCTGGCAACGGCCAAACAGGTGGCGCGCCGCATCATGCACGAGAACGCCCGGGGATTCTACGGCATGACGGACCGGGATTGACCCCTCGGAGGACGGCCATGCACTACCGCCCCTTTGGCCGCACCGGCGCAACCGTAAGCTGCGTCAGCTACGGGACGAACATGCTGGGCAGGCCGGCGTCGGCCGACCGGCCCGGCGACGAGGAGTGCACTACCGAAGCCTACTACGTCCGCATGGTCCTGGCCGCGCTGGACGAGGGCGTCAACCTGTTCGACACGGCCAACGTCTACCAGGACGGACGCAGCGAAGAGCTGCTGGGCAAGGCGCTGAAGGACCGGCGCGCAGACGTTACCATCGCCACCAAGTGCGGCTCGGGGAGCCGCGATTTCTCCGCCGACGCCATCGTGAAAGAGGCCGAGGAGAGCCTGCGCCGCCTCCAGACCGACCGCATCGACCTGCTGCAACTGCACAACCCATCCCTGGAAGACCTGAAGGAGAAGGACTGGCAGGACGGCTTCGACGCGCTCGAGCGCGCAGGCAAGGTGCGATGGCGAGGCGTGTCTGTGCACACACCTGCGGACGGGCTCTGGCTGATCGAGCGCCACCTCGTGGACGCCGTTCAGGTCAACTTCAACATCTTCCGGTCCGATGCCCGGGATGAGCTGCTGCCCCTCGCAGCCGAGCGGGGCGTGGCGGTGCTGACCAAGATACCCCTCGCGCGCGGGCTGTTGTCCGGCAAGTACGGCAGCGCCAGCCGTTTCCCCGAAGGCGACTGGCACCGCCATGGCTTCGTCGGAGAGCCGAATGAGATGCTCGGCACGATAGAGCGCCTGAAGGACTTCGCGGGGGCGCATGGGATAGCCCTTACCGAGCTGGCCCTCAGGTGGGTGGTGCGGCACCAGGCGGTCTCCGCCGCCATCCCCGGCGCCAAGCGGATCGAGCATGTGCGCGACAACGCCCGCGCCGGCGCCGCCGGACCGCTGCCTGAGGAGCTCTACCGGGCCGTCGAGGAGATCGTGCGCAGGCCGGCGGAGGCCTGAGCGTTCCGTCTCGGTCCATCCTGTCGAAGTGCCGGAGCAAGCCGTTTCCCCGCAGTCGACCGTATCCGGGTGTCCTCCTCCCCGACGGCACACCCGGCACGGGCCGTCACTGGATTCCGCGTCGAAGACCCGCAATACTGGGCGATTCCCATGTCAGCGAATCCGAAACAGCGCGCGCTGAAACGCGATCTGACCAGCGGCTCCCTGTCCTGGAACCTGTTCCGTCTGGCCGCGCCTCTGGTGGCCGGTTCGCTGCTTCAGGCTCTGTACAGCCTGGTGG
>CAZSET010000255.1:0-5592 GCA_964605915.1 uncultured candidatus Brocadiaceae bacterium | reverse complement strand
ACTCGAAGGACTGGAACACGAAACCGATGCGCTCGTTGCGCGCTCGGGCCAGGTTCCCCGCACCCATCTTCGTGGTCAGCCGGCCGCCCAGCTCGTACGTGCCGGACGTGGGTCGGTCCAGGCAGCCGATCACGTTCATCAGCGTGCTCTTGCCCGAGCCGGACGGCCCCATGACGGCCACGTACTCGTTCTCGCCGACTTCCAGACTCAGGCCATCCAGCGCGTGAATGCGCTCGGCGCCCATCTTGTAGATCTTGGTGATGTCGGTCAGCCGAATCAGCATGTCTGGCCGCGAGGTTGGCTGGAGCGAGGGCTACTTCTTGGGGCCCGCCTCACCTTCCTTGGCGCTGTCCTTGTCCTCGTTGTCGTCCTTCGGCGCGTCGCGCTCGTCTTGCACCTTCTGTTCGTGCTTGATGCTCTCCAGCACCTTGTAGGGCCCCACAATGACGTCATCTTCCTCCGTGAGGCCCGATTCGATGATGGTGTGGGTCTCGTCGCTGGCGCCGATCTTGACGGGCGTCACGATCGCCTGTCCCTCAACGAGCTTGTAGACGACCGGGGCATAGGTCTTGTCCGTGTCGAGGTTAGGGTTGTCCTCGCGCGCAGTCAGCGGCAGGTCGTCCACGGGGCGCTCCATCACGGCCTGGCTGGGCACCTTGAGCACGCCTTTGTGGTATGCTGTCTCAATCTTGGCGTCGCCCGTCGCGCCGGAGTAGACGCGCCGCCCGTCGAGCTTGAGGAGTATCTCCGTCTTGTAGTACTTGACCCCTCCCCAGCCGATGTCATGCGTCAGGGCGACTGACTGGACAGTGCCTTCGAACTCTTCATCGGGGGACGTGTGTATCTTCGCCGTGGCCCGCTGTCCGACCTCGACCTTGCCGACGTCCGTCTCGTCCACCTGCGCCACCAGAAGCATCCTGGACAGGTCGGCCACGTTCATGATAACGGTGCCCGGGTTGTTCATCGTGCCCGGGATGACGGTCTCGCCGACCTCGGCCACCAGCCTGGTGACGGTCCCGTCGATGGGTGAGGTGATGGTGGTGTAGGTGAGGCGGTCCCGCGCGCGGGCGATCTCTGCATCGGCCGCCTCCAGGTTGTGCCTAAGCACGGCCAGGTTCATCTCGCTTGCCTGGCGGGAGTGCTCGGCCGACGCGAGTTGGGCTTCCAACTCCTGCACGCGCGAGCGAGTCTGGTCGAATTCCGCCTGGCTGATGTCGTTGGATCCCAGCAACTCCTTCTGGCGCTCGAGGTCCCGCCTGGTGAGGTCAAGCGTGGCGCGGATGCCCTCGATCTGCGAGCGCTGGCTCTGGATACGGGCCTTCTCCACCTCGATCTGCGCCGCCTGGGCCCCTTGATGGGCCTCGGCCGAGCGCAGGGCTGCCTCCAGGTCCGCCGCGTCCAGTTGCACCAGCACGGACGGCGGGACCGGCGGATCTGCGTGCGGGTCGCCCTTCGTCACCCGATCGCCTTCCTCATAGGGCAGCTCAACGATGCGCGCGCTGACGCGGGCGCTTATTGCCACCTTGGTCTCCGGCTCGACCTCGGCACGGGCGCTGACGAACTGGGTTAGGTCGCCCCGCGTGGGCTTCTCGACGCGCACCAACGCCGGTTCCTCAGGGCTCAGGCCGCCACGCGCGTGCAGCCATAGCCCGACGCATCCGGCAATGACGGCCGTCACAACGAAGGTGATGAAGATGGAGATCAGGATTCTCAATTGAGTGCCTTTCCCGCGCTGCGAAGAAGTCGGCGCCTTACACTGACGGGAACGATGAGCATACTCGCCCGCCCCGCGCGGTTCAACCGGCGCTGCCTGGTGCCCGCTCGTCGCTCGGTCGCACGTGAGCCGCACCGTACGGGCGGCCGTCTATGCCTTAGACGCAACCGGTGGGCATCTTATTCGGCGGGACCCGGCCCTGCAATTCGGGCGGGAGGCGCTACGCTTCTGCCTGGCAAAGGCTTACGACATATCCGCCAATGACGGAATCTGCTGTGGGGGAGGACGCGACGACGCTTGGTGGGGACTCCGTTCTATGCAACGGCAGCAACGGCTATTTGACCAGTATGTCGGCGCGTGCGAGCGTGGCGCCATCCCTATCGACGCGCACGACCGGCCAGTCCGCACCGGGAGCCGTCAGCAGCACGGGGCCATCGTCCGTTGCCAGCATCGTGTCCTCTGACTTCGTGCCGCGGATGGACGGGTTCCAGGCGAACGCCTGGGCGGCCTCGACGACCTCCGCGCACTCGGGCGTGGCGATGTACTCGCGCGGCTGATAGCCGATGGCGCCGCCCTGGTGGTGCAGTTGCCATTCGTCGGGGAAGCCGTTCCGGGCGTATGCGCGCTGAGCTTCTGCGAAGACCTCGGAGGCAGGCCGACCGGGAACCGTGGCCCACATCATGGCTGCGTCCACGGCGCAGGCGGCGCGATGCCGCTCCTTCAAGTCCTCCGGCAGGTCGCCAAAGTGCACCAGACGCGTCGCCGCGGCCACGAGCCCCTGACGGCGCCCGCAGATGACGATCATGACGCAGCGCTCGACCGGCGTCGTCTTCACAACGGGATGGCGCCAGTTCCTGACCCGCTCGTCCGCCGCCACCAGCAGGACGATCGGGGCGATGCTTCGCTCCAGGCATTCGCCGGCCGTAATCGCGGCCACGTCGGCCTCGGTTATGCCCCGTTCCACGTCGCGGGCTGCGCTCTCCACGGCCGCTGCGGCGTCCCGCCCCAGGGCGCGATACCGCTCGATCTCTGTCTCAGTCAACGCATACCGCAGCCGGGGGAAGCCGTCCGGCAGGGCGGCCAGTCCTGCGGAACCATCGTCTGCCGCGAACCGTCCCCTGGCGGCCAGGCGCTTGATGATGGCCGCGCGCCTGGCCGGCTCATGCCACGGGAAGACCTCCGTGGCAGCTACGTCCAGGCCGTCCAATTCCTCGGTGAGGAGGCGTTCGGCCTCGATGTTATTGGCGATGAGGGTCACGCTGCCCTGCCGGACGGCCAGCGCGGCGACGCCGGTCTCCTGGCTGGAATCTACGACGTTGCTGCTGCCGCAGCCGAGCCAGGCGAAGTTGTCGCTCCTTGCCAGGATCGCCCCGTTCAAGCCGTTCTCGGCCAGGAACCGCTCGACGCGCGCCAGCTTGACGGCGAACTCCTCGGGTCTATCCATGTTGCAGCTCCTGTCAGGGCTTCTTGTGCTTCGCGAGCCACGCCTCCAGGTCTTCCTGCGTGTCGATCCCGATGCACGGGTGCGGCGTTATGCCGACCTTGATTCGGTAGACAGCGCTCAGCGCACGGAGTTGCTCCAGCTTCTCCGTCACTTCGAGCGGGGCGGGGGGGAGCTGGGCGTACCGGAGCAGGAAGTCCCGCCTGTAGCCGTAGATCCCGAGGTGGCGCAGCAGTTCCATCGGCGCGCCTTCCATTCCGCCGGCCGAGTCCCGAGGGTAGGGAATCGGACTGCGGCTGAAATAGAGAGCGCAGTTCTGCTGGTCGAGCACCACCTTGACGACGTTCGGGTCCTGCCATTCCTCTTCCGAGGAGATCGGGTGGGCCAGCGTGGACATCACGGCGGCTTCATCCGCCGCCAGCAGGCCGATGACCCGTTCGACCTGCTCGGGGCGGATCTCCGGCTCGTCGCCCTGGACGTTCACGATGACGGGAACGTCCAGGCGGGCGGCCACCTCGGCAATTCGGTCGGTCCCGCTCCGGTGTTTGGGATCGGTCATTCGAGCTTTGCCGCCGAAGCCCTCCACAGCGGCGACGATCCGCTCGTCATCAGTTGCGACAATGACGTCCCGGACGGACGGCGCCTGCGCCGCACTCTCGTAGACGTGCTGGATGATGTACTTGCCCGTCACCTCGCGTGCGACCTCCAGGATCGGCTTCCCCGGCAGCCGCGTCGAGGCATACCGGGCCGGAATGATGACTACCGCTTTCACAGGTGAGCTCGCCTCCTTGTTCTGGGGCGCTGATTGTACCGGTCTTCGGGTTCTGTTCAAAGCAACGGAGAGAATATCGCGACGCGCGACCGGGCCCGTCAAACCAGCGGACGCAACAGCGCGATGCGGGCGTTCTGCTTGATGTGCACGCCGCAGCCCGGCACTGTGAGCACGGACCGCATCTCGCCCCCCGTGCAGACCGTGGCGGCGATGGCGCACCCGCAAGCCAGCAGGCGCCGGTTGCCCACCAGAAGCGAAAGGGGCGCGCCCTCCTTGAGCGTCTCATTGAACCGCACGACGTAAGTGCCTTCCTCCAGGCGCCACCACGCGTACTGGTCCCCCGGCGTGCGTTCGGTGAGCTCGATGGGATGTGTGCCGCAGGGCTTCAGCTCGCTTCCCCCGAAATCGAGCCTGCCGCGCGAGTGCGCCGCGTGGATCTGGCCCACGGTCAGATGGACGCCGGCCGCGTCCACCTGCTTGTCCCGGTATACGGTGTCTTCCAGCCAGTTGTCGAATAGCTCTTCCGGCGTCACGATTCTCTCCTTCGGAGAGCCGGTGCACACGGATCATGAAGACGGCGCAGGGGTTACTCTAACATCGTGAGCCGGTCCTTTCAACGAGTCCGGCCGCGCCCGACTTGACGGCCTCGGCGGCTTTCCCGTAGAGTCACGGCGCGCACGCTTGTCCGCCTGTCCCCGGGCATGGGATGGACCATGGACTCCGTTTCCATCATAGACTCGGCAGACGTGAGCCGTGCCGTCAGCGCGCTCTATCGCCGGATCAACACGGAGCTCCGGCCGGACGTCCTTGCTGCGATCGAGCAGGCGATGGCTCGGGAGGAGTCCGGCCTGGCGCGTGAGATACTGGCCGCGCTTCTGGAGAACGAGCGAATCAGCCGGGCCGAGGGCGTGCCGCTCTGCCAGGACACGGGGCTGGCGGTGGCCTTTGTCAGCATCGGGCGCGAGGTGATCGTTACCGGTGGCACGCTACAGGACGCCATAGACGAAGGTGTCCGCGAGGCCACCCGCGAGCACCCGTTGCGTGCCTCGACGGTGACGGATCCCCTCGGACGCGCCAACCCGGGCGACAACGCGCCCGCCATTGTGCATCTCGAGCAAGTGGACGGCGGCGAGCTGACGGTCCGGCTGATGGCCAAGGGCGGAGGCGCGGAGAACATGGGACGGCTCCACATGCTGCCGCCAAGCCAGGGCGGGGAAGGCGTGGTCCGGGCAGCGGTCGAGACCGTGCGGGAGGGGGGCGCGAATGCCTGTCCGCCCGTGATCGTGGGCGTAGGGATCGGGGGCGACTTCGAGACGGCGCCGCTGCTGGCCAAACGGGCGCTGTTCAGGGACCTGCGACGGGCCAATCCCGAGCCGGGCCTGGCGGAGCTGGAAGCGCAGATACTGGAGCAGGTCAACGCCCTCGGCGTCGGCCCACAGGGGCTCGGAGGGCGGACGACGGCGCTGGGGGTGCTGATCGAGCGGGCCCCCTGCCACATCGCCAGCCTGCCCGTGGCCGTCAACCTGGCCTGTCACTCACACCGGCACGGTTCGGTGACGCTACCAGGCGAGCGACGCAACCTTGCCTGAGGGCGTCTTGAGCCGGGCTCTGCCGGGGATCTCAGGGGGTGCCGACGATGGGCCGGACGGATCGCCGAGCACGGCG
>CAZSET010000254.1:0-5658 GCA_964605915.1 uncultured candidatus Brocadiaceae bacterium | reverse complement strand
GAAGCAGGTGGAGCTGGAGAGGAGACATCGGGACTTGCTGGCTCAGGTTGATGCGCTGAAGAAGCGGATCGAGACACTCCAGGCAGAGCTCGGGGCTGCCGACAGCCTGGCCAATGCATCCAGCGCAAAGGCCCGCGAACTCGAGGAGTCCATCCGTGAACTCGAAGACAGAAGGTCCGAGCTGTGGCTCAAGCGCGGGAAAGTCCAACAGGTCATCGAGTGGGCCAACCAACAGAAGGAGCTGCTCTCTCTGCGGTTGCGCGTCCACAAGCGGCTGGGCCAGGCGCTCGCCGTGCTTGTCTTCGCGTTCATCGGGGTGCCCGTGGGGATAATGGCGAGCCGCCGCCGGGTCGTGACTGCGTTCGGCATCAGCTTCGCCATCGTGCTGTTTGTCTTCTACCCGCTCCTGATCCTCGGGCAGCTCGCCGCAGAGAGCGGTGCTTTCCCCGTCGGTCCGTCCATGTGGGCTGCTAACGCTCTGACGTTCCTGATCGGGGCGGCCCTTACGGTGAAGGTGATGCGCGGATAGGCAGCCCCGTTCCCGGCATCGAGCGTGCAGTCCGTAGAATGACAGGGCTTACCTCGTCCGGTGGCCTCCGGCTATGCCCGACAACTGCGCCCCGAAAGAGCCTGCCGAAGGCGTTCCCCGCGCGCACGGCGTCGACGGAGCCGGTGCCGTAACGGCGCTGCTAACGCAGCTCCTTCTCTCTGCGCTCGCCGGGACGTTGCTGTTCCTCTCCTTTCCGCCCGTCGACTTCTCGCCGCTGGCCTTCGTGGCGCTGGTCCCGTTGCTGGTCGCCGCCAGCGGCACGAGCTCATGCCGCAGGGCCATCCTTTGCGGGGCGACGGCCGCCCTGGCGTTCTACCTGCCTTCATTCGCCTGGGTGGCCAGCGTTGCAGTTCCAGGCTGGTTCGGCCTGACGGTCTACTGCGGGCTTTACGTGGCGGCGGCCGGGGGGATCGTGCGGCTGCTTCAGCGGAACACGGGCGCGCTCTGGCCTGTGCTGACGGCGTTCCTGTGGGCTGGGCTCGAGCTGCTTCGGGCGCGGCTCGGGCCGGGGTTCCCATGGCTCTTCCTGGGCTACACGCAGTACCGCTACGCCGCGTTGCTGCAGCTTGCCGCCCTGGGCGGTGTGTACGCCGTCAGCTTCGTCGTCGTCCTGGTAAACGCAGTCCTGGCGGGTTCCGTCATCGCCACCCTTCGCCGGTCCCCTTCCACTCGCCGGGTCGGGCTCGAGCGCCCGCTGCTTGCAGTCGCGCTCCTGGGGCTCGCGCTGTTCCTGCTAAGCCTCCTGGGGGACGCGGCGAAGGCGGGGCTCGAGTTCCGCGAGGGCCCGACCGTGGGCGTCGTTCAGCAGAACATCCCGAGACTGGTCGAAGAGATCTACGACCCCGGGAAGGACCTCGAAGAGCGCTACCGCGAGGGCGAAGCAGAGGTGCAGCTCTGCGCACAGTTGACGGCCAGGCTGCGCCAGGACGACGTCCGCATGGTGGTGTGGCCCGAGACGTCCGTGCCGGTGCCCCTGGACCTGCCGGGGGAGTTCTTCGGCAGGGAGAGGGAGCGCTCGATCCAACGGCAGAC
Organism: uncultured candidatus Brocadiaceae bacterium; assembly: GCA_964605915.1. Lineage (GTDB taxonomy): Bacteria > Planctomycetota > Brocadiia > SM23-32 > SM23-32 > DAOVRD01. Next base: position 4,076 of record CAZSET010000254.1, on the reverse strand, counting down.
GCTCGACTACATCCGGCTGCTGGGCGATGACATGGGCGCGTACTTCCTGGTGGGGGCGCCCGCGTACGTCTCCCGCGAGGCCGTCACGAGCGGCAGCCTTCTATACGGCGTTCAGGTGCAGCTCGAGTTCGGCAACAGCGCCGTGCTGCTCTCGCCGAAGGGCGAGTTCATCGAGCGCTATGACAAGATGCGCCTGGTGCCCTTCGGCGAGTACATCCCCCTGCGTGATTCGCTGCCCTTCCTGCAGGCGCTCACGCCCATACCGCGCGAGTTGACGCCCGGCAAGGAGGAAGTCGTCTTCTCCGTGCCGTGCGAGGACGGGGGGCCCGTCCGCTTCGCAGCCCTTGTGTGCTACGAGGATGTCTTCCCGGACCTGACGGCCAGCTTCCGGCGCCGGGGCGTCGACTTCTTCGTCAACGTGACGGACGAGGGCTGGTACGTCATCCCTGGGGAGCTCGGCCAGCACCTGGCCATGGCCGTCTTCCGCGCCGTCGAGACGCGAACGACGGTCGTCCGCGCAGCCAACACCGGCGTCTCCTGCTTCATCGACCCGGGCGGCGAGGTCTACGCGGCCATCGAACCGCTGGAAGAAGGCGCCCTCAGCGCGCCGGTGCGGCTCTGCGACACCGTGCCGCCCTATGTCCGCTACGGCGACTGTTTCGGCGTGCTGTGCCTCATGCTGGCCATCGCCCTGCCAGCGCTCCTGGCAGCCCTCCGCACGCACCCCGGGGGCTGACATGGCCAACCTGGGGGCGGACGGCTCCAGCCCGGCCACTTGTGCAAGCGAAAGGTCCGGGTGTTCGCCTGCCAGCGATATAGCAGTCCCCAGCGGCGTGCGCGAGGCCATCGTCAAAGGGAGCGCCGACGAGATCCGGAAAGCCGGTCGCGCAGCAGGCTTCTGCCGCAGCTTCCGCGAAGTGGGGCTCCAGAAACTGTTCCGCGGCGAGACGACTGTGCAGGAGGTCCTGCGCATGCTCGCCGTGGCGCCCGCCTCCCCCTGAGGATGCATGGAGACGCTGGTTCGGGGCCGGCACCCGATCAGAGCGACGTGTAGGGGAACGCCACGTCCACGTATTCGACCGGCACGCCGGGGAAAACGCCCTTCAGGTAGTCCACCATCGCCATCATGCCGGGCTTCTCGGCCGTCGAATGGTTCACGATGAGCAGCGGGACGTCCAGGTCGGCGGCCCAGAGCCCGCCGTCCCAGAAGTTCATCCCGTCGTCGGTCGCCAGCAGCAGATCAGCTCCCAGTCCAAGCATTGTGGGCAGATGCGTGATGGCCCCGGTGCCGACGGCCATTCGGCCGACGCGCTTGGTCCGGTCGCCGAAGATGAGGACCGTGTCCTGCCCCAGCTCGCCAATCCGCTCGGCCACACGACGCGCCGCCTCCTCGACGGTGACGTCGCCCAGCAGGCAGATCTTGTAGAAGGACTCGACGGGCCTCTCCTCGGTGCCAAAGCCGAGCTAGGCGGCCCACGCATCCGGGATCCCGACCTCCGGCATCCGGTCCCACGTGTCGTGGCAGCGCGGCACGGCCACGCCGAGCGAGTCGAGCAGTTCCCTCTTACGGTCGGCGGCCTCGTCGGCTGACTTCTGTCCCCTGTAGCCGTGCATGAAGGCCGGCTCGTGCGTCACGAACAGGTTCAGCCCCCTGTCGGCCGCCTCGCGGATCGCCTTGTTGGTGGGTATCCACGCCGTGGCGATGCCGTGCACCTCGGCGTCCGCGTCGCCGTGCAGGAAACAGTCGACCGTCTTCTCCCAGTTCACCCAGTGACCGACAGACTGGAAATGCGCCAGGACCTCGCTCGCCTTCATGATCCTCTCCCCTCGAATGCCCGCCAGACCACGGTGCCATGTTATACCCGATGTCAACGACGGCGAGGGCAAGCAGGCGCCGGGGCGGGTCGGCGGAGGTTGACGCCCGGAGCCGACGTCACTATCCTCGTGCTGCTGCTGAGCAGTAGAACCGCCTGCAAGGAGGACGCAGCGTGAGGCCGCGCGAGAGGGTCCTGGCCGCACTGAACCACACGGAGCCGGACACAGCGCCCATAGACTTCGGAGGGCACCGGTCCAGCGGCATCATGGCGATCGCTTACGCCCGGCTGAAGGACTGTCTCGGCATCACCAGCGGCGGCATCTACGTCTATGACCTGGTGCAGCAGCTCGCCATCGTCGAGCCGGAGGTGCTCGACCGCTTCGGCGTGGACACGGTCGAGTTGGGGCGCGGCTTCGCGCGGGACGATTCCTACTGGGCCGACTGGGAGCTGCCCGACGGCACGCCGTGCAAGGTGCCCGCCTTCATCAACCTGGGCCGCGAGGGGGACGACTGGCACATCTACAACGACGATGGCCGCCCCATCGCCGTGCAGAGGAAGGGCTCGCTCTACTTCGAGCAGACCGTGTGGCCGCTGATGGAGGGCGACGACCGGGACTTCGACGACCTCGAAGATCAACTGGACGACGTCATGTGGGTGGCGGCCGGCACGCCCCCGGCGCCGCTCGGGCTCGAAGGGGCGGACCTCCAGGAGTTGCAGCGCGGCGCCCGCAAGCTGCGCCGCTCGAGCGATCGCGCCATCATCGGCCTGTTCGGCGGCAACCTGGTCGAACTCGGTCAGTTCTGCTTCCGCATAGACAACCTGCTGCGAATGCTGGCCGAGGACCCCGAGCGAGTCCACCGCTTCCTGGACAGGCTGACCGACATCCACATGCGCAACCTGGAGAGCTACCTGGGCGCAGTCGGCGACAGCATAGACGTGATCCTGTTCAGCGACGACCTGGGGATGCAGACGGGGCCGCAGTTCTCCCCGCGCATGTACGACGAGTTCTTCAAGCCGCGCCACGCCCGCATGTGGCGCCGCACCAAGGAGCTGGCGGACGTCAAGGTGATGCTGCACTGCTGCGGGGGGATCAGGCCGCTTCTGCCGAGCCTGATCGAGGCCGGCATGGACGCGACGAATCCCGTCCAGACCACCTGCGCGGGCATGGAGCCCGACGGGCTGAAGCGCGACTTCGGCGACCGGATCACGCTCTGGGGCGGCGGCTGCGACACGCGGGACGTGCTGCCCCGACGAACGCCCGACGAAGTGCGCGCCCACGTGAAGGAACGCGTCCGAATCCTAAGGCCCGGCGGGGGGTTCGTCTTCCAACAAGTGCACAACATCATGGCCGACGTGCCGCCCGAGAACATCGTGGCCATGTTCGACGCGGTGCGAGAGTAGCCGCTTCCCACAGACCTGGAGAAACAGGATGCCCGAACACCATGGAGCGCAGAGGAAGCCGGGCGGGATCGCCCCTGCGGAGCCGATCCTCGCCTCCGAACTCGTGAAGTACGCCGAAGGGGCCATCGTCAGCCGGACCCTCGTCGACAGGGAGCAGGGCACGTTGACGCTGTTCGCATTCGACGCCGGACAGGGCCTCAGCGAGCATACCACACCGTTCGACGCCCACGTGCTAGGCCTGGACGGACAGGCCGACCTGGTCATCGGCGGCCAGACCGTGCCGGTCTGCGCCGGACAGATGGTCCTGATGCCCGCCGACGTGCCGCACGCCGTCAAGGCGAGGACGCAGTTCAAGATGATGCTGGTGATGATCCGCGCGTAGCAGCGGCCACGGAAGCCGCCTTTTCTCTGGTCGCCGAGCCAACGTTTCTTGCTAAAGCCCTCCGCAGTCCGTATCATTGCACGGAATCGGGTCGTGACGCCGCGTCAGGCGTTGGTTCCACTGGACATCACACAGGAGGAGATTGATGAGCAGGCGACAGAGCACGGTCGCCCTTGTGCTGGCACTGCTGGCCCTGTGGGCGTTCGCTTCATCGACGATGGCACAGAGCGCGGAGCCGGCACCAGCCTTGGTTCCCGCGGAGACGGCTGCAGCCGTTGCGGCCGAGACGCCCATGGCGGCTGCGGCCGAGACGCCCGTCCAGGCCGCCGAGCTCGAGGCCGGCAGGGGGACGCGCGAACTGACCACCGGCGAAGCATTCCTGCTGAAGCTCAGGCAGGGCGGCCTGACCATGGTGTTCCTCCTGCTGGCGTCGGTGGCCGGCGTCGGCTCGGCCATCGAGCGGCTGGTCAACCTGC
>CAZSET010000253.1:0-5687 GCA_964605915.1 uncultured candidatus Brocadiaceae bacterium | reverse complement strand
GCCGCCATCCAGACGCAGCAGTCCATCCGCCTGGGCTACTGGATGGACTGGGACGACTCCTACTACACGATGGCGGACGAGAACAACTACACCATCTGGACCTTCCTGAAGAAGTGCCACGAGCGCGGCCTGATCTACCGCGGGCGCGACAGCATGCCGTGGTGCCCCCGATGCGGCACCGGCATCAGCCAGCACGAGATGCACGAAGGCTACGAGGAGGTGACCGAGGACGCCGTGTTCCTGCGGCTGCCCCTGCGCGGCCGCCAGAATGAATACCTGCTCGTCTGGACCACGACTCCATGGACGCTGTCCTCGAACGTCGGCTGCGCCGTGCATCCGGGCCTGACGTACGTCAGGGCCCGGCAGGACGGCGACGTTTACTATCTGGCCCAGTCGCGCCTGGACGAGATGAAGTCGCGCGGGCCGTACGAGGTGCTGGCCGAGTTCCCCGGCGCTGAGATGGAGGGATGGACCTACGACGGCCCGTTCGACGAGCTGCCGGCCGCCGCTCCGGCCGTGGACGTCCACCGCGTCATCACGTGGGACCTGGTCACCAGCACCGAGGGCACGGGCATCGTTCACATCGCGCCGGGCTGCGGCAAGGAAGACTTCGATCTGTCCGTCGAGCTGGGCCTGCCCGTGATCGCGCCCATCGACGAGGCCGGCGTGTTCCTGGAGGGGTTCGGATTCCTCACCGGACAGGGCGCGGCCGAAGTGAGCGAAGCCGTCTTCCAGAGCCTGCGTGAGAAGGGGTACTACTACAAGAAGGAGCCCTACACTCACAGCTATCCCCACTGCTGGCGGTGCGGCACCGCGCTGCTCTTCCGCAACGTGGACGAGTGGTACATCGACATGTCCTGGCGTGACGAGATCAAGGAGGTGGCGAAGCAGATCCGCTGGATTCCCGAGTGGGGCCTGGATCGAGAGCTGGACTGGCTGAACAACATGCGCGACTGGATGATCTCCAAGAAGCGCTACTGGGGCCTGGCCCTGCCCATCTACAAGTGCGGGTGCGGATGGTTCGACGTCGTGGGAAGCAAGGAGGAGTTGAGAGAGCGCGCGGTCGAGGGCTGGGAGGAGTTCGAAGGCCATTCGCCTCATCGACCGTGGGTGGACGCCGTCAAGATCGCCTGCGGCGAGTGCGGCAAGCCGGTCAGCCGGATCCCCGACGTCGGCAACCCGTGGCTCGACGCCGGCATCGTTCCCTACTCCACCGTCGGGTACAGCGAAGACCGCGAGTACTGGTCCAGGTGGATCCCGGCGGACTTCATCACCGAGTGCTTCCCGGGCCAGTTCCGCAACTGGTTCTACGCCCTGCTGTCGATGAGCACGATGATGGAAGGCATCCCGCCGTTCAAGACGTTGCTGGGCCATGCGCTCGTGCGCGACGAGGAAGGCAGGGAGATGCACAAGAGCTGGGGCAACGCGATCGCCTTCGACGAAGCCGCCGAGCGCATCGGCAGCGACGTGATGCGCTGGATCTTCTGCCGGCAGGACCCCGTCAACAACCTGAACTTCGGCTGGTCCGTCTGCGACCTGACCCGGCGCAAGGTGTTCAACACCCTGTGGAATACGTATGCCTTCTTCTGCAACTACGCGCGGCTGGACGGTTTCGATCCGAAGTCGGCGCCCGTTCCTTACGCCGAGCGGCCCGACATCGACCGATGGCTGCTGAGCGACCTTCAGTTGCTGGTGCGCCTGGCGCGCGAACGGCTCGAGGACTTCGACGTGGCCGCCTTGGTGCGGCGCGCCGAGAAGTTTGTGGACGACCTGTCCAACTGGTACGTGCGGCGGAACCGGCGCCGCTTCTGGCGTGCCAGGGGCGTGGATGACCGCGATAAGCTGGCCGCTTACCAGACGCTTCACGAGGCGCTGGTGACGCTTTGCCGACTGCTCGCGCCCGTCATTCCGTTCCTGTCCGAGGTCATGTATCGCAACCTCGTGGCCGAGCAGGAGCCCGGCGCGCCGGCGAGCGTGCACCTTTGCGATTACCCACAGCCCAGGGATGAGTTGATCGACGAGGAACTCAGCCGCCAGATCGCCGTCATCACCTCCTGCGTCTCGGCCGCGCTGGGACTGCGCAACGAGCAGCAACTGCGGGTCCGTCAGCCGTTGGCCGAGCTAACTGCCTTGACAGGTGACGCGGAGGCGATCGCGGCATTGGAGCGGTTCGAGGCCCAGCTCCTCGACGAGCTCAATGTCAAGGCGTTGGAGATCATCAGCAGCGCCGAGGGCGTCGAGCAGCTCGAGCTTGTGCCCGACATGAGGAAACTCGGCCCCAAGCACAAGTCCGACGCCGGGAAGGTCGCCGAGGCCGTCCGCTCGCTTGACCCGAGCGCGGCGGCCCGAGCGCTGGAGGCCGGCGAGCTTCTGGCCGTAAGCGTGGACGGCAGGGAAGTGCGCGTCGCGCCGGACGAAGTGGAGGTCCGGCGGCAGACGCCCGGGCATCTCGCCGTTGCCGAGGCCGCCGGCGTCATGTTGATTCTGGACACCCGGATCACGCCCGAGCTCGAAGCCGAGGGCTGGGCGCGCGACACCGTTCGCCACGTCCAGCAACTGCGCAAGGAGATCGATCTCAACATCGAGAATCGCATCCACCTGCACTACGCCACGGATTCCGACGCACTGGCGCGGGCGATCGAGACGTGGCGGCAGTACGTCATGGCCGAGACGCTGTCACTGCGGATGGAGCCTGGGGAAGGGGAGGGCACGTCGAAGACCGTCCGCATCGGCGGCGCGGACCTGACCATCCAGGTGGCGAAGGCGCCGGCGGACTAGCCGGCTCCTTCTCTTCTCCTCACTCGGCGGTCGCCCTGACCCCCAGGGCGATCATCCCGTCGATCAGCCCCTGGCGGCGCTTCGACTTCTCCTCCGTGGGATGCGTGCAGACGTCCTCGACTCCCGGCAGCCGCCCGTTGACGACCTCCAGGAAGCGGCGGACCGTCATCTCGACGCCGGGCTCCAGCCTCAGGTAGTCGAGGACTCGCGCGTCCAGCGGGTCGTTGTAATCGTCGATTGGCTGCGGCGGATCGTGCGCTTCGAGGATTCGGTCGCAGCGTCCGCCGGGCTGAAGGTGGCTGCACGGCGCGCAGATGAAGTCCGGCCCGATGATGAACCGCGCCGGGAAGTCGATGCCGCCGCTCACCATGCGGACGACGGTGCGCACGCCGTTCTCGCCCGGCGCGCGGACGTAATCGGGATCGTCGTCCGGCTGGAAGCGCCGGACGATGTCCAGCAGGTGGTGGGGGCGAAGATCGATGATCTCCACTGCGCTGCCTCCTCGGCTGAAGGTTTGCTGCTACGTCCTGTGCCGCATGGCGTCCAGGCCGTCCCAGGTGCGCGCGCCGCGGGCGTCCTGCCAGGGGCTGGTGGCCAGCGTGCGCCTGCCCGGCGTCGCCCCGGCGCCGCAGCCGCAGACGTAAGTGGCCGGACCGACGCCCAGATCATCCCCCAGCCGCTCCCACATGTCCAGGCTCTCCGTGCAGATCGTCACGGGCACATCGGCATCGCGCGCGCGTATCTCCGATAGGTGGTGACGGTAGATCTCCTCGCGGACGTCGTCCGGGAACGGGCCGATGTGCTGGTCGGCCATTTCGTCGGCGGCGTCCTCGGCGGCTCGCAGGCAGTCCGCGTCGGTCAGCTCCTCTCCGATGCAGCCCTTGAGCTGATCGACCGTCATCCACATCAGGCACGTCAGGCTCAGGTTGTCCGGCTTCGTGCGGCTCAGGGCAAGGTCGACCGTGTAGCTCGCTTCCTCGCGCCAGTTCGGGATGGGGGCGATCGGTTTGAACTTGAACCGCACGGTGATGCCGGCCTCCTGACATCGGCGCGCCGCCTCTATCCGCTCCTCGGTTGTGGCGGACATCGGCTCTATCCGGCGGGACTGCGTCGGCCCGCTCAGGCTCCACGCGATGATCGTGTTCGACGGGGCGCCCGCGTCGATCATGGACTGCACGCGGTCGCTCTTGGTGTGCACGATCAGGTAGCGGTCCCCGGTGCTCTCGAAGAAGCGCATGAGTGGTGGCAGCGTGTCCCACTCCGGTTCGAGCGCCACCACGTCCATCACGTCGTCGTAGAGCCACGTCCGCTGCCACGGGTTCTGCCTGAGCAGTTCGGCCAGGTGCTCGGTGTAGTCGTCGATGTTCAGGTGGCTGATCTGGTATCCGCCGAGCGTACAATAGGCGCACTGGTGTGGGCATCCGCTGCCGAGGTGGATGCGCCACTGCGGGCGGCAGACGTGCTGGGGGTTGGGGCGGAGCTCGTCGAGCCCGGACGTGAAGAAGACGAAGGCGCGCCCGCCTGCCGCCAGGTCCCAGGGGAACTGGCCGTTGCCCTTGTATGCGGCCTGCATGCGCTCGGCGTCGCGGGCGACGGCGTCGCGGTCGAATCGGAACAGGCCGAGGATCGGGACGGGCGGCGGCACCCCGTCGAGGGTGCCCATCCTGGGGAGATGGTCCCAGCCTTCCTCAGCCACGATGTCGGGCAGGTCGTCGTAGGCGAAGTTGCGCACCTCGGCCCCGTCGCAGGCCTGGATGATCCGCTCGGCCCGCCGCGCGGCGTCGGAGTTCTCCCACAACTCCTCCAGCACGTACACCCGTGGCGGACGGAACAGCATATGCCCTCCTTCGCTCCCGGTGCGCCGTTCATATTTCAGCGAGGAGCACATTGGTACGAAGGGTGGCGCTTGATGTCAAGCGACCATCCGTCAGCGTAGTCTTGGCTCGCGCTCGAAGGCCATGCTATAATCCGCGGGGCAAGCCCAGGAAGGTGCCAGCGAACCCCGGGGCCCTGTTTGCTGCGTCCGGAGGACCTGATGAAAACCGAAGTGGGGATTGATGCGACGAAGTTCCTGATCAACGGCAGGCCGACCTACGAGGGCGTGCAGTGGCAGGGCCACCGCGTCGAGGGGCTGCTGTTCAACTCTCGAATGATCCAGGCCGTCTTCGACGACGGCAATCCCCAAACGCGCGAGCTCTGGGCCTATCCCGACACCGGCGAGTGGGACCCGGAGCGCAACACGAAGGAGTTCTGCGCCAATCTCCCGTCCTACCGCGCCCACGGCCTGCTCGCGGTGACAGTCGGCCTCCAGGGCGGCGGCTCACACTTTCGCCCCGAGGTCTACCAGAACTACCTCAACTCCCCCTACCGTCCCGACGGCTCGTTCAAGCAGCCCTACTTCGACCGCCTCCTGCGCGTCATCCGTGCGGCGGACGAGTGCGGCATCGTCGTCATCGTCAACTACTTCTACTGGAAGCAGGCGGAGAGGCTCGCGGGCGACGACGTCCTGTTCGACGTGACCGAGCGCGTGACGGAGTGGCTGCTCAAGACCGGCTACCGCAACATCCTGGTGGACGTGGCGAACGAGGCGGCCGACTGGTGGACGGTCGAACTGATGAAACCAGCCAATGTGCACCGGGTGATCGAGGCCGCCCGGGGCGTGACGGTCGACGGGCGCCGGCTGCTCGTCTCCTCCAGCAGCGGCGGCGGCACGGAGGAGTACGCCAAGGGAAAGTGGCTGGCAGCCGAGGACTTCACCATGCCGCACGGCAACGGGCGGACCCCTGACGAACTGCGCGAGAAGATCCGGCGTGTGCGCGGCGAGCCGGAGTACCAGGCCCGCCCCAGGCCCATCTGCATCAACGAGGACAGCATCTTCGTCGAGAATCTGGAAGCGGCGGTCGACGAGT
>CAZSET010000252.1:0-5707 GCA_964605915.1 uncultured candidatus Brocadiaceae bacterium | reverse complement strand
GGAGCGGCGCCTGTTCTACGTGGGGATGACGCGGGCGCGGCATCGGCTCTTCGTCACCTACGCCCGCAAGCGCGTCAGCCGCGGCGTGGAGCAGACCTTGTCTCCCTCGCGCTTCCTGGACGAGTTGCCCGAGGACTGCGTGGAAAGGGCCGCCGACGGCCTCACGGCGGGGTCGGCCGAGAACTTCGCCGCCCAGATGCAGCGCATACTCAAGAGGAAGCGCGCGACGCTGCGCATCCTGGGCGGCCGGGACGGAGACGAGCTGGCGCCCGGCGTGCGCGTCAGCCACCCGAGCTACGGCGAGGGGGAGGTGCTCGAGGTCAGCATGGTGGGGAAGCGGCGCCTGATCCGGGTGAACTTCAAGGGCCAGGGCACGGTCAGCCTTCTGGTCAGCGGCGACCAGGTCAGGGGCGATTAGCCGCCGTTCGCGCGCCATCGTCGTCGTCCTCACTCTCGTCCTCGTTGTCGGCCGCACGCCATCGTCCTCGTTCTCGTCGTCGGCCGCGTGCCCGCGCCAGGAACTTGCCGGCTGGAATGCTTGCCCGACCTCTGGCGGGCCGGCGCTACGAATCCGGGCCCCGTCTCCAGTTCGCAGTGGCGCCGCCCCGCCATCGTCGTCGTCCTCGTTCTCGTCCTCGTCGTCGGCCGGGACCCGAGCATCCTTGGTCATTCCGAGGAGGCCGCAGCCTGGCGGACGACGAGGAATCTGCCGTGCGCCGTGCGCTCCGCCCGCCGAACCGCCCCGTGCTCCCTTTCCCCCCGGGCGGCCCATACGGTATATTCGTTTGCCGGCCTTTGCGGACAGGAACAAAACGCCATCCGGATAGTCTAATCATGTAGAGCCCACAATGGGTGAGGCTTCACGGACCGATGCGGAGCTGGTGGCTCTGGCGCACGCGGGCGACGTCGAGGCGTTCGGGCGGCTCGTGGAGCGTAACCAGCACTACGTCTATAACGCCGTCTACCACCTGGTGGGAGACGAGCGGGACGCTGAAGACATCGCCCAGGACGTGTTCGTCAAGGCCTACCGGAGCATCGGCCGGTTTGAGGGCAGATCGAAGTTCAGCACGTGGCTCTACGGCATCATGCTGAACAGCGTAAGGAGCTTCTGGCGCCGGCGTACGAGGCGACCCACATTGGTTCAGGATGCTGCCGAGGAAGACGAGAGTGCTCGCGATCCGGCGGCGGCAGGCAGGAATCCGTTCGAGGAAAGCGTGCGCGGGGAACGCGTCGAGGCCGTGCGCGCCGCCATCGCCCAGCTCGACGAGGACCTGCGGGAGATCGTGGTGATGCGCGACATACGCGGACTGAGCTACGAGGAGCTGGCGGACGTCCTGGACTTGCCGGACGGCACGGTCAAGAGCAGGCTGCACCGTGCCCGGTCGGCGCTGAAGGAGTTGCTGGAACCTATCTTCGACGGGATGGAGCTTGCGTAAGGACGCTGCGGGCGGTGAACCGATGAAGGCTGAATGCGGACAGCATCGAGAGCGGTTCGGCGAGTACCTGGACGGCGAGATGCCGGAAGCCGACCGGAATGCGCTGGAAGCGCACGTGGCCGAGTGCGCCGAGTGCCGGCGGGAGTTGAACCTGTTGCACCAGACGATACGGACGGTCGCTGAGCTGCCGAAGCGGAGCGCGCCCGCTGGCTTTGGTGAGCGGGTGGCGCGCTCCATCGCGGCCGGGCGTGCTCCGGCTGAGGGACGCAGGCTCATCGTACTGTGCGCGCGCGCACTCCCCGTGGCGGCCATGCTGGCGCTCGTGCTCGGCCTGCTGGTTTACGTGCCCGGCCGTAAACCGACGAGCGGGCCTGCCGAGGTCCGTCATCTAGCCATGGCGAGGCGGGTTGCCGAGCCCGAGGCGTCCGGCGCGCGCGCGGCTGCGGGGGAGGCTGTGGCCGCGGTCCCGGCCGAGGCACTCCGCGAGGAGGGAATCAGACGGCTCTCGCCCGTGGCGATGATGCGGGAAGATGCTTCGCAACTGGCCGACCGTCTGGAGCGAGTGACCGGCTTTCCGGCAGGCGCCCCGCATGCCCGGGCGCCGCTGGGCGAAACCGGAGCCGTCCGCGGCGTGGCCGGCGTCCGCGGGCGTGATGAGAGGGAGCTCCTGGGGCCCCCGGCGCTCTCGTGGCGCGAGCTTGAGACTCCCGAAGATGAGTCCCTGCGCGTCCTGCAGGCCGGGGTGCCGTTCGTCTTCACACAGGTAGCCTCGGAACGCTTCGCCGAGCCGGCCGGCCGTGCGCAACAGGTCTTCACCGTAATGGCCGAAGAGCCGATCGCGGTGATGCGCCGGACCGTGGCGGTTGCCAACGGCATCGGCGTCGCGGCCGCCCTGCGCGTTGAACCCGAGGACAAGGACGACGGGGGCGTAGACGTCTTCCTCACGGTGCCTGCGGCCCGCTACGACGGGCTGCTGAAAGAGCTGGTGAAGCTGGCCCCGCCGGAGAAGCAGTCGCTGGCGAACACAGACGTGGGTTCCGGCGAGTTCTTCGAAGCGATGCTGGCGAACTACGCCTTCTACAAGGGCACCCGAGAGGCCGATGAGAAGTCCAAGGAGGGCCAGACCGTGGCTGCGCCGGCTAGGAGCACGTCCCTGGCGTTCGGTGCCGTTCGCACGACGCCGGAGACGGCCGCCCCTGCTGAGGAGGCAAGGAGACGCGCGGGCCGAGCGCGGTACTACTGGGCAGCAAGGGCGGGTGGCCCCTCAAACGGACCGGCGGCTCCTGTCAGCCTGGTCATACGGATCCAGAAGCCGGCCCCGCCGGCCGAAGCCCGGCGTTAGATAGCCGTCGTCAAGAGTCGCCTCGGCGGAACAGCCACCCCAGCAGGCAGCCTCGGTTCTCGGGCTTTTCCGGGCCTCCCATGAACTGGTACTGCTTCTCCCGGGCGAGGAAGTCGGCCACCAGTCCCTCCACGTCTCCGTGCCGCTCGAAGACCTCTGCGAATTCATCCCTGACTGCAAAGACCTGCTCGGCTTCCCTGCGCAGCTCGGTCACCTTCCCCTCGCCGCGTTCCAGGAAGGCGGTCAGCCGCTCGCGAAGGTCCTTCAGGTGAAGCTCGATGTCCTCTGGCGTGAGCCCGCTGGTGCCCATGTAACCCCCTCTGCACACACGGAACGGAGGGCGCGACCGGGGCGTATTCTACAACGCCTGCACAGCACGGGGAAGTGCCCGCTTCGGCCGCTCAACTCCGCGTGCAGATGCAGTAGCCTTCCAGGCCCTGGCACTTGGGACAGCGCGGAAGATTGCTGGCTGCGGGATAGCCCCGCGCCTCCTGCGGCCCGAGCACTCTGAAGGCGGCCCGATGGCGGCCGTCTGCGCCGTCCACGAAGACTTCGAGGTCGTTGAGCCGCTCCGGCTCGATCGCAGTGACCAGGAACGCCGTCCCGGCGGCCTCCGCCGTCGGCTCGACGCTCCACCCCTCGGGCGCTTTGAGTTGCACGTCTCCCTCGACCAGCTTGCCGTCTCTGCGAAGCGAGACCTCGAAGACGCGGCCGACGCCGGGGTAGAGCACCGGTTCGCCCCCGTAGTGAAGGACGATCTCGACCCCGCCGTCGACGGCGACCGCTGCTTGGACGTCCTGCCGCAGCGCCTCCCGCGCCTGCTCATTCCGGAAGAGCAGGGAGGGCAGGTCTTCCGGCAGACGCGTCCCCTCGCCGAAGGCCACCGTGTCCGACAGCTCGGCCACCGTGCGCTCGGTGATCGCGACGGTCCGGTCGGTCAGTTCATGCACGTCCGCGGGCGGGTCGCAGTCGCCCGTGAACGGGTGCAGCTTGATACTCTCGCCGACGGGCTTTCGCCACTTGTCCGGGATGCCGGCCGTGCCGCTCAGGATGCCGAGCACGGAGCCCAGCGTGGCGCCCGTGCAATCGGTGTCGTAGCCGCAGTTGACGGCCTTGCAGAGCTTGTCGCCGAAGTCCTCTCCGTAGAGCCATCCCAGGATCGTGAACCCGTGGTTCGGGACGGCGTTGCAAGGCTGGCGATGGCCGAACACGTCGGCGATGCGCTGGCGCGCCTCCGCCCAGCGCAGGTCGTTCTGCCGGCACCAGAGCGCCTCTCGGATCACCCGCGAGATGGCACACGGCACGGGAATCATGGCCAGGCCGATGCGGATGAGCGTGAGCGGATCGTCGATCACGAATGCTGCGCTCTCGACGGCGGCCCAGAACATCTCGCCGTGCGTGCCTTCGCCGCCGGCGTGGTCCAGCGCGGAGTCCATCCACGCGCGCGCGGCGGCGAGTTGCGGGTCGGCCGGAGCCGTGCAGGCCCATATCTCGCTGCGTATGGGCGATCCCATCTCGTCCACGAAGTAATTCTCGAAACAGCCCGAGATCGGCGGCATGAGCCCGCGCGCCAGGTTCCGGCGGCAGAAGCCGTACTCGTTCCAGGGGTAGGCCGACAGGTAGCGCACCCAGTAATCCGCGAAGACGGGCAAGGGCGGCGAGACGCCCTCGTCCTCGAGCATCTTCAGCCACACGAGCTGGAAGTCCAGATCGTCGTTCGGCAGCGGCTCGGTCGGTACCGGAACGTAGAACTCAAGGTTGTGCACGTGCCTCTGGCCCTCGAACGGGGCGCCGAGCGTGCCCCCGATGTTCTTGCCCAGCCAACAGGCCAGGACCTTGTCCCTGAACTGCTCTCGTGCGAGAGCGATCTTTGCCATCGTCTCCTCCGACTTGCGAATGGCCGCCGGCTGTGGCGGCGCGCGGCTAATCGTCGTAGAGCAGCTCGGTGGGGGGCTCAAACGTGCGCCTGCGGCAGTCCCCCGTCGCCAGGTCGAGCTGAAGAAGTCGTTTCGTGTCGTAGTCGCTCCCCACGGTGACGGCCTGGATGTGGCCGACAGTGCACACGTCCGGCCCGTGCCTGTGGCCGCAGATGACGTGGCGAACCTTGGGGCAGTCGAGCAGCAACTCCCCGAAGCGCTCCGAGCCCATGTAGGCCCGGCAGAACTCGTGCGCCACGTCGGACGGGCCGTACAGGAGTTCGCGGAACGGCAGGTGGTGCAGCACAACCACGACGGTGTCCACGTTCGGCTCAACGGATCTGTAATCCTTCGACAACTTATCCAAGCACCTTTCGGTGAAGGCGGCGTCGGACACGTCCCAGTCTATGAAACGGCCGTCGTTCCAGGTGCAGACACCGGGCAGCTCCTTGCGCTCGTAATCCTCCGTGCTCAGCTTCAGGTCGGGGTTGCGGAAGCTGTAGTCGTACCAGCCCATGTTGCCGACGAAGCCGACGGCTCCGGCCGTGACGGGCGCCGCGTCCAGCATGTGGAAGCCGGCAGCCGAGGCCGCCCTGGGCAGGAACTTGAGGTACCTTTCCCGGCTGCTTTCCTTGCCGGCCCAGACGTCGTGGTTGCCCGGCACCAGCAGCTTCAGTCCACCGAATCCGTAGAAGAGGTCCAGGCATGCGCGCAGCCGCTCCATGTTCTGGTCCGCAATGTCCCCCGCGATGATAAAAACGTCGGCCCCGGAATCGCACACCGCGTCGGCCAGCCTCCAGGTGGAGGCGTCGCCCTGGGCGTAGGCGCGGTAGTGCAGGTCAGCGGTTGCCAGCACGAGTCGGGGATACTGACCGGTCATTGCCATGGGCTCGCGTGATCTGGGTCAGTCGGTCGTCTCAGTTCCGAGCACGAGGGCGGCGGCGCCGATGATCCCGGCTGCGTCGCCCAGTTCGCCGGGCACTATGCGGACGGCGGCGCGCGTGACGGCGTTG
>CAZSET010000251.1:0-5736 GCA_964605915.1 uncultured candidatus Brocadiaceae bacterium | reverse complement strand
GCCCGTGAGGCGACCCAACTCGTGCAGAAACGCGGCGCCGTCGAGGAGAAGGTCGACGCCGGCGAGGCGGCGTGGCGCCGGGGGAACCTGCAGGAGGCCAGGTCCGCACTGACCGAAGCGCAACAGATCCTGCAGGGCATGAACCTGGCGGAAATGCCGGCGCTGGCGGACGTTTCGCAGCAGGTTGAGCAAAGACTGCGCGACGTGGACACGCAGATCAGGCTTTCGCAGATGGCCGGCGAGGCGCGCGAATTGGCCAAGACCGACCTCCTCGCCGCTGAGAAGAAAGTGCTTCAGATGCAGGACCTGGCGACGGGAGAGGGCGTGGCTCTGACCCCCGACGCCCAGGAGGTGTGCGGCGCGGTGCTGGCGGCCGTGGAGACCGAGTACGGACCCGAACGGCGGCTCAGGCCGGAGGAGTTCCGCCGGCTGGCCGAACTCAGCGACAGCTACGGGGCCGCAGGCGAGTACGGGAAGGCCATCGAGCTGCTCTCGCTGGTTAAGGGCGCCGGGGAGGGCGTTGTCACGGAGGATTACAGGAACCTGGCCGTGCAGAAGCTGGCGGCTGCCGAGCAAGGACTTGAGCAGCAGAAGGGCGCGGCCGAACGCGTGCTGGCTCAACTGACGGAGGCACGCGCCGAACTGGAGCGAGACGAACTGGAGAAGGCGCTGGACGGTGCGGCGGCCGTGGTGTCCATGACGACCGCAGAGAACCTGGCCGGCGCGCCGCTTGTCGACGTGCTCCAGAAGGCCGTCTCTTTGCTGGGCACGGAGCTCGAAGAGGCCATGGCGGCCGCCCGCCCCGACCTGGCGGCACTGGCGGACCGTGGGCTGGCACAGGCCCGCGCAGAGATCGCCTACGGCCTGAGCCAGTACTACCTTGGGGCCGGGAGTCCGGAGTTGGCCGAGTTCTACCTGAGCGAGCTGGCAAAGGGCGGGCCGGGCGCAGAGCAGTACTCCGACTGGGCCAGCCAGCAGCTTGCGGGCGTGGACCGAATCAGGGCCGAGGCCGAACGGGCCCGCCTGCTCGAAGTGGAGCCACAGGCGAAGAGGGTCTACGATCTGGCTGCTGAGTTGAACCGACTGGCGCGCGAGGGCGACCTCGCGCAGGTGCAAGCCGCGAGCCAGCAACTGGCGGACGCCCGCCTTGAGCTCCAGGTAAGAAAGGTTCAGAGCGCACTGAACCGGGGGGCGTTCAGAGTTGCCTCCACGCTTCTGCAAGCGGCGCCGACCGAAGGGGCCGGCAGCGCTGTCGTCGCGCAGCTCTATCAGCCGCTGGTTGAGCGCATAGAGGTGCTGCGCACCGCCGCGGCCGACCTGAAGCGCGTGGAGGAAGCGCTGGCCGGGCAGGAGTTCGAGAAGGCCGTCGCCTACCTGCTGGAAGTGCAGCAGTCGGGCGTCGACCCAATCGTCGAAGCCCGCCCGCTCGTCATCCAGAAGCAGGGCCTTGCCAGCGTGCTGGACGCCGTGCGCAGCGCCCAGGACGCCCAGACCGGGCTGCGCGCTGCACAGCAGGAGGAGCTGGCAAGAACCCGCGCATTGCTTGAAGAGGCCCAGGCAAGGGAGCAAGCCTGGCAGCAGCACTACGCCGGCCTGAGGGCCTTCCTGCTGGACGAAGATGATGCAGTGGCTAAGATGAGGAAGGCACTTGATCAGACGGCAGGCCTCAAGCCCTTCGAGGTGGCAGAAGCGCAGCGCATCGTTGACGCCCTGGCTGAAGCAGCCGAGCCCGAACTGCTTGTGAACGACGAACAGGCGGCCAGGGCTCTGTATGAGGCGGCCGTCGAAGCCCGCAAGGCCGGGGACCCGGCGCGTGTGAGCGAGGCGCTGCGGGAGCTGAAGACCAGATACAAGCACACGAAGGTTTACCGCGAGCACATGTGAGCTGATGGCTCACGGCGGTTTTACTTGACAACAGGGATGCTTTGGGAGTTAATACGGGCGATTCCCAGCGGCGCGGCGTGCAAAGACTGGGAACTGATCTGGCAACATGAGCGGCTTGTGAAGCGCTTCTTACTGTGAATAGCATTACATACCGGAGGCCGAGGATGCGGAGCAAAACCGGGGCAATCTCTCTGGGCCTGTTGTGCCTGATGGCTACTGCGTCGTTCCTCTACGCTGCGGAAAGTCCGCCAGGACAAGAGGCCCCCACCATCGGCGAACTGGAGGCGTTCGCCACCACGGCTGCGGCGGTGAGCGAAGCCGACGTGGAGGCGGCCCTCGCCAGGGCCGAGGCGAAGATCAAGGAGAACAAGGGCTTCATTGCTCGGGACATCCTGGACGCGCTGGTCGACCGCGACCTCACGGAGGACCAGCTTGAGCGGCTAACGGACCTGCGGAAGGACGCCGACAAGATCATCGAGCGCAAAGAAAGGGAGGCCGCCAAGAAAGCCGGCTATGCCCCGGCGCCTGAGGAGGCCGAGCGCGCCGACGAGGCCCTGATGGACTATCGCCGCAAGGTGCTCGTCCAGGCGGAGATGGAAAAGGTCCAGGCGGCCGAGCTGATCGATGAGGCCAAGCACCTGCTCTATTACGAGCGCAATCCGGAGAAGGCCTACGAACTGGCCACCAAGGCCCTGCTGCTCGACCCCACGAATGTCGAAGCGGGGGATGTCAAGACGGAGGCCGGCGCGGAACTGGGCAAGGAGGAGGAGGACTTCAAGCTGAAGGCCGAGGCCGCTCGCACGCTGCCCCAGGTCCGGCGGGAAGCAGCCCTCCAGTCACTGCGCAACACCGTTGCTCGCGCCCGGCGGCTGTACGGCGAAGGCAGCTATGAGGACGCCCTGAATCAGTTACGCTACGCTCGCATGTACGTGGAGACCCTCGCCGTGTCCACGGACGTGGCAGGGTACCGCCAGGAAGTGGCGGCGTTGGATGAAGTCGTCAGGGAAGCCTACGGCCGGGCTCAGCGCGAGCTGTCCGCCGCGGAGAGGGCCGAGGCCGAGCGGGAAGCCAGGGAACGCATCGCTGGCATCACCGACGTGGCGCGCAAGCGCCAGGCCAGGCTCGTGGAAGAGGTCCGCGAGTTGATCGAGGACAAGAAGTTCGAGGAAGCCGAGCGCGTCCTGGACAATCTGGAGGTCGAGGATCCCGGAGACGAGCTCGTGCCGAAGCTCAGGGAGGAGTTGAGCGCAGCGTGGCACGAGCACGACATGTCCAAGCTTAACGCCGCCACCGAAAGAGGCGACATGGAGGGCTTCGAGCGGCAGGTCGACCGCGAGATGGTCCCCGAGCGCACCTTCGACTACCCGGACAAGAGCATCTGGAAGACAGTCATCGAGAAACGGGAGTCGGCCCCTTACCCCTCTGACCAACTGCTCGAACTCAGGACGCCCGAGGATCAGGCCGTCCACGATCATCTGCAGGACAGGGTGCCCATCACGTTCCGCGACACGCCTCTGGTCGACGTCGTGGACTTCCTTGAACAGACGACCGAAGTGAACTACATGGTCTTCCGCAACGACATTCCCGCGGACGGAGCGCCCGTCTCGCTTACGATGGACACTACCCTCAGCAACGCGCTCGACCAGATATGTGACCTGACGGGGATGGCGTGGAAGGTAGATGGCGGGCTGATCAAGGTGGGCTTGCCCGAGACGCTGCGCTCGTACGAGTGGCGGGTATACTTCGTCCACGACCTGCTGTTGAGCATTGAGGAGAGATACTCCGGTCTGGCTGGCGGCGGCGGCGGGACTCGCGGCGGCGGCACTACCGGCGGCGGCGGCGGTTTCGGCGGCGGGGGCGCCGGTGGAGGCGGCATCAGCTTCCAGTTCGGTTCCCAGGATTCCGGCGTGGCTGCCCAGTATCAAACCGGTGGCCAGGGCGGCGGCAGGGGAGGACAAGGGGGGGCCGGAGGCCAACAAGGCGGCAGCTACATCACTGACCGCGGCGAGAACCTGGTGCTGCTGCTGAAGCAGACTTGCGGGCCGGAGACGTGGATGGATCTCTCCTCGACCGGCATCATCGACGTTGCAGGCGTTGGCGGAGGCGGACAGGGCGGCGGCGCGGGTTTCGGGGGGGCCGGCGGCGGAGCCGGAGGCGGGAACCTGCCCGGGGAGTTTGGCTTCGGTGCTGGCGCGGGAAGGGCCGGGGCTGGGGCGACGGGATTCGGTCCGGCCGGGCCTGCTTTCGGTGGGCCTACCGCGTTCGGCCCCACGGGGATGGGATTCGGCCCGCAGGCCGGCCTTCCCGGGGCGGGCCCTGTGTCAGCGGCTTACCCTGAAGGCAGGGCGTTCTTCAGGCCGGACGAACCGGGCCTCTTGATCATCATCCAGACTGAGGAAGTGCACAGGTGCATCGAAGCCCTGCTGAAGAACATGCGCGCGGCCAAGAAGATACAGGTCCAGGTGGACGTGCGGTTCCTGGAGGTCTCTTCCGACTTCCTGCGTGAGGTTGGGTTCAAGTGGCAAGACTTCGACATGCACCCCCTGGAGGGATTCGAGGGCTTCCAGTTGTACAGCCTCGACTCCGCCCCCTTTATCGGCACGCCTCTGGGCCCTGCCAGCAGCGAATCGCCCGGCCTGAGCCTGGACCTGGGATGGTACGAGGCAGGCGCCGCGCAACTGGACGGCGTTTTCCGGCTTGGACATGAGCGTGGCGTCGCTCGCACGCTCAGCGCCCCGCGGATCGTGTTGGCCAACGGGCAGATGGGCTACCTAACGGTCTCCACGACTAAGGACTATGTGTCCACCTTCAGCGTGGAGGACGGCCTGCTCATACCCGAGACGGACAGCGTGGACGATGGGATTGACCTCTCGGTGCGGCCCATTGTGAGCTTCGACAGGCGCTACGTGTTCCTCGAGCTCCAGCCGACGGTCTTGATAGCGGACATATCGCGGACGTTCACCTTCGAGACCGGAGGGGCCGCTGCCATTACGACGGGAACCGCCGTGACCACGCCGACTGTGACGAATTTCATTACTCTCCCTAGCGAAACCCAGCAAACGCTCGAGACGACCGTAGGTGTGCCGGACAGGGGCGTGCTGATCGTGGGTGGGCTGAGCAAGACCACGCGCAGTCAGGCCGAGGGTGGCCTGCCCTTCCTGGACAAGCTCCCCATCATCAAGAGGATCTTCTCTGCCGAGACGGAACGGATCGATCGCAGTACCCTGTTCATCGTGGTCAAGCCCACGATCATCATTCTGGATGAAGAAGAGCAACGGATGCACTGACCGCTGTCGAGGGGCGGTTCACATGGGCAAGCAGGAATTCAAAACGGCGTTGATTGTGCTGGTGTCCGTGCTGGCCGGTGCCTATCTGGCCGGCGGGCTGGGCCTCCCGAACCGGGCCTACGGGCAAAGCGAAGGACAGACGGCGGGCGTGATCTGCGTCGTCGGCGGGCAGGTCAGCGGTTACGCGCCGATTGTCGTGATCGACGTTCCTGACCAGACGTTGCTCGTCTACGAGTACTCCTACGGGGACAACAACATCGAGCTGACAGCCGCTCGGACCTTTCGCTACGACAAGAAGCTGCCCGAGTTCGGCAACGAAGGGCCGACTGTCGAGGAAGTGCGCCAGGCGGTGTTGCAGCTGCAGCGATAGAGCCCCAGGCTGCGGGGGCCGTCGAACGAAGGTTGCGCGGGTCGCCTTTGCGCGTGCAGAGGCGACCTGCTTTCTTATGTGGCCACTTGGCTCCGCGGGGGTGGCGGCCATGGCTGGACGTGCGGACAGGTCGCTGGTTGCGCTCATGTGCGCCGCGGGTGCTGCCGCTCTGGTGGCACAGAGCCTACTCATTCG
>CAZSET010000250.1:0-5755 GCA_964605915.1 uncultured candidatus Brocadiaceae bacterium | reverse complement strand
GTCTTCGACATCGCCGTTCGTGCCGACGTAGCCATCGAGCGCGTGCTGAAGCTCGCGTGCCATCTCGTAGAGTTCGTCGCGCAGGCTCGCGCTCACAATGTGCGTGTGATCCCGCTGGCCGTCGATCTAGACGATGGCGACGACGTTCCGTCCGTCGCGCGTAAGCTCAGCGCGCCGGTTGCGGGCGGCGCCTCGCACATCTATGCGCATTACCATCATTGCCTTATCTCCCTTTTCTGTAATGGCTTACCGTTACCACCACCACACATGGGGGCATCTTCGCCCGTAGAAGTCAAGGCCATTAACTCACTCTCAGGAAAGAACTTATGTCCGGAAAAGACGTAGACGACAGACCGCACGATATGACTCAACGGCCAGGCCCTGAACCCGCGTCTGGAGGAGGCCTCGATCCGAAGGCTCTCGCCCTGGAGGATGCTGCCAAGATGCTCGGCGTCAAAAGGGAATGGCTGGAGGAGGACCTCGAGGCCGGGGCGCCCCGGAACCCCGATGGCACGATCAACCTGATCCACTATGCTGCCTGGCTGAACCTGCAGTTGGCGGGGGAACCCGATACGGCAGCTTAACCCACGAGCGTTGCGCCCGGCCCAGCTGGTCCGGCTCCTGAACTCCACGCCCCTCGGCGAGGCGGTCAAGCCGCACGCCATCTATCGCCAGCGAGACCGGGCCGGATACCGCATTGGGAGCGGCAAGACCATCGACCTGGTCCGCTACGTGGCGTGGCTGAGTGAAGAGCGGCGGCGCAGCCGGCCGCAGGAGCCGAACGGCTACGAAGCGCTGAAGGCCCGGGCACGGGAACGCAACCTTCGGCTCTCCGCCGCCGGGCGTGACATCGCGCCGCTTCCCGAGGTTGCCGATCCGGAGCGGAAGGAGGCCGCTTCGTCCGACTTCCGCTTCTTCTGCGAGACCTATTTCCCTGAGACCTTCTACCTGCCCTGGTCGAAGGATCACAAGAAGGTGGTAGCGAAGATCGAAGAGGCCGTGCTTCGCGGGGGCCTGTTTGCCCTCGCGATGCCGCGCGGGTCCGGCAAGACGGTCCTGTGCCAGCGCGCCTGCATCTGGGCGCTGCTCTACGGCCACCGCCGGTTCGTATGCCTTATAGGCGCCGACGAGGGGCACGCGGCCCACATGCTGGATGGGATAAAGGTGGAGCTTGAGTGCAACGACGTGCTGCTGGAGGACTTCCCCGAAGCGGCCCACCCCGTGCGCTGCCTGGAGGGTATCGCCAACCACTGCGCGGGTCAGCTGTACGAGGGCGAGCGGACGCTAATGGAGTGGACTGCCAAGCACATCGTGCTGCCGACGATCCCCGGCAGCCCGGCAGGAGGCGGCATCATCCGTGTGGCCGGGATTACGGGTCGCATCCGGGGCATGACCCACCAGCGCCCCGATGGCAAGACGGTGCGGCCGAGCCTGGTGGTGATAGACGATCCCCAGACCGACGAGTCGGCCCGGAGTCTCTCCCAGTGCCAGACGCGCGAGAGCATCCTGGCCGGCGCGGTGCTTGGCCTTGCCGGACCGGGCAAGAAGATCAGCGGGATCATGCCCTGCACTGTGATTCGGCCCGGCGACATGGCCGACCGGATCCTGGACCGGAAGAACCACCCAGAATGGCAGGGAGAACGCACGAAGATGGTCTATGCCTGGCCCAAAGCCCAGGAGCTTTGGGCGCGCTACGCCGAGATCCGGGCCGAGAGCCTCAGAAATGCCAATGGGGGCCGGGAGGCGACCGAATTCTACAGGGAACATAGGGAGGAGATGGACGAGGGGGCGGTGGTCGCCTGGCGGGAGCGTTTCAATCCGGATGAACTCTCAGCGATCCAGCACGCCATGAACTTGAAGCTCCAGGATGAGGCCGCCTTCTGCGCCGAGTATCAGAACGAACCGATGGTCCAGGGAGAGGAGGGCGCGATCTCCCTCGATCCTGAGCAGGTGGCGTCTAAGCTCAACGGCAGGCCGCGCGGATCGGTGCCCGAGAAGTGCACTGAGATCACGTGTTTCCTGGACGTCCACGAGAAGCTGCTTTACCACGCCGTCTGCGCCTGGGAGCCCGACTTCACTGGCTACGTGATCGACTACGGCACCTATCCCGGCCAGACGACAGGCTACTTCACGCTCAGGGAAGCCCAGCGGACCATCCGCCGCGTCCATCAGGGAATGGGACTTGAGGGGGCGATCTACGCGGCCCTCGAAACGCTGACCGAGGAGCTGCTCAGAAAGGAGTGGCCCTGCGACGATGGGGCCGTCATGCGGGTCGGACTGTGCCTGATCGATCAGGGCTGGCAGACGGACGTGGTGCACCAGTTCTGCCGGCAGAGCCCGCACGCGGGCCTGCTGATGCCGAGCCGGGGACACGGCATCACGCCGTCGCAGAAACCCATCAGCGAATACGACCGGAAGCGCGGTGACCGGATCGGGCATCACTGGTGGGTCCCGTCGGTGCGGCGCCGCCGGTCGCTTCGGCACGTGGAGGTCGACACCAACTACTGGAAATCCTTCGTGCACAAGCGCCTCGCAACGGCGATGGGGGACCGGGGCTGTCTATCCCTGTGGGGCCGAAAGCCTCGCGCCCATAGGCTCTTCGGCGAGCATCTGGCCGCCGAGCGGCATGTGCCGACCGAGGGCAGGGGACGCCGCGTGGACGAGTGGAAGCTGCCCCCTTCGGCGCCGGACAACCATTGGCTCGATTGCGTGGTGGGCTGCGCGGCTGCTGCGTCGATACGGGGTATCAAGCCCGAAGCCCTGACCGACGGAAAGGCCCCGCCGCGCAAGCGGAAGGGGCTGAAGCTCTCGGAGCTTCAGAGGATTAAGAGGGCGCAACGGAGAAGGGGATAGCGCTAGCAGGGACAGATGGCCGCAACCAGGAACACCGGCTCGACGTGACCGTCGAGCACGTTCCCGCCACAGGCCAGCAGCAGGAGCGTGCCGAGGATGGGCTGTGCCTCTTGGCATCCTGGCTCGTGCGGCGTTATCGCCGGGACCAAGGGGACGCGTGCCAGGAGGGCGAAAAAAGCCTTGATTCCCGTCGCAAGATGTGGCTGCATGTGAGGGCGGAATAGGGAGATACGATGGGCGCCCTGGATACACGAGAGGTCGAAGCAGCGCGGACGAGGGCCAGGCGAACGACGCTGGCCGTCGGCTACGCCCGCCGATCGACCGACCGCCAGGAACAGTCCATCGCCGATCAGCGCCGGGCAGTCGAGGCATACGCCGCCCAGCACGACTGCGCCATACTCGATTGGTATGTCGACGACGCCATCAGCGGGGCGGGGGCGGACGAGCGCGAGGCGTTCCTGAAGATGGTGGAAGACGCGCAGCGTCCCGACTGCCCCTTCGAGGCCATTCTGGTCTATGACGTGAAGCGCTTCGGGCGCCTCGACAACGACGAGACTGGCCACTACCGCTACCTGCTGCGCCGCGCCGGGGTGGACGTCATCTACGTCTCCGAGAACTTCAATGGGGACGATACCGACGACTTGCTGCGGCCCGTCAAGCAGTGGCAGGCCCGCCAGGAGCTCAAGGACCTATCGAAGGTGACCATCCGGGGCCTCCTTTCGAAGGCCGACGGCGGTTGGTGGATGAGGGGCGTGCCGCCTTACGGATACGACCTAGCCTACTACGATGCCAATGGCGAGTTCCTCATGATCGTGCGCTACGTGACCCGCAGCATCAAGGAGATCTACGACGAGGATGGGAACCTGCAACGGCGCCTCGGCAAGGGCGATCATCCGATGGTCTCGAAGGGGGATCGGGCCAGGCTGGTGCCGGGGGCGCCCGAGCGAGTCGAGGTGCTCAAACGCATTTTCCGGATGTACGTGCACGAGGGTCTGGGATACAAGGGCGTCTGCGACCGACTGAACTCGGAGGGCGTGCCGTCGCCGCGGGGCGGCACCTGGTCGATGACCACGGCGCGTGACATGATCCGGAACCCCGCCTACGTCGGCGATATGGTCTGGAACCGGAGGTCCATGGCGAAGTTCCACAAGATCGAGAACGGCAGGGCGACGCCGACGCCGAGGATCCGTAAGCGCGTCGTGGAGGAGAACGGCAAGGAGGATTGGCTCGTCACTGAGGACGCACATCCGGCCCTGATCGACCGGCAGACCTTCGAGCGAGCGGAGACACTGCGCAAGAAGCGGCGCAAGCACTACGAGCACAACTACCGGCGGGGGAGGGGGGCCACGAGCGATTACCTGCTGACGGGCCTTATCGTCTGTGCCAACTGCGGCCACAACTGGCAGGGCTACACGGTCCGCAAGGGCCGGCGCCGCAAGGACGGGTCGCAGGTCAAGACGAAGTACTACGCCTGCGGCGGTTACGTGAGCAAGGGCAACTCGGTCTGCCGGCGGAGCGTGGTGCGGAAGGACGAGATCGAGGAGCAGGTCTTTGAGGCGATAGGGCGGCAGGTCGCGGCGTACGTGGGCACGCCGGACGGTCGGGCAAGGCTGCTCCAGGCCCTTGAGCAGGAACTCGCCTCCATCGGGGAGAGGGACGCCGCAGAACTCAGCCGGCTGACTGCCGAGCGGGACGATATCCTGCGCAAGATCAACGGTATCCTGGACAACATCACCGAGACCAACCGCGAGTTTGCCGACCAGCGGATCGCCCAGCTCAAGGAAGGCCTGGAGCACATCGAGCCGCGCATCGTCGAACTCGAAGCATCGGCAGAGCCCAGCCTGGACTTGGGGGACCTCGCAGACGAGCTCTTGGCTTACATGGAAAGCTTCGAGGCGGTCGTATCGGAAGGCACCGTCGACGAGAAACGGCGCTTCATCCGTGCCTTCGTGCAGCGCATCGAGATCGATCCGGAGACACGGGCTGCTCACATGATGCTTGGCGCACTGCCGCTTTCAGAGACTGCAAGCCAATAGAGGGTGATTCACTTGACGTTGTCTGTCCGCCTAGGCCGCATAGCTTGGCTTCAACATGCTTGCTTAGGTCCGATCAGCTGCCTCATAGACGTCGCTGATCTCCGAAGCCCCCAGTTCTTCCAAGTCCTCAAAGAGGTCCATGCATCTGTCGCGGGTCTCCACTTCGGTGGAGGAGTGGTACAAGCCAACCAGAGCAGGCACGAGATAGTAGGGCACCATCGCTTGCCGCAGTTGGACATTTGTCATGGCAGCCCCGAGGACCGCGACCGTTTTCGCGCCGAAGGCCAAGGTCAACTGCGGATCGGTTGTCGGGTAGCTCCTGAGCTTCTCTGCCATCTGTTCTGCGCCGTCCACAAAAGCTGAGGAGTCCATCCACTCGCCGATAGTTGGGCGCAGTTCCTGGAGCGAATGCGCGTCTAAGTGCTGGATGAAGCTGCAAGCGACCTCGCGCACTTCGTCGGATTCGTCTTCCCAGAACCCACGCGACATCGCCTGGCACTCAAGCCGCAGCTCGGGGCCGCCCAGGTTGGCTGCATAGACCTCGGCCGCGCCCGCGCGGTGTTCGACATCTCCCGTGAGGCATCGGTCCCGGAGTGGCTCTGCTGCGCTTTTCTGAAAGGCGGCAAGGCATGCCAGGTTAGCCCCTCGGCGACGCGTCTTCGGGCTCTGCGTATCCTCAACCATACTCTCGATGATGTCGAGCAGCTGGTCCTCGCGTCCACGCATGGCGTGGTACACGAAGTCGCCTGCCCCCGATGTCCGCAGAAGGGCGTCTCTGTGCTCCCCCAGGAGGTCACGGAAGACTCTGCATGCTCGGTTCGGATTCGCTAGGATAGCGTACGGCAGGAACAGCAACGCGATCGCCA
>CAZSET010000249.1:839-5797 GCA_964605915.1 uncultured candidatus Brocadiaceae bacterium | reverse complement strand
AAGGACAAGATGAGCAAGAGCCTGAACAACTACATCGGGCTGCTGGAGGAGCCCGACGAAGCATGGAACAAGCTCCGCACGGCCGCCACCGACCCGGCCCGAATCCGCCGCACCGATCCCGGCACCCCCGAGATCTGCAACATCTACACCATGCACAGGGCGTTCTCGCCGCCCGAGGATGTCAACTGGTCGGCGGAGGGCTGCCGAACGGCCGGCATCGGTTGCCTGGACTGCAAGAAGCGCCTGGCGGAGAACATGGCTGCCGAACTGGAGCCCGTCCGCGAGAAGTACCGCGAGCTGACGGCGGCTCCGGAGCGGGTGCGCCAGCTCATGGAGGACGGCGCGGACGCCTGCCGCAAGATCGCCCGGGAGACGCTGGAAGAGGTGCGCCGCAAGACGGGCCTTCGTTGAAGTGCGGGGCCGGCCAGAGGTCCTGCAGGCGGCTCAAGGCGCCGGTTGCCCGGCCCCGCCCATGGCCTGCTGAATCGCCTGCCGCATCTCGGCAGAAAGCGCCTTGGTGCGCAGTTCACGGTTCGCCAGCAGGCGGCGCAGGTTCTCGTTCTCGAGGATGGCATCTATGTTGCGCGCGTCGATGGCCCTGGCCAGGCCCTCGTCCTCGCGGACGGCCCTGAAGTCCGGATGCTGGATCAGTTGCTGCACGTATTCCTGCCGCTGAAGGCGCTCCAACACCGACCGATCCTCCTTCGCTGCACGGAGTAACTTGAGCACGTCCGTCACCAGGAAGCGGTCGGCCGGGTTGTGAGGCGAGGCCCACCTGCGCAGGACGGACGAGCGCGCCCACTCGGCCGGCCCACTCGTGGCCTCCGGCATCACCTTGAGCACGACGTCGATGAGCAGCAGCAGGACGATGGCCAGCACCAGGCCGGAGATCAGCCCGCTCAGGCCGCCCAGCAGGCGGTTCCACCCCCGGACCTCCCCCCACTCGGTCTTTCCCAGCTTCCGGGCCAGAATGAGCGCCGGCACCGTGAGGAGCAAGTACACGAAGGCGAACGCCATCGCCCTGCCGGCCAGGTAGGTCGCCACGACGGGCCATTGCGTGCGCGCGGCGATGATCCCGGCGACCGCCGGGCCCACGGGCGCGCTGACGAGAAAGGCCACGATCAGCGCAAGCAGATTCAACACCCCCACCAGCCCGCCGCGCAAGTAGCCGACCAGCGCACATAACACCACGATGGCAATGGCAACGAGATCGACCATCGCACTCCCATCCTGCCGCCAGGCCCTGCCAGCCGCAAACAGTATACCAGACTGCCCCCCCGGTTTTCTATACTTGAGCGGCTGCCGAAACGTGCCTGGCCTATCCCGGCGGGCCCTCGCGATCCAACGTCAGCAGCGCCGCCAGGGCCGCCTGAGCCGCCATGCGGACGTTCGGAATGTCCACCTTCTCGGGCACGTCGGTCTCGCGGTGGTAGTCCGGGTAAGCAGAGAAGGCCGAGCCCCCGTTGAAAACCGCAGCGGCGTAGCCGGCCTTCACGAAGGAGCCGTCGTCATCGCCGGGCCGCTCGCGCTTGTGCACTGAGTGGATCAGGCCGATGTCATAGTCTTCGATGGCGCGCGTCATCAGGTCGCCCAGCCACTTGCCCTCGTCCAGCGTGTAGCGCGTGGTATGCACCTTGCGGTCCGCGTCGATGTCCTCCTGGCCCCGTGCGCCCAGGCCGTCCTGATTGAACACGGCGATCAGGTTGTCCCCCCGCTCACGGCAATGCTGCGCGGCGGCCACGCTCGTCCACGGAGTGTGCTCCTCATTGCAGAACAGGAACCAGATGGACCTCTGCGGCTCGTAGTCGGCCAGGACGCGCGCCGTCTCCAGGTTGGCGGACGTGCCCGCGCCGTTGTCATAGGCGCCCGGGGAGTCGACCCAACTCTGCGAGTCCTTGTGAGCGACGAACAGGATGATCTCGTCCGGGCGGACGGTGCCCCGCCTCTTGCCGTAGACGTTATAGGCGGTGTACCAAGGGTCTTCGGGCGGGGGCGGAGAGTACTGGTGGGCCTTGGGCTTGGAGGAATCGCATCGGAACGCCTGGACCTGGACGCCCTCCTTTTCCACGGTCCAGCCCGCCGCCTCGAGCTGCGCCCGGATGTAATCGTCCGCCTCATACAGGGTGCACTTGCTGTGGCCGGGCACGGTGTAGTTCAGCTTGCGGAACGGCAGCGGGTCCTTGGCCAGGGAGAACAGGTCGGCCCGGATCCGGTCAGCGGCGACTTGCGAGATCATCTCGGCGATCATGTCCGTCACGTGACTCGCTCCTCCCTTCCCAGTTCAGCCTTCGTCCTGCCGCATTCACCTGTACTGCCACGTGGTGCCGTCGGGACCGTCCTGGAGCTCGATGCCAAGCTCCTCGAGGCGGTCGCGAACCAAGTCCGCCAGCTCGAACTGGTTCGCCTCGCGCAGATCGGCACGGACGCTGACGAAGACCCTAACGGCATCGTCGAAGGTAGCCGCGCCTTGCACCCTCGATGTCAACTTCTGAGCCAGCTCCGCCAATCCCTCCCTCCTGAGCAGATCGGCCACCCATTCGCCACCATCCTGCACAGTCTTGGGGCTCGGGACAAGTCGATCGGTGACGCTGCTCCCGACACGCACCGTCGTACCCAGATTCTCCCAGCCCACGACCAGCCCCCTCAGTGGAGGATACTCCGTGCGGCGTTGATCAAGAATGTCGAGTATTGCCGGGCCAGCAAGTTCTCCGTACAGATTCAGAATCCCCTGCAAAGTGCCCCGCGTTTGCGGGCCTTGGTCCAGAAGGCGGTTGACGTGCCGGGTGAACTCAGCGAGCATCCCTAACGCGCCAGCCGTGTTGAAATCGTTGTCCATCTCCGCAAGGAAGTCCCCCTTCGCGCGCTGGACCAGGTCCTCAGCCTCCGACGACGGGCTGCCCTCGGCAGCTTGCCGCGCATCGTTCCGCACCCGCCCAAGAGTGTTGACAATACGCACCAAGCCCTTCTCTGCAGCAGCAAGTGCCTCTTCAGAGAAATCCAGCGGGCTCCGGTAGTGGCTGGTCAGGATGAAGTAGCGCAGCACAAGCGGGTTGAAGCCGCGACCGAGCGCCCCATGCTGGCCAAAGACCTGCTTCAGCGTGATGAAATTGCCCAGGCTCTTGCCCATCTTCTGACCGTTTACCGTCACCATGCCGTTGTGGAGCCAGTAACGGACGAACGGCTTGCCCGTGGCCGCTTCGGTTTGCGCGATCTCATCCTCATGATGCGGGAAGATGTTCTCGATCCCCCCGCCGTGGATGTCGGCAGTCTCGCCGAGGTACCGGGTGGACATGACGGAGCACTCGAGGTGCCAGCCGGGGAATCCCACGCCCCAGGGGCTGTTCCAACGCATGAGGTGGCCGGGCTCGGCGCGCTTCCAGAGGGCGAAGTCGGCGGGATGGCGCTTGTCCTCCCGCGCCTCGACGCGCTCCCCGTCCAGCAACTCGTCCAGGTTCCGGCCGCTGAGCTTGCCGTACTCGGGAAAGCTGGGCACGTCGAAGTAGACGTTTCCCTCGACCTCGTAGGCGTGCCCCCTGTCGAGCAGCGTCTTGACGAGCTCGATCTGCTCCGGGATGTGGCCGCTTGCGCGGGGGCTGATGTCGGGCCGCTGCACGTTGAGGGCGTCCATGTCCTCGAAGTAGCTGCGGGTGAACATCTCGGCGACTTCCATCGGCTCAATGCCCATTTCGCGCGCTTTGACGCCGATCTTGTCCTCGCCCATGTCCGCGTCGTCCGTCAGGTGCCCCACGTCGGTGATGTTCTGCACGTAGCGCACGTGGTAGCCCAGGTACCGGAGGTAGCGGACGATAACGTCGAAGCTGACGTAGCTCTTGGCGTGGCCGATGTGGCAGTGGCCGTAGACGGTAGGCCCGCAGACGTAGATGCCCACGAAGCCTTCCCTGAGCGGCTTGAACTCCTGCAGTTCACGTCCCAGGCTGTTGTGCACTCTCAGCATCTGGCATCCTCTTACACGAATCAGGCAGGGCTAATGCGCCGGATCAGTCGGCCTGGAACGCCGCGGCGGGCCAGACGTACATGGGACGGCTGAGCATGTGGGCCGGCAGCCGCCCATCCAGACCGAGCGCAAGCCCGTTCCCCCCCGCGCGGGCGAAGAGCATCTCGCGCAGCGACAAGACGCGCGTGTACCGCACGACGTGGGCGCTCGTGATGCCCGCCAGCTCCTTCACCTTGTCCACGGCGTCCTCATGGTAGCCGATGGCATCAATAAGGCCGTTTTCAACGGCTTGCCTGCTGGTGTAGATCCGGCCGTCGGCCACCGCGCGCACCGTGTCCGGGGCGAGTTTACGTCCCTGGACGACCACTTCAACGAAGCGCTCGTGCATCTGCGTGACCAGGCCCTCCAGGACTTCCTTCTCCCGCTTCCACTGCTCGGGCGTGCGTTGAGTGAACATGGAGCCCATCGTCTTGAACTCGCCGCTCTTGACGGTCCGATCGGTCAGGCCGATCTTCTCCATCAGGTCGCCGGCGTCCAGCAAGGGCATCAGCACGCCGATGCTGCCCGTTATGCTGGTCGGATGGGCCATGATGTAGTCGGCGCCGCAGGCCACGTAGTAGCCGCCCGAGGCCGCCACGTCCTCCATCAGCACGACGCTGGGCCGCCCCGATTCTCTCCGGAAGTCCTTCAGGGCCTTGTGCATCACGTCGCAGGTCGTAATGCCGCCTCCGGGGCTGTCCACGGCCAGAATCACGCCGCGCACCTTCGGGTCGTCCTTGGCCCGCTCCAGCATAGCCTCGAAGACCAGCGCGGGGTCGCTGCCCGTCAGCACGTTCGCGCCCGACGCCAGCAAGCCTCTGACGGGGACGACGGCTATCTTCGGATCGCCGGGCGTGCCGCTGACCGTCAGCTCCTGCACGTTCGCCGCCTCGTAGACGCCCTCGGTGTGCACCGTGCCCCCGACGGCCGCCGCCATAAGCATGATGCCCACGACCAGGAGCAC
>CAZSET010000249.1:0-829 GCA_964605915.1 uncultured candidatus Brocadiaceae bacterium | reverse complement strand
TGACAGTCCCCACAGCGGCCAGCGCCACCAGGCAGCCCATCAAGAACGGGCCGCGTGAACTGCGCTGCTGCGGGGCGCGCTGTGGCTGCACGCCCTGCCTTGCCCCAGAGCCGGAGCCCGGCTCCGACGAACTCATTGGCGACTCATCCCGGCCTTCGACGGACATCCGGACCTCCGATCAGACAGTAGTGCCACAACTGATGCATTCTCCGGTACTTGCTATGCACAGTCAAGGCGCCCGGCCTCTGACTCGTCCGCGGTTTCGCCGGGTGTTATCCGGGCCGATCGGCAAGGGGCGATCGAGCAGGCTCAGTGCCCAGGGCCGAGCATCAGCGTGCAGATCACGTCGCGTCCAAGGTTCAAGACGCCAGCCCGTCAGGCGTCCTCGAGGCCCAGGATGCGTGCCATGGTGCCGTAGAGCACTTTCTCGCGCAGGTCAGGACTCAGGCCGACGGCGTCCATGGTGCGTTCGTAGTCGTTGAGAACGTCCTTGACGAACTCGGGCGCCACGTCGCTGCCGAAGACGATCTTCTCCCACGCGTACCGCCCCTCGGCGTCGCCGTAGAACGTGGTCGGCGTCCACCAGAGCAGCTCCTTGAGGAACTGCGGCGACTTCTTCTTGAGCGTGGAGCCCGACAGGTCGAAGTAGAGGTTCGGGTTCCACCGGCAGGACATCGTCGCCTCTTCGTACCACGGGTTGCCCAGGTGGGCGCCGATGACCGTCAGCTCGGGGAAGCTACGCGCGATGGTGTCCAGGTAGATAGGGCGCATCAGGTTGTTGTCCGTGCGCACGTTGCGCGAGGCGTGCCGCGCGACGATGCCCAGGTGG
>CAZSET010000248.1:0-5836 GCA_964605915.1 uncultured candidatus Brocadiaceae bacterium | reverse complement strand
TTCAGCCCCTCGTCGAGCGTCTTGCCCTTTGCCATCTCGGTGGTGATGCTGCTGGTGGCGATCGCCGCCGCGCATCCCAACGTCTTGAACTTCACGTCGGCAAGGCGACCGTCCTGCACCTTGATGGTGATCTTCATTACGTCGCCGCAGACGGGGTTGCCGACCTGTCCGACCCCCTCGGGATTCTCAATCTCCCCCACGTTGTGCGGGTTGGCGAAGTGCTGGAGTACTTTGTCGGTGTACACGGCTAATCTCCCGGTGATCCCTGCCGGTCCATGCTTACCTCGCCCCGGTCCAGCACCTCATTCATGCTGCCGGTGCGGTAGCCCTCAAGATCGAGCGTAATGTACTTATAACCCAGAGCCTTCATTCTTGCCACCAAATCCTGCCGCTTCCCGTCCTCCAGAAGTGCGGCGAGGTCCTCGTCCGGGCCCAGTTCGATCCGGGCGATGGGATCGTGGCTGCGGACGCGGAACGCACGGAACCCCATCCCTCTCAGGATACCTTCGGCCCGGGCGACGCGCTCGAGCTTCTGCGCGGTAATGGCGTCGCCGTAGGGGAAGCGAGAGGCCAGGCAGGCGGCGGCCGGCTTGTCGTGAGTCCGTAAGCCCATCTCGGCCGACAGCGCGCGTATGTCGCCTTTCGTCAGGCCGGCGTCCCTCAGGGGCTGTTGCACGCCCAGTTCCTCCGCGGCG
This sequence comes from uncultured candidatus Brocadiaceae bacterium, assembly GCA_964605915.1. Classification (GTDB taxonomy): domain Bacteria; phylum Planctomycetota; class Brocadiia; order SM23-32; family SM23-32; genus DAOVRD01. The sequence goes on along the minus strand of CAZSET010000248.1, from coordinate 5,141 downwards.
CGCAGGCCGGGCCGGTGGTCGCTTGTGTCGTCCGCGTTCGTCCCGTCCGCCACGAAACGCAGCTCCCGCTCCCCGGCCAGCGCCTGCAGCTCGCCGAACAGCGTGCGCTTGCAGTAGTAGCACCGGTCGGGCGGGTTGGCGCTGAAGTTCGGATCCTCGATCTCCCCGGAAGGGAAGACGACGTGCTCCACGTCCAGCTCTTCGGCCAGTTCCTTGGCTTCTTCAAGTTCGTGCGGCGGATATGTCGGGGAGGTGGCGGTCGCCGCGGCCACTCGATCCCTGCCGAGTGTCCGGCGCGCAACGGCCGTCAGGAAAGTACTGTCCACCCCGCCGGAGAAGGCGATAAGCACGGAGCCCAGCCTGCGGAGGGCCTCGCGCAGGCGATCCAGCTTGCCTTCGAGTTCACGGCTCGCCATCTAGTCCTCCCTGCCGTTCAGGCTGGCAGCGATCGTGCCGCCGCCCAGGAGTTCGGTCCCGCGGTAGAACACGGCAGCCTGACCGGGGCATGGCGCCTCCTGCGGCTCAGCGAAGGCGAGGCGCACCCGGCGGCCGCCTTCCGGGACGAGGCGTGCTTCCGCACCCGGATGGTTGTAACGTATCTTCACCGTCGCCTCGACGGAGCGCCGGGGAAGCGCGATGGACAGCCAGTTGACTTCTTCGACGATTACCTCGTCCCGCATTACGTGCTGCCTCTCTCCGACCACCAGGGCGTTTTCGGCCTGTCTGAACCCCACCACGAAGAGTGGTTCGGCGTGCGCGACGCCGAGCCCGCGGCGCTGGCCCACGGTATAGCTCCCGATGCCGTTGTGCCGGCCGAGCCTCTTGCCCGAGACGTGCACGATCGGGCCGGGCTGGAAGGCGTCCGGGCGCTCGGTCCGGACTAGTCCCCTGTAGTCCCCATCGGGGAGGAAGCAAAGGTCCTGGCTGCCGCGCTTCCGATGGACGCCCAGGTTCATCCGACGGGCGATCTCCCGCACTTCGCCCTTGCCGTGCTCGCCGAGCGGAAACAGGGCGTGGCGCAACTGCTCCTGCGTGAGCCCGAACAGGAAGTAGGACTGATCGTCGTCGCCCTTGCCCCTGCGCAGGACCGCTCGCCCGTCCCGCCCGTCCCACGCCTTCCTGACGTAATGGCCCGTGGCGAGGAAGTCCGCGCCCAGCTCCCGCGCCCGGTCCAGCAGCCGGCCGAACTTGATCCACTCGTTGCAGCGCGCGCACGGGTTGGGCGTCCTGCCCTCTCCGTAGGCGCGGCAGAAGTCGGCGATGACCGTCCGGCGGAAGTAGCTCCTCAGATCCAGCTCGTAGAACGGAATGCCCAGCGTGCCGGCCACACGTCGCGCATCCTCGATGCCCCTGGCGCCGCAGCAGGGAGCAAGGGGCTCGCCATCCGACCCGTAGGAAGGCAGGCGCATGGTAATCCCCATGACGGCGTAGCCTTGCTGCTTGAGCAAGGCGGCTGCGACGGACGAGTCGACTCCGCCGGACATGGCCACGGCTACGCTGACACGCTCGTTCTGCATGGCCTATGATCGCTCAGTTCAGTAGGCGGTACGGCCGGCGCCTGCCGGCTCCGCGCTGAGTTCGAGCATCCTGTCGAGCGCCCGGCGGGCGTCCGCGCGGACTTCGTCGGGGACGGTAACGGCGTGCTTACGCTCCTGCATCGCCCACAACACCTTTCCGCGAGTAATCCGCTTCATGTTCGGGCACAGGGCGGCCTTGCTGGCGGGCAGGAACTCCTTGCCGGGGTTCTCGCGCCGAAGGCGGTAGAGCAGGCCGGGTTCCGTGGCCACGATGAAGATGCGCGCCTCGCTCTGCCTGGCCCGACGGACCATGCCGCCCGTCGACGCAACTACGTCGGCCATCTCTCTGACGTCGCGCACGCACTCCGGATGGACCATCACCTCGGCCTCCGGGTACATGCGCAGAAGCTCGGCGATGTGCTCGGGCAGGATCCGCACGTGGCTGGGGCAGTAACCCCTGTCCAGAATCAGTTCCCTGCCGGTCTGCTCGGCGACGTAGCCGCCCAGGTGCCGGTCGGGCACGAAGATGATCGGCCGGTCCGGCTCGATGGAATCGACGACCTCGACGGCGTTGGCCGACGTGCAGCACACGTCGCTGAGCGCCTTGACCTCGGCGGTGCTATTGACATAGCAGACGACGGCCGCGTCGGGATGACGGGCCTTCAGCTCGCGCAGCCCGGCCGCGTCGAGCATGCGGGCCATCGGGCAGTCGGCCTCCGGATCGGGCAGCAGCACCAGCTTCTCCGGGTTCAGTATGGCCGCCGTCTCCGCCATGAAGCGGACGCCGCAGAACACGATGACGTCTGCGTCAGTCTCCGCCGCGGCCTGGCTCAGGCCGAGGGAGTCGCCCACGTGATCGGCGAGATCCTGCACGGCCTCTATCTGGTAGTTGTGGGCCAGGATGACGGCGTTCAACTGTTCCTTGAGTTCGGCCACCTGATCCATGACGGTTCTCTGCAGTCTCATTATCCGGGCTCCTTGGCGAACGGCGACATCTCTCGCAGCCGCTCGATGATGGGGGGCAGCTTCTCCAGCACGTAGTCCACGTCGTCGGCCGTGTTGATGCGCCCCAGCGAGAAGCGCAAGCTGCCGTGCGCGATCTCCGGCGGAATGCCCATGGCCGTCAGAACGTGAGAAGGCTCCAGCGTACCGCTGGTGCAGGCCGAACCCGTCGAGGCCGCCACGCCGACCGCGTCGAGGCTGAGCAGCATTGCCTCCCCTTCGACGTTGGCGAAGCTCATGTTCAGCAGGTGCGGCAGCCGCAGCGTGGGGTGCCCGTTCAGCAGGTGATCCTCCACGGTGTCCATCAGCCCCTGCTGCAGCCTATCGCGCAACTCGTGCAGGCGCGCCGGTTCCGCGCCGAGCTCATCGCAGGCGAGCTCAAGGGCTCGCGCCATCCCCACGATGCCGGGCACGTTCTCCGTGCCGGCCCGCAGGCTCCTCTCGTGGTGTCCGCCGTGCTGGGTCGGCTCGATGCGGGTCCCGCTGCGGACATAGAGGAATCCGACTCCCTTGGGGCCGTAGAACTTGTGCGCCGAAGCGGACAGCAGATCGACCCCCAGCTCGTCCACGTTCACGGGTATCTTGCCCAGCGCCTGCACCGCATCCGTGTGGAAGGGCACGTCCGCCTCCGCGGCCACTGCGGCCAGTTCGCGTATGGGCTCGATGGTGCCGACCTCGTTGTTCGCCGTCATGATCGTGACCAGGGTTACGTCCCCGTCGGCCTCGCGGATGGCCTTGCGTAGATCGTCGGCATTGACCAGTCCGCGTCGATCGACCGGGAGCAGGACGACCTCGAGGCCATCCTTCTCGAGGCTCGTGCAGGTGTTCAGGACGGCGTGGTGCTCGATGGCAGACGTGATGATGCAGCCTCGTCCGCGGGCGTCGGCCACGCCCATGATTGCCAGGTTGTTGCTCTCCGTGCCTCCGCTGGTGAAGACGATCTCCTCCGGCGAGGCCCCGATACATGAGGCGATCCTGTCGCGCGCCGTTTCCATGGCCTCACGCGCGCGCTGGCCGAAGCCGTGGATGCTGGAGGCGTTCCCGAACTCCTCGTCGAAATACGGGAGCATGGCCTCGATGACCTCTTCCCGCACCGGCGTCGTTGCGCTGTGGTCGCAGTACACTCTCTTCATCGCGTTTTTCTCCCTCGGCCTCCGCACTTCGGGAGTGCGGTTCAGCCCCCTGGTGATCGGACGACTTGCTTCGTCAAGTTCCTCAACGTGTCTCAGTCATGCTTGCCGAGCTTGGCTTCATGGCGGTGCGCCAGGCCACCCAGGTTCTCCGACTTCAGCACCTCGGCCATGGCTTCGCGCATCGTGTCCCAGACGCCGCGCGTGGGACACTCGGCCCACATGTCGCATACGGCCGGGCTGTCCAGGCAGTCCACGGGGCAGAGCGTGCCCTCCAGCCCCTCCCAGATGTCCAGCAGGCTGATCTTCGACGGGGGCTCGCTCAACACGTATCCGCCGCTGGCGCCTCGCACGCTTCGTATCAGGCCGCTGCGCCTCAAATCCTGGATGATCTTGGCAAGATACCGCTCCGGGATCTTCTGCTCGTGGGCAAGCGCCTCCAGTGGAACCGGGCCGTTCTGGTGGTGTTCGGCCAGGCAGACCATCGCCCGACAACCGTATCGAAAGCGTGTGGAAAGCTTCATTTCGCTCACTCTAATAGGACAAGCGACACCTTTTTAGTCTATTTTATCGCCCAGCCGCGTTCTTGTCAATGACGTTGTCCGGCGCGTGCCTGGATTTTGGGGATAGCCGGTTGCCGGCGCTTGGTATTGACAAATAGATGGCCGACCCATACAATCGGATGGAGTGGGGTCCGAGTTAGGGCAGGTCGATCTTTTGGGGAAGGAGGGCAGTATGGCCAAGCAGGGGAAGAAGATGCTGGTGAAGGAGCACAAGTTGTTCGAGCAGCACAAGGGACATGCCAACCACCTGTGCGAGCTCGTGGCGAAGCGCAAGATGGCCGAGGTGGCCCGCCTGTCGAAGGACGCCAAGTACGTCTGCCACATCTGCGGCAGGGCGGCCGCCAAGGCCGCGAACCTGTGCGAGCCCGTGGAGATCTAAGCAGCGCCCTCTGTCTGCGTCTGGCGTGGCAGTCTGCAGCACTCGCCGCACGAGGTCAGGGATCGCTTCGCACGTTGCTGCCTTCGACCGTCAGCGATGCCACGGGCCGCCCGTCGCGGTCGAGCCGCCTTGCGACTAGATCGGCGGTCGTAGCCAGGCCGCCGTACCGCATCTCTGTCCCGGGCCGCCGGGGCAGCAGGATCAGAGCCGAACCATCGGAGAGCTCGGCTTCCAGGGCATATCCACCCTCCACGTCATGCAATTGCGCGTCGGCGATGGGCGGTGCGTCGGCCCGATGGGGGCGTATGAGGCTGACGAACTCCGTCGTCTGCGCGGGCTCGGGCGTTTGCGCGGTCAGGTGCCACTCAACCAGCTTGACGCGTGCTCGCGGCGGAGGATCGTGCCGATCCGTCAACGCAAGCTCCAGGCCTTGCGGTGCCAGCAACGAGACCCGGCACGCGGCTCCCTCATTCGCCACGCGGATGTCCTCCTGGCTGCCGACCTCCATCTCCGTGGGCGAGTGCAGCCACCACTCAAAGCGGACGGGGCA
>CAZSET010000247.1:0-5862 GCA_964605915.1 uncultured candidatus Brocadiaceae bacterium | reverse complement strand
TCGCGGTGCATGCCCACGGCCGGCACATAGGGGCCCCAGCGCCGCACCAGGCTCTGGTCGATGGCCAGGTAGGTGGGCGCCCCTTCCGGCGCCAGGCGCAGCGCCAACCCGAACAGTATGCGCGCCAACCACAGCATGTTGATCCGCGCCCTGCGAAGGACATTCTCGTAGGCCTGCCATCCCTTTTTGACCCACGGCCATGCCGCCACCAGGCAAGCGGTCACAGTGCGGTCGCGCTGGCTCAGGACGGCCCCGCGCAGCAGCACCGCCAGGCTGGCTGCCGTCTGAGCGGTCAGAGCCGGATTGAAACTTGCCATCAGCATCACCAACGTGGATACTGTACCCATAAGCCGGGTCTCGCACTTGGGCGATTGTTTTTTCCAACTTCAATCTACCCAAGATGCGATCCGGCTTTCCTCTTTTCGTCGAAAGTCGAGTTTAGTGTACATAAATCCGGGGACCCCATGATGAAATCGTGCGCGTTGGCGATGCGCGCCGCCCTGCTTCTGCCTGACAGTCAGCGATCAGCAACTCCCGACTTCCTGAGCTCATCGCCGCCGCCCGTACACGCCTGTGCCCTCATGAGATGGCAAAGGGCTCAGCTGCCGTCCTTCCGACGTCCCGGAGTCGGAATCGGACAGGCCAGGGCGGGCCGAACCGTTTGGTGGGATTGCGAGAGATTCCAGCGGAGCCTCGACCTGTACATGCGCGGCCAACCCTCCGCGACAGGGGTCGCAACGAGAAGTCATGTAATGCCGAATTGTGGCCGTCGCGGGACTTCACTCTTTGACCGTCCCTTTCTCGTCTGCCTGAAGAAACGCGGTGCTGAGCATCCCTTCTTGGCCAATGATCCCGGTGGCGCACCATTCCCACGCGTTGCCGTGCGTGTTATGCAGGCCGAAGTCATTGGACTTCTTCCGGCCGACCGGGTGCGGATAATCCCGCCCCGTTGAACATGTTCACGAGGCTAAGGATTCCAGGCGGTCAGCCCGAGAATCCCTACGATGGTCGTATGGGCAGGGCCCAGCACGGCGCCGCCGGAGGGGTCGCTCAGCACGACGTGGAAACCGCGGTCGTAATCATCGAGCGCGTCGGGGCGGTTCACGATGGGTATTGAAATCGTTTTGACCGACTTGTCTCCGTCTCCCCACCTAAGCGTGCCGGACGCGGCGGCGTAATCGGTGCCGCTGAGCGCGGTGTCGTCGCCCGTGGCGTACTTCACGCTGACGGCCCCGACGGCGCTGCCCAGGCGCTGGACCTCAATCACCATCTTCCCGCAGTCTTCGGGCATGTAGTAGCCGCACGCCTTGAATTGCAGTATTGGTTTTGAATCGTCGAGTTGCTTGATGAGCAGCAGGATACTCGAGTCAAAATCCGGGATTGCCAAGGTCTGCGGTCCGGGCTTCACAGGATAACTCTGCAGGAGTTCCCCAACCTTGCCTGATATGTTGCTGCCGCCGTGCGTGCTGATCCACATCGCCGTCATTTTGTCGGCCGGGACGTCTACGGTGACCTTCCAGCCGCTGGCGGTAACCGGTTTCGTGCCGTTGGGCAGGTAGTGGAAGTAAGTCGCGTACTCCCTCTTGCCGCGCAGGGCGTAGACGCGCATTTCCCCCCAGGACGCCTTTGTTATCGCGGGCGGCGGGCTCACGATGACCGCCTCCGGGTCGAAGTCACCGAGGTAGTTCGCGAACGTCCTCGACATCCCCCGCTCGATGACGCCGTAATAGATGACCTGTTTCGGGCGCTTGACCCCCGCCTGCCAGAAGACGCAATAGGCCTCGTTGAAGAAGCTGACGAACAGCTGGGCCGAGTAGTTTCTCGGCTCATAAACCCCTTTGTTGGTGTTGCCTACCTCGCCGAAGATGATGGGCTTGTTCGGATAGGTGGTCTTGGACTCCAGGATGGCGCCTCCCCCCCTGGGACGCAGGGGCCACGAGATGACGGCCCGATCGACACCGGGGCTGTATCCGAGGTACAGGTGCGGGCTGGTGATGTCGAGATAGTCCCGGCCCTTCGAATCCTTGCCGATGCTGTTGGGGTCGGGATAGCTGACGGTGATCGGGTGCGAGTACGGGTCGTGGTCGCGGATGAACGGACAGAGCGCAGCGTACCATTCGGGCGTGGTGGGCCGGCCCGGGAAGCCCACCTCGTTCATCAGTTCCCAGATGCTGGCATAGGCTCCCCACCTGTTAATGGCGTAATTGAAATAGTCTATATCGAGCGCCGGGTTCTTAATGTTCGGTTTGCCCGGAAGCACGGCCATCATCATCTGAATGTCCTTGTCGTGAAACTGCTGCATGCTCCAATCCGCGACCTTTCCGACGGCAACATCGTATAGGCGTCTTCCCTTGCCATCGAGTTTAGGCATCCAGGCGCGACCCCATTTGGTGCTGTTAAAACGAAACAGGTTGATTCCGCCGCTGGCCAGCGTATTGCAGTATCTCTGCAGAGATATCCTTTTGCCGCCCCAGAGTCCGTCCATGAACAGGCTGTCCGTGCCGGTCATGGCCGGACCGCCAATCCCGATAGGATGGAATGGCTTGTTCTGGGCGTCGGTGATGAAACGATAGGGATTTGTCGGATGAATCCGTATGAACCCCGGGTTGTTGGATGCCACGCAGGTGAAACCGCCGGCGGCCTTGTAGGAATCGACACCGTTCGAGAACGTCAGCTGCCAGGTCCAGTTCCCCGTCTCCATCGGGGCGAACCGGGCCTTCCAGGTTCCCACGTCGTAGTAGAAGCCGCCCACGGTAAACGTCCTAGCCCCGTTCGTGAAGGCTACACTGATGGTCACATCCTGCCACGGGTTGCCGTAGGTGCCGGGGTGCTTCATGGTGATCTCGTAGATGACGCATGTGCAGCCGATGAGCCACGGCGCGGCCAAGGACTTCAAGGAAGGATTCGACGTTCTACACGTGCGCTACTACATGAAGTACCACAACGAGTTCCCTGGCTGCCATCACACGGGCATGTACGTTTGGGCGGGCGCACCGGGCATAGTCTTGGGGTCGGGGACTGCCAGCAGCGCCACAGGAGTGCCCCCTGACGGGGAGAACCACTTCATGGTGGGCATCGACGCGTCACGACCCCGCAGGCGCTCGGAGATCCCGCCTCCTGGCGAGATGAACATCTACTGCTATCACATGGATCAGGCCCGCAGATGGGGCGACCTTTTCTTCCCTTCCGGACGAGTGCTTCCCCGCCAGAACCAGGGGCTCTTTGGCGAGGGCTTCGTTGCCCGACCTGATCTGGTTGCGGAGCGGAGCCGCTGGTACTGCTATGAGTTCATGGTCGAGGCGAACACACCGGGCGAACGCGATGGCCGCGTCGCCTTCTGGGTGGACGGCAAGCTCAGGGGTGACTTCCCCAACCTGCGATTTCGCAACACCGAGGACCTCAAGGCAAACCACGCCGTCATCCTCGTGCACTCCAGCAGGACCGCGCCGAACAAGACTCTGTGGTATGACGACGTGGTTGTTGCCACTTCGTATATCGGGCCGCAGAGATCGGCTGCACCTCAGCAGTGACGGGGTGTCATCGTCTGCCTCTTGCGCCACCTTGCCGGGGAGTCTGTGGCGGTTTGAGGTCATTGGGATGGCCCTTGCCGGCAGGGGGCGTTGGACCACGAGCTCCGCGGTGGAGAGGAAGGGGACCCCCGCATGCACGCGGTGGGGGACTTCGGACCGCCCAGGCCGCAATGCGCCACTAATCCCCGGACCTGACCATGAACGTTTACACTGGACCCGAGGTCGCTCGATGTGGCGGGGGCGATGGTGGCGTTGCCGGAGTTGGGGCTTGTGCAGTTGCCAGCCGCCGCAGTTCAACTGCCAAGACGACAGCGTCGGCAGGCCGGGCCGCCTACGAAGGCCGCCTCAAGGCGATCGCCTTCCGCCCTTACCGAGGCCACGGCTGCGAGCAGCCGCCGTGCGTCGGCCAGGTGAGCCTTCGTTTGACAACGGTCGGGTGTGGTGGTAACTCCGACGGCTCCATCCCCCAACAGCGGTCCGGAAGATGGGAAGACGTGTCTGGCTGGTGGTTGCCGTGGTGATGGCCGTTACGTGTGGCATCGTCGGGCGTCCGTGCCTGGCCCAGACTGCGCCCTTCGTCGCGTTTCCGCAGTCCGCGAACCTGTTCACGGTTACCCGCAGTGACGGGGCATACCTGGAGTTAAGCTTCGGCGGATGGGGGCCGAACTGGTCCTGGCTCGGCTTCCGGGGCAGCCTGCGGGAGGAGCTGGGCAAGACCATCGCCGTGAACACTACGCACGTGGGCAGCTCGCAAGTGCAGGTGGAACTGGAGGCCCACGCGACGCAGACGGGGCCGAAGCAGCTCACGCTCGAGATCGCCCTCACCAGCGACAAGGACACAGATCTGACCTACATCATCGCCGGCCTCAGCCTCAAGGCGTCCGCTCTGCAGGAGGGACGGTTCCTGGTCACCATGGCGGACGGCAGCACGGCCACCGTCGAGATGCCGCTGGCGCGAAAGGGGCTCGGCCAGCGGGTAGAGCGGTTTGTCCTGGTCGACGGCGAGGGCCGCCGGACCTCCTTCACGTTCAGTCCGGCCCTGGAGATAGGTTCGGACGGAGACGCCCGGATCGTCCTGGCTCGCCAGCTCACCGCCAATCAGCCCGTGCAGGCTTCCATCACCATCGACTTCCCGGAGCAGCTCATGTACTACGCCAACCCCCAACAGATGCCCCAGGCGCCCGGATTCGCCGAATGGTACACCTTCAGCCCGAGTAACGACTACACGCGCGCCAGCGAGCTGAGTATGGACGGCTGGATCGAGAAGCCGGCCGGCAAGCACGGCCGCATCCAGCACCAGGGTGAGGGCCTTGTTTACGACGGCAAGCCCATCAGACTCTGGGGCCTGAACCTCTGCTACGGCAACTGCTCGCCAGACAACCAGATCGCCGACCGTCGGGCCGCCTTCTACCCCCGCTACGGCGTCAACACCGTGCGCCTGCATAAGTGGGTCGACGGCCCCGGTTGGGCCGGCATCCAGTCCGCCGACAGCGTCGAGGAGTTCGACCCGGCGGGCCTGGACCGGTTCGACTACCAGGTCGCGAAGTTCAAGGAAGCCGGCATCTACGTGAACCTATCCCAGGCCTTCGGCACCATCAGGATCGGCCCGGGTGACGTGGACGTCGTCCCCTACGCGGCGGAATTCGGCCAGTTCAGCGACAGGCAGCGGCGCGTCGGCGGGGGCAACAGCACGCTCTACTACTCCCCCGAAATCCAGAGCCTGGCCATCAACCAGATCACCAACCTGCTCAACCACCGCAACCCCTACACGGGCCTGACCTACGCCGAGGACCCCGTGGTGGCCTTCATCGAGGTCGTCAACGAGAGCAGCATCCTGTTCTACAGTTCCATGGAGCCGCTCAAGCAGAGCCCGGCGTTGCGCCGAATGACAGCGGAGCGGTTCAGCGACTGGCTGAAGGCGGAGTACGGCAGCCACGAGGTGCTGGTGGAGGCCTGGGGGGAGCGCGCCTTCGACAGCTTCGCCTACGAAGGCTTCCCCCCGATCGGCGAGAGCCTCGACAAGCGCAACATCCTGCCTCTGGGCAACCCGTGGTACTGGGAGCCGACCAACCTCGACACCTCGCAGCAGTTCCGCCGGCAGCGGCTGCTGGATTCCCTGCACTTCCTCTATGAGCTGCAGAACGAGGCCTACGCACGGTACGTCGCCGCGCTGCGCAAAGCCGGCTACGACGGCCAGATCATAGGATCGAACTGGCAGGCCGGCCGCATGTACAGCCACTTTGCCAACCTGCACTCCGACTACCTGGTGGGTACCATCGACCGGCACAACTACTTCGGCGGCGGGCAGGGCGCCACCATCAACAACGCCAGC
>CAZSET010000246.1:0-5868 GCA_964605915.1 uncultured candidatus Brocadiaceae bacterium | reverse complement strand
GGAGGAGCTTCCGCACAAGGTCTGGGCCGACTGCCTGGACTGCCCGAAGTTCCCCAACTGCGACGAGGTGGCGCTGATAAAGGAATTGTAGACCGAGCTGCAACTCGAGGGGTGAAGGGGCCCATAGAAGCGGTTGTGACGGCAAGCAGCAACAGGGGTGAGCCGCAAGACGCCGCCGCGCGCGCCCGCATCGTCGCCTCCACGGACCAGTCCATGCTCGTCGAGGCGGCAGCCGGAACGGGCAAGACCACCCTCATCGTTGATCGCATCCTTCAAGGCATCTGCGACGGGAAGCTGCGCCTTCCCGGCGCCGTGGCGATAACGTTCACGGAGAAGGCTGCCGGGGAGCTGGAAAGCCGCATCCGAGAGGCCCTGGCGGGGGCGCTGGCGGGGGTCACTCCGGACAGCCCGGAAGCCGAGCGGCTGCGAAGTGCCGTCGAGGAGCTGGACCGGGCCAATATCTCCACCATCCACGCCTTCTGCGCCCGGCTGCTTCGCGAGAAGTCGGCCGAGGCTGGCGTGGACCCGGAGTTCGCCGTGCTCGAGCAGGCCGAAGCGGAGATCCTGCGCGAGCGTGCCTGGCGGGAGTGGATGGGCCTTCAGGTTGCCGAAGCCCCCGAGCCGCTGGTCGAGGCCCTGCGGGCGGGCATCAGCGTGACTGAGCTGAAGGAGGTCGCCGATGCCCTGGCGGCTGCGCCGGAACTGCTTGACTCGCCGCACTTCGAGCTGCCCGTGCCGTCCCGGCCTCGTGAGGAGCTCGTTCAAGCCCTGTGCGAGGGGGCCGGTCCCGTTGCTGAACTGTTCAGGGAACGTATGCGCGGCAAGGGCAACAGGGATGCGCGCGCGCTTCGCGACCTTGCCCTGGATATCGAGGCCCTCGGTCCCGCAGGCGGACCCGCCGTGCGGCGCAAGGCGTACGCCCTGGCCGGCCTGCACTGGGAGGGCGCCATTACGAGCTTCCGCGAAGAGGATCGCCTGGAGGTGGCGCGCATGCTGGCCGGCTTCACGGAACCGGCCCTCGGACTGGGCGCTCACCTGGCGAAGGGCGTCTTCGACTGGCTGTGCGGGTTCGTGCGGTACTACGGCGAAGTGAAGCTCGCCCGATCCGCCGTCGACTTCCAGGACCTGCTCGTGCTGACGGCGCGGATGCTGCGAGACAACCCGGCCGCACGCCGGTACTTCCAGCATCGATTCGACGCGTTCTTCGTCGACGAGTTCCAGGACACGGATCCCCTCCAGGCGGAGATGATCGCGTACCTCTGCGAGCACATGTCGGGCGGCCAGGCCACGTCCATGGAGGGTGTGAGGCTGGCGGACGGCCGGTTGTTTGCCGTTGGCGATCCCAAGCAGTCCATCTACCGGTTCCGCCGGGCGGACGTGCAGATCTACGAGCGCTTCAAGAACCTTTTCGGCGCCGGGACGTTCGGCCAAGATAGGGTCGAGCAGGTGTCGTGCAACTTCCGCTCGGTGCCGCGCCTCCTGGAGTGGCTGAACCGGGCGTTCGACGCCCTGTTCGTGCCTCCCGACCAGGCGGGCGTCTACCAGGCCGCACCCGTCCCGCTGATGCCCGGGCCCGATGCGCCCGATCCCGGCACGCCGCCGGTCGTGGCGCTCTGCCCTCCGGGGAAGCTGATTGGCTCGGGCTGGAAGGCACCCGCCGCGCGCCGGTACGAGGCCCGCTACCTGGCCCGCGTCGTCCGCGACGCCGTAGACGGCAACCTGGAGATGCCCGGCTGGCCGAACCCGAAGTACCGCGACTTCGCGTTCCTGTTCCGAGCGTTCACGGACGTGTCGGTTTACGAGGAGGCCCTGGAGACCTTCGGCATCCCCTATCGGGTCGTCGGCGGGAAGCACTTCTACCAGCGCGAGCAGGTCGTGGAGACGCTGGCGGTGCTGCGAGCCATAGCGGACCCGCTGGACGAGCCGGCCATCGTGGGCGCGCTGCGCAGCGCCTACTTCGGGCTGAGCGACGAGGAGCTGTTCCGCTACAGGGAGGGCGGGGGCTCGTGGAACTACATGGCCACCAGCGTGACTTCGGGCCCCGTTGCGGAGGCCCTGGCCCGGCTGGCCGAATGGCGCCGCTCGCGGAACTCCGTGCCCCCGCAGGTGCTGCTGCGCCGGATATTCGCCGAGACGAATGCGCTCCGGGCGTTCGAGCTCAAACCGGCGGGCGAGCAAAGGGTGGCCAACCTGCTGAAGCTGCTGAACCGGCTCCGCGGCATCGCCAGGGCGACGGGCACGTTCGACGCGACGGTGCGGCACCTGAGCACGCTGCACGAAACCGAGCTGCCGGAGGAGGAGTCGAGCGTCGTCGAACCGGGGGACGACTTCGTCCTCCTGATGACCATGCACAAGGCGAAGGGCCTGGAGTTCGACATTGTGGTGCTGCCTGACCTGGGGCGCGAGTTCCGCGGCGCCGCATCGGTCGGACCGTTGGTCTTAGACCGTCTTGGGCGGCAGATCGGGCTGAGGCTTAGCCCGGGGATCCGGTCGGGTGACTACGAGGAGCTGGCGACGCAGGAGCACGGCAACAGGCTGGCGGAGGAGTGCCGCCTGCTGTACGTGGCCTGCACGCGGGCGCGCAGGCTGCTGCTGCTGTCCCTGTACTGGCAGGCCAGCGGCAAACCGTGCTTCCAGCAGCTCTTGCAGCAGCCCGGCTGTCTTGCCGATCCCGACCGCGTGCCCTTCGGCCGGGAACTGGACGGCGTGCACTACGTCGACACCAACCCGTGGGCGGACCAGATCGACGTCAGGCCGACGTCCCCGATGCCTGAGGTCGCCGGGGACGAGGACGTCGACGCGCTGCTCAGGGAACGGGAACTCTGGCTGCGGGAGCACAACCGGCTCATCGCTCGCGTGTCCGAGGCGGAGCCCTTCCTGCTGCCGAGCTCCATGGAGGCGGCTGTCGACCAATTGCCCTTCCCGGAAGAGCAGGGGCCAGGCGCCGGCGGCAAGGACTTCGGTTCTCTATTCCACAACCTGATGGCAGTGGTGCCACTGGAGTTGCGCGAGGCCGGCGCGATGACCGATCTCGTGCGCAACCTGGCGCGCATCGAGGCCGACGGACTCGGACTCGGCGAGGCCGCGGCCGACGAGGCAGCCGCCTTGGGGCTGGACGCGCTACGCAACGACGAGTTCCGCGCGCTGCTCGACGGGGCCGGGTTGTTCGAGAAGGAGGCGGCGTTTGCGGTTCTCCTCCGCCATCTGGCGATCTGCCCGGACGACGCGGCGGGCTTGGTCGAAGGAAGCATCGACCTGCTCGTTCGGGACGGCGAGCGCGCCACGATCCTCGACTATAAGACGGACCGCTTCGCGGAGCGGGGCCGGCCTGCGGTCGAAGCGCGCTACTGGCCCCAGCTTGCCCTCTACGCGCTGGCTGCGCAGGCGTGCGGGACGGCCGGGGCGGAGGTGGAGCTGGCCCTCTTCTTCGTCCGCAGCGGCCGGATCAGCCGCCGCAGGATGGATCCGGACCTGACGGATGCGGTGGGGGCGCTGGTGGCGCGCCAGCTCGGCGGGGGCTCATGAAGGGTCCGTGGCGAATCCGGCGGCCTGCTTCAGGAGGTCGGCCAGCCGGCGGGGCAGATCGTTGCGGCTGGCCCTGCTGATCTCGATGATCTGGGTGTCTTCGCGCTCCCTGATGCTACGGGTGACCTCGTCCGCGCGCAGATGCATCGTGCCCAGCACGGGGATGTCGGCGCCCACCGCCCCCAGAAGCGCGTCCACGAACGCAGGGCATGTCAGTTCCATCTTGCCGACTTCGTCTACGACGGCGGGCGTGCGGCGCTCGAGGGCCCTATGCAGGGCCTCAGCGCCCACGGCCTCAACCGCCCCCGTGTCGACGCCGTACTTGCCGACCCTGATCGGCCCGGGGAAGTCTACGTGGGCCATGACGGCGGCGTTCCCTGCCGTGTCCTTGATCTCGAATCCCACGCGCTTTCTCCCTTCCCGTATCTCTGCGGTCGTGAACCCGTTCACGGGCAGGTCGAGCAGCTCGATCACCCTCACAATGGCGGTTGTCTTGCCCACGCCGGGGGGGCCGGTGATGAAAATGTTCTTCGGGACGGGCACTTTGGGTGCCCCCTGCCGACGGGCTCAGTCGAACCACTCGTCCTCGGGGTCGAAGGGCGGTGTGACGAAGTTGAGGATATTCATCGGGCGCTCGCCCGCGATGGCCCGATGGCGCGTGCCGGGAGGTATCAAGACGGCCATTCCCGGCTGGACCGGATGGCGCTCGCCGTCCAGTTCGATCTGGCCTTCGCCGTCCAGGAAGTAGTAGACCTCGGCGAGGCGCTTGTGGTAGTGGGGCCGGGCGTCCTTGCTGATCTGGACCACGTGTAGCGTGCACGGCGCTCCGGGCCGTCCGGCCAGCGCACGACGAGCAGTGCCGCACGGGCAGGGCGTCGGCTCCACCTCGTTGAAGTCGACGATAACGAAGCGCTCCTTCTCTTCCTTCATGTCCGTTCCGCCCCTTCAGGAGACGCCGCCTGGCACGGGCCTCCGGCTGGAGCCTGGCGACTCGCGGACTCAAGCGGCATCCAGATCCAGCGTCATGCCGTCCGAGGCCGCGATGACCTCGATGCCCAGCTCGTCCGTGAGCCTCTCGGCTATCCGGTACGGCTTCGCCTGGAGCATCGTCATGCCGTAGTGGGTCAGGACCGCCCTGCGGGGTGCGATCTGGCGGATCAGGCGGCGGGCGTCGTCCAGGCTAAGGTGCATGACGGTTCCGCTCTCGTGGGGCTCGTGGCGCACCACGTTGATGATCAAGACGTCCGCCCCCTGGTAAGACTCGGCGAGGCCGTCGAAGTGAAGCGTGTCGACGAGGAAGGCGACCGTGCGACCGTCCCACGCGAACTTGACTCCGTAGGTCTCCGCTGAGTGTTTGTGGCGGACCGACGTCGTGAAGCGCAGCGGGCCGACCGCGTAGTCGCATTCCGGCTCGAGCGTCACGATCCGTTCGACGAACTCCCGCAGGTAGTTCAGCACCACGGCGTTGGGGCCCTCGAGGGACTCCCGGGGCGCGAACAGGCTGCCCCTGCGCTTGAAGCCGCCCAGCGTCATCGCGTCCAGGACGGCGTTGACGTCCCCGGAGTGGTCAAGGTGGGCGTGGGTGAGGATAACGGCGTCGAGCTGCGAGGGGTCGATCGGTGGCCGGCTCCTAGCGCACCGGACGAGCGTGCCCGGGCCGGGATCGAGCATCACCTTCTGTCCGCCGATCGCGACAAGCGTGCCTGCCGAGTAGCGCAGTTGCCTGGCCATCACGAATCGCGCGCCGGCAGTGCCCAGGAACTTGATGAAGTTGTGCGCCATGCTTCCCTCGCCTCGGGTCGGTACGGTGCAGGCCCGATCGGCTATTAGAGCACAAACGAAGTCCGGCGCCAACCCGTTGGCCGACGGCACGCCGTCTGCTCGAAGAGGGCAAGAATGCCGGTGTGGGGCTCGGCAGGCGGCCACGCCGTGAGGCTGGCAGGCGGCCCCGGGCGGGTATTGCAAACAGGCTGTCTATTTTGTTACCATCAGTGGCACATCGGCAAGTCGGGATGTAGCTGAACGAAACGGGTTAGCTCTCCCGCGTGCCGGGACTGTCGGGTCCACGTAAAGGGTTGCATCAGAACGATTTGCGCTTACGTGGCGCGGCGCAGCCGAGGTCAGAGCGGGTTCGGCACTGGTTTTGCGTACGGCATTGAGTGCGGAGAAGCGTGCGAGATCTGTGTGACAGGACCGTGCTTCTGCTATCTTTAAGGCATCCCGGTGCCGGGCGCTGACGTTCTGCCTTGGGCTGACCGGCAATGCGTGGCAGGCCCGGCCGGTATGAGGTGAAGCGATGAAGATCGGGCTTTTCAAAACAGAGCGAAGCGGACGGCGGGGGCA
>CAZSET010000245.1:0-5885 GCA_964605915.1 uncultured candidatus Brocadiaceae bacterium | reverse complement strand
CAAGCCACATGCCGGGAATGCTCAGCATTTCGGCGCCCATGACGTACTTGCTGTCGTTCAGGGTAAATCCTCCCTGCAGGGGGCCGACGTCGCGTTCGTACGCGGCTCGAAGTGCCGCCACTAACGAAAGCAGCAGGTACAGGGGGTGGATGTGCGTGCGCGTCAGGAAGAACGCGGCCGCAAGGAAACCGATCAGGCCCGAGACGGTCGCCTTGCCCAGCAAGGCGTACTGCTCCGCCTCGGGGCCGTCCCGCGGGAGCTTGCCGAAGGCATATCCGTCCTTGAGCGTGGCCATGATGAGGCCGAGCCAGAAGAAGTAGCCGACCAGGCCCAGTTCCGCATAACACAGCACGAACGAGTTGTGGGCAGTCAGGCTGCGCTCGCTGAATTCGGTGAAGCGGCGGTAACCGGCGCCGAAAAGGGGCCAGCGCTTGAGCATCTGATTCCCGTTCCCCCACAGGATCATGCGGATGTGGGCCGAACTCTCGTCGGTGCTGATGGTCTGGACGCGCTCGGGGCCGAGGTAGAATACAATGGGCAGGACCGCCAGGGCCAGGGCCAGGGCTATCTTCTTGTAGGGAAGGTGCAGGTAGAGGTAGGCCAGCAACATCACGGCGAGGGCCAGCCAGCCCCCGCGCGAATTCGTCAGGTAGACGCAGTAGAGCATGGGCGCCAGCGCGGCACAACTGGCCATTCTCACCGTCAGGGACCTCCCCCGAGTCAACGCCCCGCTAAGGAGGAAAGGGATGGCGGTGACGAGCACCAGTGCCAGGTCGTTCGGATCGTTGAAGACGCCGAACGCCTTGGCCCTCACGAACCCCTCGCTCACGGTGGGCTTCATGCCGCCGAAGCCGTGGCCCCAGAGGACCTCCCGGATGCCATGGATGGACATGAACAGGCAGCCGGCCAGCATCACCAAGATGACGGCGCGCACGCGCTTCACGGAGGTGGCCACGGAAGCGACCAGGAAGTAGATCAGCACGAGCTTGCCGAAGACCTGGAAGTCCCGCACCAGCGCGGCGAAGTAGGTGTGCCGCACGTGGCTCATCAGGACGGCCAGGTAGAGCCCCAGCATCAGCCAGTTCTGGGGGGCGTCCTTCGGGCGCCACCGGGTGGTACTGAGGTGGCCAGCCCAGCTGACCAGCGCCAGGCCGATGACCACGTCAACTACCCCAAGCCCAAGGAACGGGCGGCCGCGAAGCAGGGAGATCCAGTCCTGCGGGCGGAAGAACAAGATGCCCGTGTAGAGAAGCAGAGCAATGTACGCCAATCGTCGGCCCCTTCATGTTGTCCGGTGCCCCGGGGTAGAGGCCGTGTCGCAAGTGGCATGCCGCGACGGCCCCTGGCGGGTGCCCACTGCCAACCAGGGGCTCCCGCTGCCGGGCAGGCAAATGAGCCACTGAACTCGGCGGCGCATGTGCAGCAAGGTCAACACGCATTGTCCGAATATCTCAACACTTTCCCCCTCCGCCTGCCCGGGTGAGCCAATGGCATCTTGTTTGCTCGACCCATCCTCGTGCGGGCCGAGCAACGGACGCCAGGCACCTGGTGCGGGCCGTTTGGAAGGCCTGTCGGCTGAGAGGAGCTCTCGGGTGAAGGGCAAGCGGCAGTTGCTCAGTCGCATAGTCTCCACGATTGGGCTGAACGATGCTCCGCGCTGCTTCGGGGCGTTGCCCCACCTGCTTGTTCTCACCTATCACCGCGTTCTGAAAGCCGACCGGGCTCTCTTCCCTCTGTATCCGGACGTTATCGACGTCAGCCCCGAAGACTTCGACCGGCAGATGGCGCTCATGGCCAGGCACTTCACGCCCCTGTCCGCCTCTGAAATGGCCGCCATGATCGACGGCGACCGACCGTGGCCGCGCCACCCTGCGGCCATCACGTTCGACGACGGGTACAAGGACAACCTGACCGAGGCACTGCCCATCCTTCAGAAGCACGGCCTGAAGGCGACGTTCTTCGTGACCGCAGGCGCTGTTGAGCAACGGCAACTGTTCTGGTGGGACTACATCTGGTATGCGGTGATGCACTGTCGCGACCCCCTTCTGCGTATGGCGTATCCGGAACCGGCCGCCTTTCCAACTGACAGCCTAGCCGCTCGGCGGATTACGGCGGAGGCCCTCATCAGCATGGTGAAGTCCGCGCCGGACGTCGACCTGAGTCGTTTGAAAGAGGCCCTGGCAGAGGCGGGGCATGAAGAAGCACCCGAGCGCGCGATGGCTGAGGCGAACGTGCTCACCTGGGACGACGTCCGGGCGCTCCTCGCGGCGGGCATGGAGGTCGGTTCCCATTCGCTCTCCCATCGAGTGCTGTCGCACCTTCCCGAGGCAGGGCTGGCAAGTGAGCTCCAGGGGTCCAAGTCGCTGCTGGAAAAGCGCTTGGGCGCGAAGGTCATGTCACTCGCCTACCCGGCGGGAGGCGTCCGGCCCCACGTGCGCCGAGCCGCCGCCGCAGCGGGCTACGAGATCGGCTTCGGCCCCGCCGGCACCGCGGACCGCGTAGACCGGATATGTCGTTACAGCGTGCACCGGCAGGGGATCGACATCAGCGAGCCGTTCCACCTGTTCCGTTCGACGCTGATGATCCCGGGCGTCTTCAGCCGACAGGGCAGCAGGCCGGGGCTGGCTCCCTCCAAGTAGAGCGACCCGCGTGCCGGCCCGAAAGGAGAAAGGTCCCCTTTCCTTTTCAGCAGCGGGTGCCGGAAGTGTGGGGGTTCCTCCACACTGCGTTTAGAAGGCACCGCATGGAACGCCGCAGGAAGCAGTGCGCGCAGCGCGATGGATGTCCCAAGATGTTGACAAGCAATGCCTTAAGATCACGTGGACATGGGCAGCCGAACCGCCTCTGATGGCACGCCGATTGCTCTAATTCCCTAACCAATTGTTTCGCGTGGACTCGTCTAGTCAGGTTGGTGGAGGGAGAACTGTGAAGAGACTGCTCATGGGGTTGGTCCTCCTGACCTTGCTCTCTGGCCAGGTCCGGGCCGTGCCGACCCTTCAGCTTTTCAGCCCCGACGCGCACTACGATGTCCAGAGTAGCTACTGGGTGAGCATCGACGAGTCGTTCGAGCTCTGGGTGGTCGGGGCTCAGAGCCCCGAGTGGGTGCACGAGGTTTCGGACGTCAGCTTGCTCGTCGCGGTGCCCGCCGCATACTGGGATCCCGCCGCCGAGATATACATCGAGCCGATCACATCCTCGCGTGCGGTCGATGCTGACGCGAATCCGGTATCATCCCTCTCGTTCTCGTTCCCCCTGACGGCGGCAAACCTGACTTCCGTGGACGGCGACGGGAATCCGATTGCGACTACGCCAGATGCACTGGGCATCTTCGGCAACTTCCCGGACCACGGCATCTACCCCGCCTACTTCTGGCAGGTCCCGCTGCCTAACCTGATGATCGACGCCGTCCAGGAGGACGTCTACGACTTCGGCGAGGATTTCGACCTGGCCAACCTGCCGTCGTCCGCACCTGACGTGGGCGACGTGCAGTATTACCAGGTTGGCTTTTCGCCGTTCTCGCCAGACTTCATGTTCGAGATTGACCTGATCGGCCTGGCTCACAACGGACATGCCCAATGGCGGTTCGCGCCGTTCTCCCATGCTGTTGAGGCATGGCCACTGCCTGAACCGTCGACCATCATCTTGCTGGGGCTGAGCCTGGCGGGCATGGGACTGCTGAAGCGTCGCAGCCGCAAGGCATCATAGGCACGAGGCAGCCTTGACGGTGCTCCCCACGTGACGCCCGCTTCCTTCCTGAAGCTGGGATCCGCATCTCCCCTCATCGCGCGTCGCGATTTGCAGAGATCGGCAGCGCCGGACTTGCCCACGGGGGCCGCGGCGGGCCTTCACACGCAGCGGCGGAGTGGCGTCCAGGGTGTGGCGCGCCGTGTACAGTCTAGTGTTGATTTCGTGAGACGGCGCAGGTCGTCTGGAATCCGGGGCACTGCAGTGCGCCTGAGATGCGCTGTCGAGGCCGCAATGGCGTGGGCGCCAGCGGCACGGTCTTTGCAGAACCAAGCCGCACCGCCGCATGGTCAAAGTCGGTGCGGCCCGGAAGTACTCTCAGGACAGAAGGGGTTCCCGGTGGCACAGCGATCCTGGATGTTCGCAAGCACTGTGGTCATTCTTCTGGCATGTGGCTGCACCTCCGCCGGCGACATTAACCGCAGACTGCCCGTCATGGGCATGGCGTTGGCTAAGGTCCCGAACGAGAAGTACATCGTCGAACCGCCGGACAGCATCGCAGTGGAGCTCCCGGACCAGCCTGAACTGTCGAGCACGCAACAGGTCCGTTCGGATGGGGTCATCGTGCTGCCATTGGTCGGCGAGGTGCAGGTGGCCAGGAACACGACGCCGGAGATCCGTGAAATGCTCGAAGAAATGTACGCCGCTTACTACAAGGAGCTGAACATCATCGTGCAGGTGACGGCGTTTCGCAGCAAGCAGATCTTCGTGTATGGGGAGGTGCAACGCGTCGGGCCGCAACCCTACACCGGATACCAGACGGTCCTAGACGCCTTGGGGAGGGCAGGGGGCGTGACCACCCGGGCCGCCTGGAAACGGGCAAAAGTCGTGCGGCCAGGTCTGGAAGGGCAGGAGGTCTTCTCCGTCAACCTCAAAGGCCTCCTCTTGGAGGGCGACGCGACGCAAAACGTCCAGCTGGCTGAGGACGATGTCCTTTATGTGCCGCCGACGGTGCTCGCCTGGATTGGCTACCAGATCCGGAGCCTGCTGTTCCCGGCATCTGCGGCGGCCTCGCTTGCTACAGTGGGGGAGACCACTCCGCATGCGGCTCTTCGCTGAGGATTTCTGGAAAGCCTGGCAGGCCATGTACTTGCAGCACTTTGGCCTAAGGGAGTGCCCGTTCAGCACGGATTCGGACCCGCGCTATTACTACCCGACGGCGCGGCACAGGGAGGCGCTCGCGTGTCTGCTCTATGCCGTTGAACAACGCAGGGGCCTGGCACTGGTGACAGGGGAGATCGGGGCGGGCAAGACGATGCTCTGCCGGGCCGCCCTGGACCGGTTCGGACCTGCGGTTGAGCCTGTCTTCCTTGCGCACAGCTCCCTCTCCCCGTTGGAGTTCCTCCAGGCCGTGTGCATGGAAATCGGGGCGGACGGCTCGGGCGGCTCCAAAGTCGAGCTGCTTCATCAGCTTCGCAAGCTCCTGGCCGCTCGCCAGCAGGAGCAGGCCATCGTCGTCCTGCTGGTGGACGAGGCCCAGGGGCTGGCCCCAGAGGTGCTCGAAGAAGTGCGACTGCTGACGAACCTGGAGACGGCTTCCGGCAAGCTCCTCCAGATACTGCTGGTGGGACAGCCCGAGCTGCGAAGCCAGATCGCGGGCGGCGGGTTGAGGGCGCTGGACCAGCGCTTTGCCGTCAAGTTCCACCTCGGGCCGCTCGCTCGGCGGGAAGTGAGCGAGTACGTCGATCATCGGCTGAAGGTGGCCGGCGCCGCGAACCCCGCCGACATCATCTCAGAGGAAGCGAAGGATCTAGTCTATGAGGCCAGTGGTGGCATTCCGCGCCTGATCAACATTCTATGCGATCAGGCCCTTCTCGATGTCTACGGCCGGGGCCGGGACGGCGTCACGGCGCAGAGCATGCGTCGGGTCGTGGATGAGTTTGAGGGCTACTACATGGTCGATGGTCGCGCGGGCCCGCATAGTTCGAAGGATGCCCGCCGGGGCACAGAGCATGGTACCCGGCGGCCGGGGCCGCGGGCAGATGTCGTGGCCCGGCCGCCGGCGCGCGGCGTCGAGCAACCACTGGTGAGCAAGGACGTTCTGGCCCGGATTGCGCGGGCACGCCGGAGCGCCTCGGGCCGGAGGAGGGCCGGCGCTACGGGGGCGGCACCGGGCCCGCCCACCCACACGTCAGGCTCGA
>CAZSET010000244.1:0-5885 GCA_964605915.1 uncultured candidatus Brocadiaceae bacterium | reverse complement strand
AGGGGCGGGGAGCCTTCCTGAGGACGAGGGGATACTGAACGCGTCATTGCTGGAGCTGCTCGGGGCGGTCCGCAGAACGGGAGAGAGCCGGGTGACAGAGCTGTTCGGCGCGCTGCTGGACCGTCAGTCGCTCGGGCAGTTGACCGGCGGGAAGCTGCTCAGGAGCCGCCTGGGGATCCGCCTGGTCTGCTGCCGCCGCACCTGCTGCTGCTGTCCATCCCCGTGGGAATGGTCACGGCGTCGATCCTGGGCAGCAACCCCAGGATCAGCATTGCGCCGCCGGCCAGCTCCGCCAGGACCAGCAGGACCGCCCAGAAAGCCGGCCCGGGGAAACCCATGCCCCGAAGCATCTCAGCCATGCCGCCGAAGCCTCAGCGAAGGCCGGTCGGATTGGGGTGCGGTGCGGAAAGGGTTACTGGCCCGACAGGGATACCTCTTCTATCAACCGTGCTCCGATTGGCCTGGGGGCTTCTTCCCAACGAGCCCGTAGCGGATGGCATCTACGGGGCAGACGTTGAGGCAGCGGGCGCAACTGAAACAGTCGGCGGGGAACGCCTTGCCGGCAACACGATCTTTAGCGGCATCGATGGGACAAGCGCTGACGCAGGCGCCGCAGTTGGTGCAGCGGTCATGGTCAATCTTCACGCGGAAGATGCTCAATCGTTCAAAAAACCAACTCAGAAGGCCAAAAGGGCAGACGAACTGACAGAACGGCCGGTAGAAGCCGAACGATGCCACGAGTGCTACCAGGATAGTCGCGCCGACCGTGACCGTTTCTATGTCGAGGTTGAACAGGTTGAAGGGGTTCAGAAAATGGTAGATGACCAACCCCTTACGGCCGCCCACGATGCCAAAGAGCAGCAGCAGCATGACGATAAACAGCGTGGCGCGGACCGTGTTCGATATCACGAATGGGATCCTGCGCTTCTTGAGCTTCCTCAAGATCGGCACGTGATAGATGAGCTCCTGCAGCGCGCCAAAGGGGCAGACCCAGCCGCAAATCAGCTTGTTCCCGACGACGGCCAGAACCGCAAAGAAGCCGAAGGCCGCCACCTTCCCGACAATCGACGGGTACAGCCCCACCAGGCTCTTGAAGACCTTGACCGCGCTCTCCATGGGATTGGGCGACTTGCCGAACGCGAACCCGCCTATCGCCACGGCCAGAACGAGAGTGGCAACGTACGGCCACTGTGGGTACCATGTCTTGCGTTCAGATGCAGGCGACCCGTCAGGACGACCCAACCTGACGAGGTAGACCAGGCCGAAGAGAGCCAACGCCGCGAGAATGTAGTACTTGAGCGTTGTCTCACGGTGGCCCAGGAGATGTTCGACAGCGTGGTCGAGTTCTTCTTGCGTGACACCCAGCGCCTGGACAGGTTTTGCCTTAGCTACATCCAAATGCAAGCCCAACTCGCGCGCGAGGTTCTTGCCCGTGACGTTGAGCCGTGGCGCGATCTGCTTGATGCTCATCTCGATGGTGAAATCCGAGGCCAGGACCGGGGGGGCCGCTTCCTGCCGCAACCCACCAATAACCACGATCGCGACGGCAGCCAGTAGAGTAAGGACCAGCCAGAGTCGTTGCCGACCAGACAGGTTGGAGAGCATTCTCAAAGGCTCCTTTGTTTGGAACTCCATGACTTGAGCCCATCCGACCAGGTTGCATCGTTACATCCGTGTGGCATCTCGGTTGCCTCAGCAGGCTACGGTTAGCCCACATCATCTTTCAGGAAGCGGCAAGAAGCAAGGGAGCCGGCTTTGGGCGGGGCTGGTCGGGTGGTGGAAGCCCAGTCGCGCGGGCCCCTACACGACATCGGGACCGGACCGAAAGCGCACCCCGTCAGCGCCGGACATGTTGACCGGAGACGGACATGTCCGTATGCTACGGGAAGGAAACGTGAGGGGCCCGTAAGCTTGCTGACCACGAGGGGATATTGAGCGCGTCATTCCAGGACCTGCTGAGCGCCATCCGCAGAACGGCCGAGAGCCATGTGACAGAGCTGTTGGGCGCGCTGCTGGACCGTCAGTCGCTCGGACAGTTGACCGGCGGGAAGCTACTCAGAAGTCGCCTGGGCGCCCGCCTGGCCTGCTGCCCGGATTCCCAGGTTGCCCAGGAGGACGCAGTGCGGGCCTGCGCGGCGGTGGAGCTCGTTCACACGGCCAGCCTGTGCCACGACGACGTGATCGACGGCGGCCTGCTGCGTCGGGGGCAGCCCGCTCTGCATACGAAGCTCGGCCCCAGAAGGGCAATACTGGTGGGCGACATGCTTCTTGCCGCCGCCTTCGAGCTGATATCCGAGACGGGCGCCGATCTTACGAAGAGCTTCGCCGCGCACGTGCGCGAGGTAGCCGCCGCCGAGGCCGACCAGGAGCTGCTCATGCTCGGCCAGCCGGCCGGGGAAGAGGCATGTCTACATCGGGCGAGGGCGCTGACGGGGCCCTTGTTCGCGTTCGTCGCTATGGCGTGCGCCGGTCCGGAGCCGGCCCTACGTGACGCCGCCCGGGAAGCCGGTTACCGCATCGGCACGGCTTACCAACTGGCGGACGACCTGCTGGACGTCAGGGGCGAGCACGGAGCCGCCAGCAAGACCCTCGGCACCGACGCTTCGCGGGGGAGGCCTACACTGGCGGCACTGCCGGTCGAGCGGCTCGCCGGGCACGTGAGCGACCTATGCGGCTCAGCGATCGACCTGCTCGTGGACTGGGCCGGCGGGCGCGGGGCGGCCGTTGACTTCCTCAGGATGGACCTGGCCCCTGTTCTGGATCGGCACGTCCCGGAACTGGCGGCTGCCCTGCGGCAAGCCTGCCCCGACTCCGCCGCACAGCCTCCGGGCACGCTTCAGCCGTGAGTCGCCGAGCCATGGAGGGCCATCGGTGAGTGACTGCACAGCCGAACCCCGACCGGGGGCCGCCCGCGACCCATGGCGCTGGTTGAGAGCGCTGCGAGCCTTCTCCTTTCCGCTCTCGGTCCTCCCCGTCTGGGTGGCGGCCGCCGCCGTGGCGCGCTGGGAGCAGTGGAGATGGCCTGTCCTGCTCGCATGTACGGCAACGGTGCTGGCCCTTCATTCAGCCGCCAACTTGTTCAACGACTACTTTGACTACGTCTCCGGCGCCGACTCGCGGGAAGAGGACGACGAGGGCCGTCCCGGGCGATTGCTCGTGGCCGGCCAGCTCAGCCCCCGGCAGGTAATGGCTGAGGCGCTGGTCTGCCTGGCGCTGGCGGGCGTGCCGGCGGGCTGGCTCCTGTGGCGCTGCGGGGCAGAGCTGCTCTGGTTCCTCGTGCCTGGCGCCCTCGCGCTCTACGCCTACACCGGCCCGCCCTTCAAGCTGAAGTCGCGCGCCCTCGGCGAGGCAGTCATGATCGTAGTGTTCGGCCCGCTGATCATGGGCGCGGTCGCCTATGCCCAGGCCGGCCGGCTGCCGCCGCACCTGCTGCTGCTGTCCATCCCCGTGGGAATGGTCACGGCGGCGGTCCTGGCGGGCAACAACCTGCGGGACTATGAGGAGGACCGGGCGGGGGGTGTGGCTACGCTGGCCCAGCACATCGGCCCACGCGGTCAGCGCATGCTGTACACGGCGTTGCTGGCCGGCCAGACGCTCGGCATCTGTGCCTACGGCGCCTTCCGAGGTCTATACCTCCTGCTGGCAGCGCCGCTCCTGCTGGCGATGCTGGTGCCGACGCTGCGCCTCGCGTGGCGGGGCGAACGCGTCCCGGACATCGACGTGCGCACCACGCAGTTCGGTTCGGCGCTGATGCTGCTCACGTTCGCCGCGCTGCTGTCAGGATGACTCCTCCGCGTCCTGTGCCACGGCAGAGGCAGGCTCTGGACGGCTGGGCTGCAGCGATAGCGCACCGCCTCCGGCGATCAGAATCGTGATGCAACCGGCCAGAAGCATCTGCTGGCTGTGGGTGGCCGCGAACGGGTCGCCCTTGTGCGCCGTCAGCAGCGCCACTGCCATCACCACGGCCAGGGCGGCGGCGCCGATCCTGGGCAGCAACCCCAGGACCAGCATTGCACCGCCGGCGACCTCTGCCAGGACCAGCAGGACTGCCCAGAAGCCCGGCCCGGGGAAACCCATACCCTGAAGCATCTCAGTTGTGCCGCCAAAGCCACCGTCCCCAATGATCCCCACCTTCTGGAGCCCGTGGTAAAGGAAGATGACGCCGATCATCAGCCGCAACGGGATCAGCCCGACTCGGTAGCCCAATCCATCGCACCTGTTTGTAAACAGCTTGCGCCACCAGCTCATGCCTCCCCTCCTCGCACAAGGTCAAGAAGAACACCCGACCCGTTGGCCCAGCCCCAGGACCTGATCGAGCACATGGCGTAATGAAGCGCGCTGGGCAGGCGGCCCACGGTCTCCCATCCCAGTATCACGCCCGCCGCGCGGCCTGGGGCCAGCGGAACCACGTAACCCAAGTCGACGGCCCGGAACGGGCGCAGCGGCCTACGGTTCAGCACCCGCAACGCGTTCCGCGCCGCGCATCCACCCTCGGCCAGAGAGAACTGCACGGCCATCCGCAGCGGCCCGCCCTGCCCCGGCGGCGCAGCTCCGGCTACGTCGCCCGCCGCAAAGACATTCGGCAAGCCCGGCAGCCGCAGATACTCGTCCACCTC
The DNA here is from genome assembly GCA_964605915.1 of uncultured candidatus Brocadiaceae bacterium. Classification (GTDB taxonomy): domain Bacteria; phylum Planctomycetota; class Brocadiia; order SM23-32; family SM23-32; genus DAOVRD01. The sequence continues at coordinate 1,269 of CAZSET010000244.1, read as the reverse complement.
CAGCCGCCCGCCGCGGGTCCGGGGCACGTCGAGCTCGGCCACGGGCGGGCTCGGTGTCACGCCCGCGCACCAGGCGACGACCGCCCGTCCCAACATGGAACCGTCGGACAGTGTCACACCGTCTCCCAGGAATGAATCCACAGTGCACCCGCTCCGGACCTCGATTCCGAAGCGGCCGATGGTCTGCAAGGCCCATTCACGAACGCGCGGCGATACGTTGCCCAGGACCTGCGGCGCCACGTCGACGATGAGAATGCGGCAGAACCGGCGCAGGTCGCGGTACGGGCGGCCCGTCATCCGGCGCAGGAGGTAAGCCACGTGACTGGCCACCTCGAAGCCCGTGTAGCCACCGCCCACCACGACGACGTTCCGCACGTCGCCTTCCCCTGCCGACGGCCCGGCGGCGACAAGCTGGCGGACGGCGCGGCGGACGCGGGCCGCCTCCTCGATGGTCTTGAGCCCGATCGCCCGTCGACGTGCCTCCTCGTTTCCGAAGTAGTTGCTCCCGCAGCCCAGGCAGATGAGCAATGCGTCCGCGCGGAACTCGCCTGCGCTCGTGAGGGCTGTCGGCGCGTTCAGGTCGATGCGTTGCACCTGGGCGTGCACGAACTCGACGCCACAGCGTTCGCAGAACGGCCGCAGGGCAAAGCTCACGTGCTCGGGCCGCACGCGACCGGAGACGGCGTCCGGCAACAGCGGCGCGAAGACGCTGTCAGCACGCTTGTCGACAAGCCGGAGCCGGACGCCGGGCGGCCGACGACGGGACAGTTCCCTGACGGCCGCCAAGCCGGCGAAGCCGCCGCCGAGTACCAGGACATCCCTCATAGCGCCTCCTTGCCGCCCATTGCCCGCAATAGCCCCCCTCTGCCCTCTCTGCGTCCACTAACTCTATTCTCGCGCTCCACGTGGAGAAATCAAGCCGGGTGGCTCCGGCGAACGTTCGTTCCAGCCCGGCTCTTGCCTTGCCATCACCCCCGAGGTTCCATACACTCAGCCGCGCCGCGGGGCTCCGCCAGCACGTGGTGCGCGAGAAGGGGCGCGTGTTCTTCGCTGCCCGGAGGAGCCGCTGCTCTTCGAGGTGCCTTCCGGCCGACTGACTGCGTCACCTGTGTAAGGAGAGGAATGCCATGAGCAATGGGCAGGCACTGACCCCGAGGGAGATCGCTGATACGTTGGGGGCGATCGCAGAGCGGAAGGCGTCGGCGACGGTTCAGGAGCAGTTCTTCCTGGCCATGCTGGCCGGCATTTACATCGGCTTCGGCGCGGTCG
>CAZSET010000243.1:0-5975 GCA_964605915.1 uncultured candidatus Brocadiaceae bacterium | reverse complement strand
TTCGTTCAGCACTGCTTGGGCCTCCTCTACGACTGCGATAGTGGGAATGCTGTGCGGCTCTTCCTTCGTGAATTCCTCCTGATTCCTATCGAAGATCCTGCGCAGGATCAGACCACTGAGCACCAAGGAGGGCCCCCCGCGTAGCTGTGAGACATCAACTACGCAAAGCTTGCCTTCCCGTAATGCTGTCATGAGTGCATCCATAAGCCGGCTGGCCGGATCGTGCAGCATACCTACGATCCGTGTCATGTTAGACCGCGCGGCATTCACCTCACCTTCGGTTATCTCGGCACCAGCGCCAAGCAAGCGCTTGACCTCGCTCAGATCCGCTCCATTCCGCTCTTCGTAGATTAGATCCACCAGGTCATACCAGCTCTGTCCGCGCACGGACCGAAGCTTCGCAACGTTCTGCTGGTCCTGTTTTTCGGGCGACAAGGCGAGCGAAACGACATCACTTGCGCTCAGTGTCCGGACGTCGAGCTTCACCCCGGCTGCCACGAAAGACCCATAGTACGCACTTGGAGGCGTGCGTGACGTGAATACCACAAGCTTATCCTTCAGATGCGGCACGTCGGCCAGTCCCGGCCGGTCCTTGTCGTCGGGCCAGAAGTACTCTCCCTCCGGATCGAAGATCACAGTCCCCACGGGGACGCGTCGACCACCACGTTTCTGTACGGCTGGGTCGCCCCTGTAGAGTTCGGAGAACAGAAGCTTGTTCAGGTTCGACTTGCCGAAGCCAGCCCGGGCGAATACGAACGTCCTGCGCGCCACCATGCTCTCGGCGTCGAACTTCACCTCGGTCTTCGGACTCAGATGCTGGACCCAGTCTTCCGGAGCGATGTCGGTGTCACCTCCGGTGAATACGTACTCGCCCAGCGCGTAATGACCGATTACTGCCCCTTCGGCATTGTGGCCCACGATCTCCCGAAGTACGTCGTCAGCCAGGAATGCAACAGGGCTCCCGACGTGAGGAAGTCGTCTGTGGGAGGCGACGAAGCTAAGCCCTTTCTCTCCGTTCAATCGGAGCACGCCGAGAACTCGTATGTCGACACGATACTTCAGATAGTCCTCCCGGAGCTGCTCGGGAACGGGGCGATCTTCACGCATTGCCCGGATGTTGAAGCTCTCTCCAGACGCGCCGGTCAACCGGCCCTCCGACGCTAGCGAGGTGATCCTTCCCAGAACGGCTTCGTCAGGTGTCTCCAACTGCACGACGACCAGCTGACCGTGCATCGGGATCGTATGGAACTCACTTCTGTAAGGCAGGGCGAGATCAGCATGGAATTCGAGACCACCTTCCTTGAACCCCCGGAAGATGCCGACGGTCTTGGCGCGAGAGAACAGGTCCATAGTGGTTGGCTCCTCGTCAGAATCCATCAGTAGCGTCCGGCCGCCGGGTCCGAGACCTGGAGGGTCAACTCGTCCAAGCGCCGTGCCTGTTCGCCCAGCAACTGCCGAATCGACTCGATGACCTGGTCCTGCAGTATCGTCATGTCGAAGTCAACAAGTGCCGCGTTCTCATGGGCTCGCTGCAGACAGCGTGGGAAGAAAGGCACCGGGAAGCCATCCAGTGCGTCCGCAAGCATGTAACCCAGGATGGCGGGTGCATCGGAGGCTTGGGGCAGGAAGATGTCAATCGGCCAGATAGGATCATGAGGCCGAGAGCCGAACTTCACGAAGAACAGCTTCCCGCCCACGAACTTATTTGTCTCGCCTCCATACTTTTCCGCCTCCTCGTCGCCGCGGGCATATTCCTGCCATACGTACGACTTGACTTCGAGGTCACGCGGTATCTCCACGTACGCAGCATAATTCGTGCGGAGCACACCCTCTATCGCCATCGCGAGTCTGTACCGCTGCAGGACCTTGCTGTGCTTGGCGACGCCGGCGATATAGATGCGGCGGCGATGCTTCCTGTACTGCTCTTCAACCGCCTCCTTGAGCACCTGGCGGTACTTGATGAATAGCTCGCCAGCAAAGACCTTGCTCCGAAGATTGCCGTCAGCAACGATGACCGTATCGGTGCCGAACTCCCGCTCCGACACGAGGTCCAGCAGGATGGCCCATTCCATGATCTCGCGGTACACCTGAACCCAGGTCGTGGACACTGGCCGGACCGCTTCTCCAGGTGCGTCCGGCTGGCGGATCATGTGGGAGAGCGACCAAAGATTGCGGACACCGAGCTTCGCCATCATCCGCCCAAGAGCAGTCGTAGGCTTACCGCTCGCATCAAGGTGTCGCCCATTCACACTGCTTCGGTCTGTCGTCGGCGTCAAGGCCTCCAGGCAATACTCGTTGTTGCTGGAGTCCACAACTCGGACGAGCTGAACCATGAAAGGATCGAATTCAATTCGGTTGCTGCCCCCGTCTGTGCCCACAAGAGAGATAGCCGTGGTGGAACGAGGCTGGATTCGCCGGGTCGAGGTCTTCAGCGGCCGGACCTCTTCCCTGAGCTCGTCGAGCACATTGCGGTCTTCCGATATGCTCGTCTGCAACTGCCCCCTCAGCTCCTCAATGCTCTCGGGTTCTATCACGGCGCCCTTCTCCCGAACAGAGGCATTACCTCCCGACGACATCCTATCCCGGCGGCGGATAGGGGTCCTTGCCATAGGTGTGTTCAGTCTGGATCGTGCCGTCCTGGTTCCTGGTACGAACAAGCATTGAGCAATCCCAGTCTACGCCCATTGTACGCCGCCTCCCTGCCTAGATCAATCGCTCATCCCGAGCCGCGTAGTCCGCATCGCGTTGTCACCGTTTCAGCGTTGCTTCTAAGCAGCCAAGACCGGGAACGCGAAGAGAGTGAGGCAGGTCTCTTGCGCCTGGGGATCGATCTCGATGCGCCGGATGAAGGCACGGACGAAGCGGCGTTTCTCGTCCACAGTGCCCTCAGTGACGGCCAGCGGGCTCCTCTGTACGCTGGGCGTGTGGTTGACCGCCGGCTGGTTCGGCCGCCGGACCTACGTCGAGGCCAGGAAGATGCTGTCCGACCTTCGGGCAGAGCGCGCCCCGGCATAAGTTCAGGCCCCCGCCCATCACCCGCCGGCGCACAGGGGGCCGAGTTCGCGGATTGCCTTGAGCAGCCGCACGCGGTTCTTGGGCCGGCAGGGGATCCACTGCGTCACCAGTATCCCCGTGCCGCCGTACCGCAGCAGGGCGTCGCGCCAGCCGCGCAGGTTGTCCGGCTCGCGTCCGGGCGCGCCCCAGACCTCGAACCCCTTGCGCCGCAGCCGCCGGACCTCCTCGCCCTTGACGCGGGCATAGCCCCAGGGCACCTGGATGATGTCCTTCGGTATCTTGCCCTCCGAAGCCCGGGACTTCTCCTTGCACGCCTCGGCGCTGGAGTAGTCCTGGCAGTCCTTCCACATGACGGTGCGCAGGCCGCGCGCCTTGATGCCTTCGTCGAGGACGTTGATCGTCTCGGCGTATTGCCGCAGCGAGTGCCAGTGGTCCTCGTCCATGCCGATGTGGAAGAAGCGCGCGGGCTTACAGGCGTCGATCGCCTCGTCGATGAGCTGGAAGGCCCGGTGCCAGAACTGCTTGCCGTCGAACGGACGGTGGTAAGGACGCAACCAGTGGCTATGCTGGTTCAGCCCGCTGCCGGCGAAGTTGAGCTTCGGCACGACCTCGAGGCCCCGCTTCTGCGCGCGCTGGGCGATCTTCCTCAGGGACGCCATGGGGATCGAATAGGGGCGCGCGAGTTCGGGGTGCGACTTGTACTTCACCCCGTCGGCGATGTCGATGACGAGCAGGTTCATGTCGACCTCGGCCATCGCGTCGGCGATCTCCAAGGCCAGCTTCACGTCCATGGGCTTCTCGCGCGACTTGCGCTTCACCCAGACGGGGTCGTAGTGCGTCACGTGCAGCATGAAGCCGCGTATGGGCAGCACCGTCTCCTTCTTCGCCATCGTCCTACCTCCAGTTCGTGCGGAACGGTGGACCGGTGCAGGCCCGGCGCGCTTAGGGGCAGGCGGGACCTCAAGCTGGCGCCGCTTCCCGTCGATGTCTGCCATCCTCGCCTCGTCTGCCTGCACTCGGCAAGCGGGCAGCAGCGTATCGTTGATGCCCGCCGGAGTCAATGCTCAGAAGCTGCGTATGTCTGCTCTTCATCGACGTGTTCCGTGCCCGACGGCGAACGCAGGTGGTTGCTGGGCTTGCCAGCGCCCAGCTTCGACTCGTCGGCACCGGTGGAGAGGGCGCCCGCGCTGCCACACAATTCCCGCTCAGAGCGAACCGCGCCTGGCACGCACGTGGTTCCTTGCGCGTCGTTGTGTTAATCTCACCACGCGCTTACGGTAGCGCGGGTCCGCCCGCGACTGCGGCACCGCCCCGGCGCTATCATTAGCGAAGACATCTGGCGCGGGCGGGGAAGGATTCGGTCGGCGCCGCAGGTGCTTTGCCACCTGCTGTTCAAGCCCCCAAGGAGGTAGGAGATGGACCCTTTCAACGAGAGGGACTACGCCGGACTGATGTGGGCCGAGATGTCGTGGGTGGAGGTGCAGCGCGCAGCCGAGGAGGGCCGGATCGCGCTCCTGCCCCTCGGCAGCATCGAGCAGCACGGGCCGATGATCCCCGTCGGCTGCGACCGGTTCCTGGCCCACACCTGGTCGCTTGAGGGCGCCAGGAGGGCCCGGGATGAGCACGGCGTGCCGGTCGTCGTCGTCCCGACCGTCCCCTACGGCAGGTCCACGCAGCACGTGGACTTCCCCGGCACGATCAGCCTGAGCCTGGAGACGTACATGAGGCTGCTGGAGGACATCGCGGGCGAGGTGATCCGCGCGGGGTTCACCAAGATCGTATGCGTGAGCGGGCACGGGGGGAACTATGGCCCCGCCAGGGAAACGCTCCGCGACCTGTCGGGCAAGCTGAAGAAGGAAGGCATCGGCAACGTCAGGTTCTACCTGGCTGACAGCACGAACTGCTTCACGCGGTCACGCGAGATATACGCCAAGATGAAGCAGGGCCAGTTCAACTTCCACGCCGACGCGTGCGAGACCTCCTACTTCCTGTTCCACAGGCCCGACCTCGTCAAACAGGAGGGCATGGTCAAGCCGGTCGTCAAGCGCGACGCGATGCCCCTCCACCTGGACTGGTTCACGAAGAGGGACATCACCGAAACCGGCTCGTCCGGCGATCCCACCCGCGCGAACGCCGAGTATGGCGAGGTGAGTTACGAGTACTTCACCGGCGCGATCGCCGCTTTCCTGAAGAAGGTCTGGGACGAGCCGGTAAAGGCATAGCCGCCGCGGCTTGCCGAAGCTGTTGACCGGATCCTGGGCCGCACGTGACCCCTGGCGGCCAGCAGTCTCTCCCGTCCCGCTGCGCACCATCTCCTGCCGGCCGCCGCACGCCCATCCGGCCAGATTCGCAGGTTCGGGCCGACGATCCGCGGGATGAAATCCCCCCGGCGGCGTATATACTTGTGAACCGGTGATGGGAGAATGGCCGCGGGTAAGTCAAAGCCCATAGACACTCAGTTGCTGTCGCGCCTGCTCGATGAGCACGGCCGGGCCCTGACGCTGTTCGCCCGCCAATACTGCGATTCGCCGGAGGACGTCGTGCAGTACGCATTCCTGAAGCTCGTTCGGTCGCGACAGGGGCACGGAAACATGGTGCCGTGGCTCTATCGCGTGGCGCGAAACCGGGCAATCAGCATTGCCCGCAGCTCGACGCGCCGCCAGCGCAGGGAACTCCGCGTGGCCCGCCGCGAGCAGCCGTGGTTCGAGCCGGACTACGCCGAGGAACTCGACGCCCGTGCCGCGGCGGACGCACTGAAAGCGTTGCCGGAACCGCAACGGGAGATCATCATCGCCCACATCTGGGGCGGAAGCGTCGCGGCCGTGGTGCTGCTGTTCGTCGTGGAATGGATGCTGGCCCTGCCCGTGCTAACCCTCTCGCCCGTGCTCGGCCTGATCGGCGGCGCGGTCTTCGTCGCCAAAGCCGGCATCCTCTCCGGTATCTTCTACTTGCAGGCCATC
>CAZSET010000242.1:2140-6060 GCA_964605915.1 uncultured candidatus Brocadiaceae bacterium | reverse complement strand
AAGAAGCTGAAACCCGTCCTGGGCGAACGGATCGACCGCCTGTGGTCGCTTTATCAGACCGAAGACTCCCACGGCAAGAAGTGGCTTCACGTCACGGCCTTCATCGACGTCGGCCAGAAGTTGCTCTACTACGTCATCGCCGCGTGGGAGGCCGATTTCACCGGCTACGTCATCGACTACGGCACCTATCCCGAGCAGCCTATCAGCTACTTCACGTCGAGGGACGTGGACCGGACATTGCGGCGGATTCACCAGGGCATGGGCGTGGAAGGTGCGATCTACGCCGGTCTGGAGGCGCTGAGCGGCCAACTCCTGGGGAAGGAATGGCCCCGCCACGACGGCGCCGTCATGCGCATCGGCCGGTGCCTGATCGACCAGGGCTGGCAGACCGACGTGGTCCATCAGTTCTGCCGGCAGAGCGAGCACGCCGCCGTGCTCATGCCCGCCCGCGGCGACGGCATCACGGCATCGCAGAAGCCCATCTCGGAGTATGACCGCCACCGCGGCGACAAGATCGGCCACCACTGGTGGATACCGAGCGTCACGCGGAAGCGGGCGCTACGGCACGTCGAGATCGACACGAACTACTGGAAGTCGTTCGTACACGAGCGGTTAGCGACGGCGATGGGCGACCCCGGCTGCCTGAGCATCTTCGGCCGCAAGGCCGTCCAGCACCGGCTCTTTGCCGAGCACCTGACGGCCGAGTACCGCGTCCGCACCGAGGGCCGGGGCAGGAGGGTGGACGAGTGGAAGCTCCCCGCCCACCGGCCCGACAACCACTGGCTCGACTGCGTGGTCGGCTGTGCGGCAGCAGCATCCATGCAGGGCGTCGAGCGGATCGGAGCGGCCGTGCAGCCCCCCGGTCAGCCCATGCGGCTCAGATTGTCTGGCCTTCAACGACAGCGGGTCCGTGGCCGCGCCTAATAGATAATCTTGTGCTTTTGTTTGATTAGAGCGAACAAACGCCGTAGAATAGCTATCCGTAGCAAGGCTTCTGCCTTTTTTCGGGCGAAGCGAGCAATGTCCAGAGAGAATACAGAATACGGGGGCGCGGGCATCGAGCTCGTGCGGCGTCTCTCGGCCGAAGGCGAGCGTGTCTTCAGCACCGCGCGTGCCAGGGATCTGGCTGTCGGTACGGGTCTCTCGGAGAGCTACTTCCGCCAGGCCCTCCATCACCTTGCCCGGTCTGGTTGGCTTGTCAGGTTGCGCAAGGGCCTGTACGCCATCTCGCCAACAGTTCCAGGCGTGACACCGGCCCACGAGTTCGAGATCGCCATGCACCTGGTGAACCCCGCTGCCATCAGCCACTGGTCGGCCCTCAACTACCATGGATTGACGGATCAGGTGCCGGGCCGGGTCTTCGTCCTCACGACTGCGAAGGCTTCTGCTCCCAGGACACGAGCGGGGGAAGTCCGAGGCGCAGAAGGCGGTTGCGCGGTTGGCAAGACGGTGTATCGGTTCATTCAGGTGAAGCGGGAGCGGTTCTTCGGCACGGAGAAGATCTGGCTCGGCGATGCGCGCGTAACAGTCACCGACGTTGAGCGCGCCCTGCTTGATGGCTTGAGCATGCCCCAGCATTGCGGCGATTTCGCCGAAGTGCTCACCGCGTTCGAAGAGGCGGCAGACGGGCTCAATGTCGACCGAATCATGGATTACGCCCTGCGCCTCGACCAGGCCACGGCTAAGCGCCTGGGTTGGGTGCTCGAGCGAATGCGGATCGAGCCCGACAGGCTAACGCGCCTGCTTGAGTTGCCCATCCGCGGCTACCGGACTCTGGACCCGACCGGCCCCCGCAAGGGGCCGTGCAACGGCCGGTGGATGATCCAGGAGAACCTGCCGGGGAGGATCGCTCAATGAGGCCGCTCCGGACACGATTGGAGGAGGCTCGTAGCCGCTTGGCGATCGGGTGCGCCACGCTGGCAAGGCTCTGTGCCCCCAGCAATGGGCGATTTGTGTAGAATAACAACGTGGACTAACAGGAGTGTAACATGACATTGCTGATTCTGATTGGAGCCATAGCTGGCCTGGTTATGGGAGCCGTCGGCGTTGGCGGCGGGGCAATCATAATCTTCTGTCTATTAGCCTTTGCCAATTTCCCTCAGAAACTTGCACAGGGCACAACGTTGTTTATAGTTGCTGCGCCCATCAGCCTCTTGGCGGCACTGCGTTATTACAAACAAGGCTATGTTGACGTTAAGGGTGGTTTTGTGGTTATGGCGAGCTTTCTCCTCTTTAGTTTCATTGGCGCCCATATCGCTGTTCATTTACCAAGCAGTATGCTAAAGATTCTTTTGGGGATAATGCTCTTGTTGATGGGCACAAAACTCATATGTTCTGGCTGGACCGCAATAAGCTAACAAGGCGGTCGTCCTGAGCGCTAGCCCGGTGCGCTCACATAGCGGCAGATGAGCTTTGACGTTCAAGAGGAAACTGCGGACTGGCCCCTTGCGACACGGAGTGGATCGCGTACGATAGAGCGAAAGGAAGAGCCGGGCGACAGTCTGTCGGCTAGCTACTGCCGGGCTGCTGAGCCATTCAAGGGCCGCTGGTGCGAGCGCACCCTCGCATCGGCGGCCCTTTTTGTTTGGGGATTCGCCCGCGCAATCAACCGCCCCTCGACCGGCTCAGGACAGGAGCACAACGATGGCCGACGACGTCAAGAACGCCATAGAGAAGAACGCGAAGGGGCCGCGCCCGGCTAAAGGCGAAGTGGGCGAGGTCCAGCAGCACAGCCTCAAGGACCAGGTCGAGGCCGATCGCTACCTGGCATCCAGGGAGGCCGGGCAGAAGCCCACACAGGCTCTCCGTTTCACGAAGCTGCCGCCGCTCGGCGACAACGCCACGGGTGTCAGCCTCAGCCGGGCTGGCGCAGGAGCTTCTTGATCTCCTCGCCGATCCATTGCTCGGGCTTCGAGACGCAGACCGGGCCGTGGCCGGGGTAGAGCACGTCCGGCGGGTCCTCCAGCAGACGCAGGAGCGATTCCAGGTAGGCCTGCCGGTCATAGTCCGGGCGGTTGCGGAACTGCTCCAGCCAGGGCGACCGCACCGCGTCGCCGCAGAACAGCATCCGCCGCCCCTCGTGGACCATCTCCCACCCGGTTGAGTCCGCCGAGTGCCCGGGCAGTGCCACCGCCCGGAACTCGCACGCCCCGAGCGTCAGCGCCTCCCCGTCCGCCATCGCCGTCACTTCCTCGGCCGGGATGAAACGCCGATGGTAGTGATAGGCCACGGTGCCCGGTCCCCCGGATTGCACGATCCGCGCCGTGGCGGGAGACGCGACCACCTCGACCCCGTTCTTGCGCAGGTCCTCAGCGGCCCCCGCGTGGGGCATGTGGGCGTGGGTGAGGAAGACGTGCGTGATGTCCGCCGCCTCGAACCCCATCTCGTCGATGTTGGCCAGGATGGCGGACAGGCTTTCGCCGCAGCCGCAGTCGATCATGACGAGCGGGTCGCCGGTGTCGACCAGGTAGGCGTTGCAGTCGTTGGCGGGCCAGTCCAGGTAGACCATGTTGTAGTCCTGGCCGCCCACCAGGTAGACGGGACCGATCAGCCGCATTCCCATTGCCTTTCCCCCTGTGACTGGCAAGCCGCCCGGCCGTGCCGGCGACTGCGAGCAGCACCATTTGATTCCATGCAGCATGGCCTGTCAAGCGCTGCTCGGCGGCCTTTTGTTGCCAGGGCAGGGCGATTCGTATATAGTGGTGACTCGCATCGAAGGGGGCTGAGCCTTTGTTTTCTTGCACTTGCGGAGGATGTCAGGCATGGCCAGCAGGATCATCATCGGGGAGTCCGGCGGACCCACTCCCGTCATCGATTGGGAAGTGGCCGGCGCCATGGACGCCGCCCAGAAGGCGGGCGTCGAGATCTACGGCATGATCAACGGCCTGGAAGGTCTGCTGAACGCCAACATCAAGGGCAAC
>CAZSET010000242.1:0-2130 GCA_964605915.1 uncultured candidatus Brocadiaceae bacterium | reverse complement strand
ACCTGAGCCACATGGACCCCATGTCGTTCGTCTTCAACGGCCCCGGCGCCGGGCTTAAGACCACCCGGATCAAGCCGAAGGAGCCCGAGTACAAGAAGATCGCCGAGAACCTGGCGGCCCTCGGCGTCGACGGCGTCATCTACATCGGCGGCAACGACAGCGCCGACCAGCTTCTGGGGCTGACCCGGGTCAGCGACGTCGAGGGAATCCACGCCATCAAGACGGTGGACAACGACCTGCCCGTCACGCATCACTGCCCCGGCTGGGGCTCGGCCACGCTGTATAACGCGACGGCGCTGAAGAACGTGCACAGCGACTTCTCCTCCTACCGCGTGATGGCGAACTTCCGGAAGGGCGACAAGGTCATCCAGGGCCTCGACATCGCCCCCGTGGTGGTCTATCAGGTGATGGGGCGCAAGGCCGGCTGGCTCGCGCAGGGAACGGCCTTCGCCCGTGTCGATCCCAAGGGGGACATGGTTCCCGATCGCGCCCCGCACGTCATCCTGTGCAAGGAAGTCCCGTTCGACAAGCAGGCCTTCCTGGATCGCTTGGACGAGGTCATCACCCGGTTGGGTCAGGCCGTCGTCGTGGTGCAGGAAGACCTGACGGATAAGGAATCGGGCAAGAGCATCGCGGAGGTCTACGCGACGGAAGTCGTCTATGACTCCCACGGCAACATCCAGCACGGCCGGGCCACGTCCTTCTCGCCGGCCGTCTTCCTGGCGGAACTCATCGGCGCTGAGCTCAAGATCGAGGCCGTCCCCGGCAAGGTGAAGGACTGCGTGCTCAACCCCCAGCACATCCAGCGAAGCTGCATGATGTCGCACGTGGACGCCAGCGAGGCCTATAAGGTCGGCTTCGCCAGCGTGCAGGCCATGCTCGACGGCGAGTCCAAGAAGTCCGTCGTCCTCCAGAGGGGCAGGGGCGCCACGCAGACGGCCCTGACGGATCTGGAGAACATCGCTGCGAAAGACCGTAAGGTGCCCGCCGAATACATTCAGGGCATTGACGGCCCGACGCAGGACTTCATCGATGAGTTCATCTACGTGATAGGTGGCCCCGTGGCGCTGCCGCACTACTCAAAGATGGACTTCATGTGTGTGGCCGTGGCCGACTCGATCAGGCAGAGCCCGTACGTGCGGGGCTAGGCCGCCCGTACCGGAGGCGGGTGGGGTTCGAGGTCAGGCGTCGTCCGCGTCGGTGCGGGTGAAGTTCAAGAGCATCCCCCGGCGGTCGCGCAAGGACAGCGCTCCGGCTTCCCTCGCCAGTTCCAGCATCCCGTCGATCCCCACGTGCATGGGGAAGACGGACAGGACTCCGCCGGGCTTCAGCGCGCCGGCAAGCTCGCGCACGATGAGATTTCTGTCGTCGACCAGGTGGATCACGTCGTAGAGCAGGATGACGTCCGCCTGCTCGGGCAGGAGCTTGTCGGGAGACGTCTCTCCGTCGACCCTGGCGGCTCGGATGTTGCCCAGGGCCTCCTCTTCGGCCTTGTGTTCCAGTTCCGCCAGTGCGCCGGCGTTAGTGTCCAGGGCATACACGATGCCGCCCGGCCCGACGATCCTGGCTGCGGGAATGCTAAACGTGCCACGCCCGCAGCCATAGTCGAGGACGATCTGGCCGCGCCGGAGGCCGACGTTCTTGAGGGCCGGAGTTGCGTTCGCCTCCAGCCATCCACTGAACGCTCCCTCGTCTGTCGGCGCATTGCCCGTCAACGTACGCAATCTCCTCGGTGGCTTCCCAGCGACCGCCCGCAAATCCGCCTCGCCTACGACGACGCGATGGGCTCCAGCACGATGCGGTGCTGAACCAGGTCGGCGATCTTGAGGCGCGCCTTGACGGTCTTCTTTACCCCTTCGTCATTGCCGACGACGATTGCGCCGTCGTCCGCCTCAAGCCACGCCGCGTCCTTCATCAGCAATTTGTGCTCGCCCCCTTCGATGATGTAGACGTTCGACTGACACATGGTTCATGCCTCCTCGGCACCGGCGGGCAAAGCAGTGCTACGATCACGGAGATCGTAGCACTAACGGCGCGCCGCTTCAAGGGCTCAAGTTCGGGAACGGTCGGATCCCCGCCTTAGAATGTGTATGGAAAATCTCAAGCTGCGATCGATCGCGCGCCGGTGCC
>CAZSET010000241.1:0-6068 GCA_964605915.1 uncultured candidatus Brocadiaceae bacterium | reverse complement strand
CGCTGGCCTGCCATGTTGCCCGAGAGAGGCGCTTCTTCCACTGGGAAGTCGAGTTCCCGGAGGTCTTTTTCGAGCGCCGAGGCCAGGGAGTCCAGGAGAAGCCAGACGCCGGCTTCGACGCCGTCGTCGGCAATCCGCCGTACGATGTCTTGGCGGACAAGGAGACAGGCCAGGACCTTGCCCTCGTACGGCGCTATGTGCGCGGGCAGCAGGTCCTGAGCTTGGCTGCAACAGGGAAACTGAATCTCTACGAGCTGTTCTTCGCACGCGCACTGCACCTATGCGCTGCCCGGGGCTCCATGTCTTTCATATTGCCCATGGCCCTTCTGGCTGACAGCTACGCGTCGAAGCTTAGGCGGTTCTGGCTTGAGCGGTTCTTTTTCAGGCGGATCGAGGCCTTCCCTCAGAAAGATGATCCACATCGAAGGGTTTTCCTCGAGGCCAAGCTCCCAACGGCCATTGTCGTTGTCGATGCGAACGGAGCATCGCAGGGTACAGTGGCCTCGCACTCGGGTCGTGTCATGGAAGACGATTCTCCTTGCTACACCGCGACCTACGAGAGCCTGGCAAGGATTGCCCCGGACACCCTTTCCATTCCGTTAGCAGACTCTCAGGACTGGCACTTGGCCGTTAAGCTGATCGACCACCCCGTGTATCTGCCTTTCCGCGAAATCGGTCAAGTGAATCAGGGAGAGATCAACGAGACGGCGATGGCCCACCTCCTCTCTGCGGAGGCCGACGGCAGTCCCGTTGCTCGAGGGGGAAACATACAGCCTTATCACTTCATACCCGAGCCCAAACAGGGAGCGACGAAGTACCTCCACACGGAAGCCTATCTCCGCGAGCTTTCAGAGGGGTCCCGTAAGCGCGACCACGAAACTGAAAGGCCGGGGTTCCAGCGCAATGCTGCGCTGGACAACTACAGAAGGCTCATTGCCTGTATGGTGCCCGAGGGGCGTTTCTGCTTTGACAGCGTCAACTACATCGCGGAGTCCGCCTACAATCTTCGCGCCGTGCTCGCCCATTTAAACTCGGCCCTGTGGGAGTGGCGGTTTCGGCTGACGAGCACGAATAACCATGTCAATGCATACGAGATACACGCCCTTCCCATACGGCGCATTTTCTTTGCGACATCGGGTGAGGAAAGACCCCGTGAAATGGAGCATCTGAAACAGTTGTACGAAGAGGCCGTGAAGCGCTAGCGCGCGAGTGGCATGGGTCGGGCCTGTAGCAACGGCAACTCGGGCACACAGAGGAATGCCCCGAGCAACCAGGTCGAGAAGGAGATCCGGATGAGCGGCATTCGAGTGAAGCTGGATGAGGCCGCGTTCTTCCATGACAAACTGACGGGGGGTAAGGAGGATAAACGCACGTTCCGCTGCTACTTAAGCGCATTCCTCGCTGCTTCACGCTCCGTAATGCAGTACACCTGGCAACAGGCTAAAGGCACGTCATCGCAGGCCTGGTATCAGCAATGGGCCGAGCAAGATCCGATTGCCTTCTTCAAGTGTAAACGAGACTTCGAGATTCACCGGAAGCCGGTTGTGCCTAGGCGGAATATCACAGAAGAGCTTGGGCAAGTCATCTTCATCTCCGATAGCTTGAAGCTGCAGTATTTAGACAAGAACGGACAGATGATCGAGGAGTACGAGAGCCCCATGCCGAAGGAGGACGGTCGGACGTCACCTCCGTCCACTGGTCAGGCCTTTGTGCAGTACTTCTTTACCGATCGGCCCGGTGACAAAGTGTGTGACCTTTGCGGGCAATACCTCTCTCAGCTCAGGCGCATTGTTGACGAAGGGCTGCAACAGGGGCATATCAAACCGTAGAATCTCAGGCCACGGTCGTGGAGAGAGCAGGAACGCATGCAGAAAGTACTCAGTGAGATTGAACTACTTCTGCCGCGTAACGCCGACGGCGAGTTCGTAGCTTTCGCCGGGTCCATCTCCATGGGCGACGCGCTGGAGAAGGGCTATGTCGAAGAGATACCGGATTACCTGGACGAGGACGCTCCGAGCGGCTATGACGCCGATGGCAACCCTCTGGAGCACAGCGACGTGGTGCACGACTTCCTGGCCTACCTGGCCGAGCAGATGATGTCCATGCACGAGGAGCGGCAGGCGCTCTGGGACAGGATTCGGGGCGCGTTCGTCAACAAGGGCGTGGACCCCGACGGCCTCTCCAGCGTCTCGATCACGAAGAGCATCCGCGACTACGTGGCGAACGCGCGCAAGAAGTCACATCCGACACCCAGGCAGCGTCGCATGCGCACCTACGCCGACCAGGCCCAGCGTGCCTTCGGCTGCTCACTGGATGAACTCTACGAGATCGACGAACACGACTACGGCTTCCATGACCTGCCGCGCCTCGGCTTCGAGCGGTTCAAATGGCTGGCCGCCCTGCGCGGGGCCGATCCGGCGCTGCTGGACGAGGCGTGGGAGGCCGTCGAGGACGACGTGGCGGCGCTTCGGGACGTGCTGGAGCGCATCGGTTCCGACGACTGGTATCCACAGCGCGACCCCGAGACGGGGGAGTACGACGTGGAGGGCATCCGCTCGACCGACTGGCTGATCGACCAGATCGTCTACCGCCTGTACGGACTGACTGAGGAGGAGATCCGCGTGGTGGAGGGCTTGGAGCCAACCGATGCTTCTCGATGACGAGAGGACTTGCTTACGCGAGGAGATGAGAGGACGGGGGAAACGGGCAACTGGCCGGAACACGTCGAGCCACTGGGCAGGGCAATGCTGGACCTACTTCGCACCATCGCGCCCCGATGGACGCAGATCGGCCACGATGATCTCACGTCGTCCGAATAAGAGACGCTGTGCCTCATGACACGCGCGTGGCTTGTCGAGGAACGGCTGCGTGTGCGAGCCTGCTGGCGCTCTGCGGCGCACTCTTGGAGAACGGCCTCAAAGGCGGCTTGATCGTGGTTGGACAGGTCATTCTGGGCGGATCAATTGACCCCCGTCTACAACGCGCTGGCCATTGCAGAACTGGCCGCTGAGAAAGGTGCGTCGTCGCTCCGCATTCCTATGTCCGCACGCAAGCAGCTTTTCGGCCTGCCTGACGACATGGTCACCAAGGTGGATACCCAACACTACGGCACGCCCTCGGAAGCCTTGCTGAAGGCTCTCGGCGACTGATGACCGGGAGACAGACTGGCACGGGCAAACGCGGACATATTGGAGTCCAGAAGTGGATGGACGTCGCGGGGTGTCAGGTAACGGCAAAACGGGCAGGCCGACGGGCCTGCCCGTTGTGCTTTGGTAGCGGGGGCAGACAGGGGGGCAGAAGATACGATCCGCTGCGCCTGATAACTGCCGTTGCGGCATGTGGGAGCCACCAGCAGACATCGGCGATGTGTATCAGAAAGTGTTACATCATAGGCGCCGCTGCAAACACATGAAGTGGTAGCAAGGGCCTGTGAGCACAGGTCTTATGACGCCAGTGTCCACTCGGACGCACCTGTCTATGTAACATCCGAAATCTGCCGGGCGCATTCCCTTACGGCGCGTCATGAGATGCGCCCGTGCTGTTGGCGCCGAACCGTCGGCCTGCTCGACTGGATAGTCTGCGGCGGCGTCATCGTCCGACGGTGGGAGCAGTTCACCGGGCGGCAGGCCGAGCGGATCGATGCGCCAGAGGAGACGACCGATGCCGAGAGGTGAGAACCCGTTCAGGTCCCGGCCGCACTCATGCTGCAACGCTTCTACGGAACCGTTACAATACGCTTCGACAGCGGTAAGGCAACGCATGTCGAAACAGAAACTCGGCGGATGTGGCAGTATGAGGACCTGCCGTTCAACGAAAGCCCTGAGGCCATGAGATGCCCCGACGTGACCACACAATCGCACAAACGATGAACCGAGTGGAACGGCTCTGCGGCGCCTTCGATACCTATCTGGAGTACTTTGAGAACCTGGGCCTTTTCACGGGACCCAGCGTCCACTTCCATCTGAGAACGTTACATGCATTCAAGCTTCATGGCAGCGCTGCTGAAGCAGCTGCCGACAGCAGTTTCGCGGAGATGCTCTATGCAACGCTAACAGCCTGGGGCCTGCACCGTATGGGGCGGACCCGGACCAAGCTCCTGCCATTTGAGGAGTTTAGCTCAAGTTTGAGAGACGCCGGCAATGCGATTCGTGATATTGAGAGATACAGCTTGCTCGCTCTGCGTCATGAGCAAGTCGACCACGTGAAGAGCGGAGTCTGGCGAATCATGGAGCGGCTTCGGCTCGGGGCCAGCAACACGAAGCTGGTGGTAAACAGCAAAGCCGTCCATCATCTGCTGCCTGCGCTGGTCCCACCAGTCGACCGGGAGTACACGCTCACCTTCTTCTTTGGGCACAAGAACCTGTCGCGCGGGGAGGAGGAGACGTTCAAGGAGATGTTTCCTCTGTTCCACAGAATCGGCGTCTCTTGTGCGGATTCGATCAGGCAGGCCGTGAGCCGTGGATTCCACACATCCGAAACCAAGGTGATCGATAACGCGATTGTGGGCTTTGTGAGCAAGGAGATGAAGACCTGAGGACGCGTGCGATGAGCGATGTTCCACGTAAGCAGGCACTGGGTAGGCAGCTAAACCGGGGCGAGGCAGAATGAAAGTCCGATTCGAAGTCGGAAGCGTCGCTGTCGAAACGGAGGACTGCGCGAGAGCCGTTGCCCTATATGGCCAGGAGATGGCTGCTGTCCTGAAGGACATGCAGTATCCCGGAACTGTGGGACGTCGGAATTCGTTCCAACTGGATATCGCCTTCGACGAAGCATTGCTCGCACGACTGGATCAACGACTATGGAAGGTCCAGTGGCGCCCGTCCGTTGACATGGCGGTGCTCGGCGAGAACTGGGGTCGTCAGCAAGCAGATGCCATCGTTGAGTTCGAGGACCTGGGCGCCGCTGCTCTGGAGATAGAGAAAGCGAACAAGAAGACCATCTGGTTCGACTTCATGAAGCTCTGGATGTTCGTGGAGTCCGAGCAAGCATCGTGCGGGCTGATCGTATGTCCCACGAACTACGCGCATCGGCACGGAGTCTGGAACCTCTATGAGGAGGCGCGCGGCCAGAAAAGGTTCTTGCGCCGGTTCGCGCAAGTGCCGCGGGACCGGCTGAGCCTGATAGGCATCGTCGGCTACGAGCAACGGTTGCTGAGAAACGGTGCTTCGGTCGTATGGGATTCGACCGAGTTCAACCGCGTGAAGGCAGACGCCGGAAGGCAAGGCTAGAAGGAAAGGCGACATCAGCACTCGGCCCGGACTCATTCTGTGGCTAGCCGCAGAGGTGGGCACCAGACGGCATTGACGACTTAAGCTCGACGGTTCGGCCGCCAGGCGTTGAGTGGTGCAGAATCGGTGCGCAAGCTATCGTAGGCGAAGAGTACCTGTCAGGAGGGGAATGATGAGGCCCGCATTGCCTGCGATCGACCTGCAGCGCCGGTTTCTGGAACAGGGACGCCCGGAACGCACAGACGATGGAAACAGTATCGGGCCAGGCCGGCTCCCGACAGCGGTACGCAAGCCTGCCCCTGCTCTGAGGCGGTTGTCGGTCTCCGGGCAGGCAGAAGGGCATCCTACGGGATGTCAGGAAATGAGGCCAGGGGGTCTGGTTACGTTCCTCCGGATGCGCGGGGCGCCCGTCGGGCGCCGAATCATACGGTAAGGGAGCGCCGCAGTCTGGGCCTTGCCTGACCCCGGTTTGGCCCCAATCAGGCCGCAAGCACGGCAACCACGTCCCGGTGTCCGCCTTGCGCGGCCAGTTCGAGGGCGGTACAGCCCAGCCGGCTGCGGGCGTTGACACGGGCGCCGCTGGCCAGAAGGAGTTCGGCTGCCTCGGCGCGCCCCCAACGGGCGGCTGCGTGCAGGGCGGACTCTCCCGCGGCGTCCGCCAGCGCAGGATCGGCCCCGCTGTCCAGCAACAGGCGTAGCATCTGCGTCCGTCCGGCAGCCGCGGCTCCGTGCAGCGCTGTCCAGCCGCCTTCGGTCCGGGCGTTCACGTCGGCGCCGCAAGCCAAAAGCAGCGCCACCATTGCCGCCTTGCCCTGCTCGGGCGCAACGTGCAGCGGAGTT
>CAZSET010000240.1:5667-6100 GCA_964605915.1 uncultured candidatus Brocadiaceae bacterium | reverse complement strand
TGCGAAGCAGCGTCCTGAGGCCCGGCTCAAGCGAAAGCGCCGCACAAAGGGCAGCGACGGCCAACAATGCCGCCGTCCCCGCGCGCCAGCGCAGCCTGCCGGGGGGCCTGCCCGGCTCGGTCGCGGCGCGCCCGGCCTTCGCCACGGCCACCGCGCGCCACACCGCCACGGCCGGCGGCGCCAGAACATAGAAGGACCAGAGGCCCGGAAGCAGAACGGCCGTCTGCCAGATCCCTTGTCCCTGCAATGGCAGGAGCCGCCCGTAGGCTGCCGCCGCAGGAACCAGCATGATCTGCCTGCCGATCACGTAGGGGACGACGCCGGTAGCGGCAAGACAAGCCCCGGCCAACGCCCACCTGCCTCTGTGCAGAACCTCAAACAGCGCGCACAGCAACCCGAACAGCAGATAGGCCCCGCCGGCCACGTAGTGAAG
>CAZSET010000240.1:0-5657 GCA_964605915.1 uncultured candidatus Brocadiaceae bacterium | reverse complement strand
ACGGCCAGCCGCAACGGACCGTTTCGCATCGGCAGCCACGAATACGCACACGCCAGCGCCAGCGCACTGAGGACGACCAAGCAGGCCGTCAACTGGTGCAAGTAGCCGCTGTAAAGCACAAGGACGATCAAAGCCGGAATGTAGTGCAGCAGGCGGGTCCGCACTCCTGCGCCCGCCGCGACGAACAGCCACCCGAGCAGGCAAAGCAGCGCCGCGACAATGGTAGCGATGAGCGCCCCCGCCCAGCCATAGTAGAAGTACTGCGAGATGCCCGCCGACGCGTACTCGAGCAGCCCCCCGGGATACATCAGGAAGTCCTTCAGGAAAGCCGTCCCACGCAGGAACGTGGGGAACTCCGTCGTGACCTCGTGCGCGTAGTAGACCAGACCCACGTCGACGACAAGCCAGAGATAGAGGTAGAACAAGGCGAAGAAGGCCATGCTGCGAACCCGGAGCGGACCGATCCGCCAGCCGGAGTTCTTCATCGGTGAGGACATGCTCGACTCCATGCAGATCCCGATCCGTCGGTCGGCACGCATCCGGCCCGGCGGCATGTCGCCTGCCGTCGACAGGCGGAAGGCCAGCCGACGAGGACGCAGCCTGGAGGACTCTGCAGCCGCTGCACACAGCGTGCTTCAAAGATAGCACAGGACATGCCGGACTGCAAAGCCCCCGCGTCCAACAGCCACAGCTCGGCGATGCGAGACGGGAACGGGCGCGCAGAACCGGAGGCGTCAACAGGGACCCAGCGCCTATCTGCTCGGCATCCACGGCTCCGGCGCGGGAGAACCGGCCCCCGTCCCGCCCTGGCTGCCGGCCCGGGGCGTGGCACCGGTAAACGTTGCCGGAGGGCCGGCCCAACGGGCCGACCTTATGACCCGGGCGATCTGCTCCCGCCTCACGGGAACCGGTTCCCGGACGAGCTCGGGCAGGTGGTATATCCGGATAAACGATTGATAGAAGTCGGGATCTTCCTGCGGCAGCACGAAAGGCTTGTGCGCCGTGCCTTCGGCGTCCACGTAGCTGAAATAGACCTTGATGAACAGGCCGTCGCCTCTCTTGCTGCTGAACGCGATCCAGCGGCCGTTGCTCGACCACGAGTGCCAGGACTCCGATCTTTCGCTGTTGCACGCCATCCGGGACCAGTCACGCGTCTGCATGTCCAGCAGGTACAGGTCGCTGCCGGGGTCGAAGATCGGGAACATCCCGTGCTGCGTGCCGCAGAAGATCAGGAACCGCCCGTCCGGCGAGAACCGCGGCTGGGAGATGCTCAACCCCAGCTGGTCCGACGCCAGCACCACCTCGGGCTCGCCCCACTCGCCGGCTTCCAGGTCGCATCGCACACGCATCAGGTCGTAACGCACCCTGTCATAGCCCTCGGGGGGAACCCTTTCCGTGCCGGCCCACAAGAGCGGCGCGCTGCAGAAGTAGAGGTGCTGGCCGTCCGGCGACCATGCCGGCCACGTCTCCAGCCGATCCGGCCTGGCGACGTCCGGGCTCGAGATCACGCGCTCAACGTCGAAGCGGTAGACCGCAAGGTCGGACCCCATGTCGATCCCCTCCCGCACCTCCGTGCCGGCGGGATGGAAGAATTGCATGACCGTGTTGACCGAGAAGGCGACGGCGCGGCCACGCGGGTGCCATGATGCGAACGCCGGCGACTTCGGATTGAAGGCGGGCCGCGCGTTGACCTTGGAAACAACGCCGTCTTCGATCAGCAGCATCCCGGATCCGTAGTCACGCTGCCCGCTCCGCACCTGAAGTATCATCCGCTCGGTGCCCCCGTTCAGGAACGTGTGGCAGTTCATGCAGCCGTCGTCGAAGGACGCGTTGTCCAGCAAAATGGACTCGTCGAAGTTCTCGATCCTGCGCTGGCGCAGCGTCATGCGCTCGTAGTAGGAATAGATGACGTTGTGCTGACGGTAGACGAGGTACCCGTCGATGTCCTCCCGTGCGATCCGGTTAGTGATCGGCTGGAAGCGACGCCAGGCGCCGTCAGAGCTCCGGATGCGCATGTCGAAGTGCAGGGGCTCACCACGGTTAGCGCTCAGCAAGCGCTTCCACCTGCGCAACGGCATCCTTATGCGTCCGTCGTTCGACCGCACCACAATGGGCTCGCCGTTGGCAGAACGTATGGTGACGGCATACTGCGCTCCCGGCTCCTCAATGCGGAAGTTCAAGGGAGCCACGTTCGGCGGGATGACCGTATCGGCGTAGTCCGGCCGGATTCGGGGCGGTCTCTCCACGGCAGTGCCCGTCTCAGGCACGCTGCCGTCGGTGCGCAGGCCGTGCGCAAAGCCGCTCACGGCCAGCCCAGCAACCGCCGCGGCAAGAAGCACCTGGGCAACGCGCCTGGTCATGGAGTCAATCCTTGCGGACCGAGCCAGTAATAGGTGAAATAGCTGTCACCAAACCCCTGCCCCTGCACCGCCGCGCGTTTGGCTTCGCGCGTCTCCCCCGCATGCCTGGCGAGGACTCCGGTGAACTCGCCGTATCGGCCCAGCGTCTCCCAACTGAGGGAACGATGGCCGAGCTCGACCTTCCGGCCCCCACGCGCCGTAAGGATCACCAACGCCTCCTCATAGTGCCGAGGTATGCTCGGGTAGTCGAAGTCGTCCAGGCGTCCGATGTTCTCGGCGATGCCCTCCAGGTTTCGGGTGAGAAGGTAGTGGGCCATCAGATACTCGAAGGCCATGCGATTCTGGCTGTTCCTGGCCAGCAGCTCTCTCAGTATCTCGTCGAAGCGCAGCGCTTGCCTGACGCGATCCTCCAGGACCATGCTGGAGCGCAGCCGCCCGACTTCAGGGTCCGCCGAGAGCTGAGGATCCTCCTCCAGCATTCGCAGCCGGTCGCGCGCCCACCCGCCGTGGACCAGGTCTCGGCTGAGCGCACGCAGCAGGATCCCGGCCGCTTCCGCTTCCCCCTTGACGGTGCTGATAAGGGCCATCAGTCGGAGGACGACGGCCCGGTCGCCGAGCGATTCGAAGGCCTCGTACGCCGCCCGCTCCGCCTCATTGACCCGGCCGAGCTCGAGGAGGAGCTGGGCTAGTTTCAGCCAGGACTGCTTCGTCAGCTTCAGCACCGGGAACAGCTTCGCCGTGGGGAGCAGGCCCAGGGGATGCTGCGGATAGGCGAACGTGCGGTAAGGAAGCTGTCCCGTGTGATACAGCGCGCTATTCTGGTCCCAAAGAACCAGCAGGGGCATTCGCTCCGGAGGAAGCCGCCGGACCTCTCGCAGCAGATCCTGCCACTGCTCGGCGGCGGCGTAACGCTGTATGCGCAAGACGCTCCTGGCGTCCCGATCGAGCGAGAAGAACGCAACCGCGGCGGTCACGAGCATCAGCGCCGCCGTGCCCGCCAACCAGAGCCATCCGCCGCGCGACGTCACCGCGACGGCATCGGCGGTCTCTGCCCGGCGTCCCCGCGCTCTCACACGAGGGAGAGAACTGAACGCCGCAGCAGCGACGGGAACCAGCACGTAGCTGAGCCAGAGGCAAGCGACCAGCAGCTCGGTCCAGGGATAGAGCTCTGCCCCGCGCGGCAGGAAACCACCGTAGGCGTGCCGCACTGGCACCAGGAAGAGCTGACGCCCAATGACGTAAGGGATCGCCGCCCCGACCAAGAAGCACGCCCCGGCCAGAGCATGGCGTCGCATGCGCGCCAACTCGAACAAGACACACAGGATGCCAAACAAGAGGCAGGCGGCGCCGGCAGCGCAGTAAAGCGCCGCCGAGAGGACCACAAACGCAAGGAAGCGCACAAGTGCCCTGCGCACCGGAAGCCAGGCGTACAGGCACGTCAGTGCGGACGCAACCACTATCGCCAGGCAAGCGGCCAGGGCGTGCGCGTACCGCCCACACAGCCCGAGGACGATGAGAGCAGGGACGAAGTGAACCAGCCTTGACCGCCAGCCGCTCAGGGCCGTGATGACGCCCCGGGCCGTCAGACAGAGCGCCGCCGCCATGAGGGTGACGACCAGCGCCCCCGCCCACGGCCAGGAGTAGAGCTGGGACAGGGCCGAAGACGCATACCGCACGAGCCCGCCGGGGTTGGCCATCGACTCCCGGAGGAACACGGCACCACGCGAGAAGACCGGGAACTCCGTCGTGATCTTGTGCCCGTAGTACGTCAGCCCGACGTCAAAGCGGAGCCAGGCAAGCAGATAAAACACGGAGAGGAAGGCCGCCCAGCGGAGCCCCAGCAGCAATCGGAGCCTGTGAGCGTTGGCCGAGGCATTCGACATGGTCAGAACTCAAACCGCATGGC
The DNA here is from genome assembly GCA_964605915.1 of uncultured candidatus Brocadiaceae bacterium. Taxonomy (GTDB): domain Bacteria; phylum Planctomycetota; class Brocadiia; order SM23-32; family SM23-32; genus DAOVRD01. Next base: position 1,391 of record CAZSET010000240.1, on the reverse strand, counting down.
CTTCGGGGCGTTGCCGCACAACGGCAGCACGTCCGGACGGAGCCGAAGTGCCTTCTCGGCCCGCCGGAGGGCAACTCGACTGAGCATAGCACAGGATGCTGACCGGGCGCAAGGCTGACACGCCCGCCGCCCGGAGGGGGGCGCTGACTCAGCCGGGTGCAAGGCGGCCCAGGCGGGACAGGAGCATGGCAAACGCGACGCGCAAAGCGGTCATTGCTGCCCGCTCGGACGCCAGGGGTCCGCATCCGCGCCGTACGAGCCGGCCGGGGGCGTCGCGCCGGTGACGGCTTCGCTGCTGCGCAGCCACGTCGAGGAGCGGATGGCGCCGGCCAGCGCCTCCCCGCGCACGCGCACGGGCTCCCGCGTCAGCTCCGGCACGTTGTAGGTGAACACATAAGGAGTCGTAGAAGTCCGGCTCCGCCTGCGGCATCACGAACGGCTTGTGCGCCCTGCCCTCCTCGTCGACGTAGCTGAAGTACGGCCTGGCGAACAGTCCGTTGCCCCTCTTGCTGCTGAAGGCGATCCAGCGACCGTTGCTTGACCAACAATGCCACGAGTCGCACTCGTCGCTGTTGCATTCCAGGCGCCTGTAGTCCCCGCTTGCCAGGTCCATCAGGTACAGGTCCGTGCCCCGATGGTAGATGGGGAAGCATCCGTATTCGCACATGGAGAACAGGAGGAACCGCCCGTCCGGCGACGGCCGCGGATGCATGATGCTCTGCCCCGTCTGCGCTGCGGAGAGGACGGTCTCCGGCTCGCCCCAGCTCAGCGTCGCCAGGTCGAAGCTGACTCGCATCAGGTCGTAGCGCACCTCGTCGTAGCGATACGGCGGCACGGTGTCACGGTCGGTCCACAGTATCGGCGCCCGACAAAAGTAAAGGTACTTCCCGTCCGCCGACCAGGCACGATAGCTCTCCATCAGGTCGGGATCCCAGATGCCGGGGCTCGAAGTCACCGAGTTCGTCGCGAGCACGTAAGCCGCCAGGTCGGATTCAAGGTCCACCACGTCCCGCACCTCCGTGACGGCGAAAGCGATCACCTCGCCGCTGGGGTGCCAGGACGAGTAGCCCGCCGGCATCGGACAGGTGGCGCTGCGCGTGTCCACCTTGCCGACCATCCCGTCCCGCACCAGCAGCATGCCGCTGCCGTAATCGACCATGCCGCGACGGAAATGCAGAATCATCCGGTCCGTGCCCTGGTTCCAGAACGTGTGGCAGTTCATGCAGCCATGCCCGAAAGACCGGTTGGCCAGCACGATCGACTCCTCGTAGCTCTCCAGGTTCCTCTGGCGGATGCTGAGTTGGCCCCAGAGGTTGTAGCCGGCGCCGAGCAGCCGATACGCCAGGTAACCGTCGATCTCCTCTTCGGCGATGGTGTTCCTCACCGCGTCG
>CAZSET010000239.1:0-6110 GCA_964605915.1 uncultured candidatus Brocadiaceae bacterium | reverse complement strand
AGAACGTGAGGACCTACTTCGAGGCGGCGCGCAAGTACGGGCAGCTGTGTGCCAAGAGAGACGCCCCGTGCGGCTGGCGGGGCGGGGGGTTGCTCTGCAGCCTGCCCAGCACCAGCCTGCGCTTCGCTACTCAGCGACAGCTCCGGCACGGCCACTAGCACGCCTACCGCGTCGAGCGGGCTTCGATCAGTATGGACAGTCCCCTGAGATGCAGCTTCGCTCAGAGCATCTTGTATGATGAGGGGCTCCTCGCCTCCTGCTCTGGACTGACACCTAGCCTGTAGTACCGGGGCTGGCGTCGTCCGCATCCGGATGGTTCGGGCCCACCTAGTCGCTGCTTACAGCCGCGGCGCCCCCCGTGGCCAGCTCAACAAGGTCGCCTTGCAGTGGCTCCGCCGTTTGCGGAATGTGCACCCGTACCCAGCCGGCGCCGCCGGCTAGGACCGTGAGCGGGGAACCGTTCAAAATCACGCCCGTGATGCCGGGTTCGCGGAACGTGATCTCGGCGCCGTCGGTGACGATCCGGCCGCGGCTGGCCGCGCCATCCGGGCCCTGCGCCATGTACACGCTCGCGCTGGCCCCGTCGGCGGTCTGGAATCCACGGCGGTGGGCGCGGGAGGTCTCGTCGTCGTAGACTTCGCCCTGGCGTACGAAGTAGAAGAGCGTCTGGCCGTCCCTCACGCGGCACACGACGGCACGACCCTTGAACGTGACCCCGCCATAGGCGCCGGCCGCGCTCCCGTCCGATGCGGCTAGGTAGTCCGTCGCTCCGTCGGCATACGCCACCTTGCAGCCGCTGTACCCGTTCGCGGGTGCAAGCCGCGAGAACGACTCCGCCCCGTTGGGAAGCGGATGTGCCTGGTCAGTGGGGTACAGCAAGGCCACGATCTGAGCCTTGCCCGCTCCGTCGGTGGCGTACTCGGACCGGATCGCCCGGCCGTAAGTGACACTCCTGGGCGTGGCCCTGCCCCTGTCCAGGAACGGGCCGTCGTAGATCGAGACCGACGAAGGCTGCGTGCCCAGGAAGATGTTCAGCCCGGCGGACGGGTTCCGCTCGGAGGTCACGAGGTCGATCGCCCACCTGTAGTGGGCGTTCTCGGCAACCGTCGTGCAGGTCTTGGAGTTGGGCTTGAAGCTCACCTGCACCGGCACGTTGCCATCGTCGGCGTCGACCTCGTCGAAGCAGGCGAAGTACCCATTGCGCCCATCTCCGGGCTTGACGAAGCAGAAGCTGCGCAGATGGGAACCGTTGTCGATGACCGGACCGTCATCCCCGCAGGCATAGTCGAACGCGTCGCTCGCAAGGCCCTCGACAGTCCGTCCGCCACCTTTGTTCGTGTGCTCGCGGCCGCCGATGACAACCGCGTTCTGGTTCTTCGCCGACCAGTAGCCGGGCCTGATGTCGGGTCCCGCGCCGACGGTCCGGCCCACATTGCGGATCAGGTGAACGCCGTAGCCGGCCAGGTAGACGGCGTTCGTCTCGTACAGCGCGTGCCCCGTGTTCGGGCCCTGCCCCGTATTCGTGAACAGCAGGCCCATGAGCGACTCGGGCGTCTCCTCCGCTTCATGCATGGCTGCGCCGTCGGGGATGATGTACGTGGCCGGCTTCTGCACCCGCGTCTCCGGACCGTCCGGATTCATCAGCAGGTAGGTCATGAGAATCACACGCGGGTCGTTCTCCGGCCGCTCTCCCGTGAGCTGCTGGACCCAGGCCCGGAACCGGGCCAGCTCCGGGTCCCAACGGTACAGCGTGTAGCTTCGAGGATTGCAGGCGAATCCTCCGGCGTCCAGACCGGCCCGGGAATCCCCGAACGTGGTCAGCCACCCAAACGGCGTGACGTTGAAGTGGAACACCCACTGAAAGTACCTCTTCATGACCTCCTTCTCGTAGTAGTCCTCCTGGCCGGTGAAGCTCAGGATGTCCATGAAGTGCACCTTGGCCGAGTTCTCGCTGCTCCAGAACATGCGCCCGAAGGAGTAGTTGCTGCCCGGCTGGAACAGGCCGTTCGGCGTGATATAGGGCAGTCTCTCCCAGCTACGCGTGTCGGGGCCCGGCCCGGCATACAGGTTCTCCCTGGTCTTCCTCTGGGCCCACCGGAAACGCGGATGATCGCCGGAGGGATGCTTGAAGAGGTACCATGTGCCCACCGCTCCCGAGGCGGGGAGCGACCAATCCGGATTGCTGTAGTACCAGTCGGCAACCGCCTCGAGCTTGGTTTCGACAGCGCGGCGGTCCGATCCGCTCACATCGCTAGAAATGATATCGTAGGCAACCACGGATTGGAGGAAAGCGGACGCGACCGGCACGTAGTTGGACCAGCCGGCGCGGGCCCGCTGGCCCACGTCGTCCCACTTGTGCAGTGCAGCGAGGATCTTCGCGCGATACACCTCCCGGTGCCCGGGGTCCAGGATGTACAACAGCCCGCAGACGCTGGCGGTCCTCTGGATCGTCAGGGCTCTGCGCTCTGGGCTCTGGGAGCTCCACCGGTCCCAGTTGGACCCCAGCACGGCCCTTAGGGCGGCCTCCTTCATATCCTTCCAGGGAGGGCGCTCGGCACGCGCCTGAAGGTCCGCATACTGGCCCTGAGTCACGAGGAGAAACGGGTGGTCCATGTCTCCGCTCCCGGCTGAAGGGGAAGCAGTCCCAGCGGATCGCATGACAGTGGCGTCGTTGCCTTCGGCGGCACTGACCGAACGGCATGCACAACCCAGGGCGGTCAGCGCAGCAGCCAGCACCGTGATCGGGACCCTCATTCCGTTTCCTCCCTCAACAGCGTGGGCCAGCAGTCCGAGCAGAGGCCCGAAAGAGATCCGTGTGGCTCGACACCCCACGACCGCCCTCGGGTCTGCCGCACGGGCACTGCGCGATCCCGGGTCGCGTGCCAAGGTCCTGCGGCCTCCGCGACTGCCCAATGCTACCTCAGTTCCCCTACGCTTGCCACAGCCAGAAGCGCCGGGCCAGCGTAGACGTCCGTCGTGAGGTCGAGCAAGAGATCTTGCGAAGGAACCCCCGCGCGGCCGGTGGGGCGGGGGTCTCTGACCAGCTTGTGTAGCATCAGGTGACGCTCTACCATCCAGCGCGAGGTCCGGTAGTGAGCTCAGCGCCCCCGCCACGTCCACCAGTGTCGGATCAGTGTAGACGTTCATGGTGAGAGCGAGCGAAGAATGGCGCATTGCGGCTTGGGCTGTCCGCTATGCCACGTCGTCCTTGCTGAGCTAGGTGCAGGGCCAATCGGCGGATGGTTCCAGATGACCTAGTCAGAGGGCGACGGTCACATGGTGGTAAGCTGCTGCCGGCGGGGCAACGCCGGCCAGCCGGCTTGCCGACGGCACGTGTGTCGCCCCCACGTGATACGCATCTGATACGTCGCCCATGTCCGCTGGCCCTCGCTGAACGCCGTGGGTTGTCGCTCATTCACGCACGGGCACTGCGTCAGAAGACAACCGAAAGTAAGGACTTACGTCGTAAGAGGCGACCCGAAGCCGGGTTATGACTGAGTGCCCGAAAAGGCCTCTTGGCAGACTTCTAATCCGTAGGTCGTTGGTTCGATCCCCACCGCCCTCACCATCCTAACCCGTTGCCCGCGGGAACGTTATGGCGCTCACGTCCCTGCCGCCTTCCCGCTCTTCGCGCCCGTGATACCTGTCTGATGCCTCGGGCAACGCCTCCCAGAACGGCAAACGCACCTGCGCATCGTCGCTCCGCACTGGATCAGGCAGCGCTTCCACGCGCCGGCGATGTCCAGCAGGCTGCCGTCGGTTTGGACGTTCATGGTGAGCTCGAGTGAAGAGTGGCGCACGGCGGCCTGGGCCGTCCGGGGCGCGACCCCGTTCTTGCTCAGGTGCGTGCCACAGGCGTCGCGGAGAGCGTGGAGGTCCGCGGTTAGCTAACGCTCACCTTACCTCGTCCTGGCGGGGCTGGCCCTGCAGTGTGAACCGTCGGACCATCGGGCTAGCCAGCCCGGTAGATGCACCGCACGCGGGTTGAATTCGGGGTGACGACACCCCCCGCTGGCTCCAGTTCAGTCGCGGTCACCCCCGCTGATCCCCGGCCCGATGGTGGTCGCAACTGCCATGGCACGAAACAGCTTACGTCACAAGGAACAGCCCGGCCACAAGTTACGCGTTCGCATCCGAAAGACGCCAGAACGGACTGAAAATCCTGGTGTCGCCGGTTCGATCCCGGCTCTACCCACCATCTCCCCCTGACGCCGGAATGGCGTCCCCCCGCTTTGTTTCGCCCCGCCGAAGTCAGTCGTCGTTTGAGAGCACGGAGCGCAGCTCGTCGGCGGACAGCATCCCTTCCCGCAGCACCTCGATCTCCTCCCCGAGCACGCGGACGACGGTGCTCGGCGCGCCCAGCCGGCACGGGCCGCCGTCCAGGACCGCCGCGATCTGCCCATCGAAGGACTCGATCACCTCGTCGGGCGTCGTGGCGGGCGGACGCCCGCTGGGGTTGGCGCTCGGCGCGGCTACCGGGAAGCCGGCGAGCCGGAGCAGCTCCAGCGTCGGCTCGCAGTCGGGGCACCTGAGGCCGACGTCCCCTCCCCTGCCGTCCGGCACGACCAGGGTCAACGGCCCCGGCCAAAAGGCGGCGGCCAGCCTCTCCGCCACCTGCCCGAAGACGCCGTGCTGCCGCGCCGCCTCCAGCGTCGGCACCAGCACGGCGAACGGCTTGCCGCCCGGTCGCCCTTTCACGCGCCGGAGCCCCTCGATGGCTTCTGCGTCGTCCGCGCGCGCACCCAGGCCGTAGACGGTCTCGGTCGGAAAGGCCACGATCCGCCCCTGGCGCAGCAGCGCGGCGGCGCGCTCGATGTCCTGCCGACGGCTTGCTTGAAGGTGCTCCGTGCGCACGGCGAAGCGTCCTCCCCGCTCCAAACCCGGAACCACGGCACATCTTATGCCCCGGCGGCCTGGGGCGCAACGTCTCGGCAGCGTGGCGCCGCTGTCTTTGCGGCCCTCAAACCTTTGTGGTAAGCTACTTTCACAGGCCCAGCGGCAGCTCAGAGGGCGACATGAAGGATATCAACGAGGTCAACGAGAGGGGCTTCGGCGAGATACTCAACTGCATCAACGCCGGCGTTTACATCACGGACACCGACCGGCGCATCATGTTCTGGAGCAAGGGCGCCGAGCACATAACCGGACATGCAGCAGGGGACGTGGTGGGGCACCGCTGCACAGCCAACATCCTGAGGCACCGGGATAAGGACGGCCGCGTGCTCTGCACCACCGACCTGTGCCCCCTCTATCGCAGCATGGTCCGGGCCGCGCCCAGCGAGAAGCCCGTCGTCGTCTACGCCGTCTCGAAAGAAGGCCAGAACCTCGCCCTGTCGACCATCACTGCACCCGTCTTCGACGAAGACGGCAACGTCATCGGCGGGGTCGAGGTGTTCCGGGACGAACGCGAGAGCATCCGGCAGATGGAGCTGGCGCGCAGCGTGCAGCAACAGCTACTGACCCGGCAACTTCCCGAGGACGAGCGTGTCTCGTTCGCCGTCGAGTACGCGCCGCTGGAACTGATCGGCGGGGATTTCTACCACGTCAGACGGCTCTCGGAGGACCAGTTCGCGGTCCTGTTCGCCGATGCGGCCGGCCACGGCGTCTCGGCCGCCCTCTCGACCGCCATGATCTACAGCCTCGTCATGGAGTGCGAGCCGCTTCCGGCCGATCCGGCAGAGCTGTTGGCCACACTGAACGAACGCGCCTGTCAGCGCGCCGAGGGCCTGGGCTTCTTCACGGCCGTCGCGCTCACGGTGGATGCCCAACGCAAGACAGCCACTTTTTCCTCTGCGGGGCATCCCCCCATGTTCCATCAGCGCGCTTCGGACGGCGCTGTGCTCGTGCTGAGTCAGTCACAACTGCCCGTGGGCGTGCAGCCCGAGGCGACCTACGAGAGCACGACTGTGAAGCTGGACAGCGGCGACAGGCTTCTCGCCTACTCGGACGGGGCTACGGACATCCGCATCGGCGGGGAAGACCGACTCGGGACGGAAGGGCTCCGGTCGCTCGTGGCCGACCATCCGCCGGAGGGCGATCACGGATTGAGGGGACTCTTCGATGCCCTGCTGGAGCGCTGCGCAACCGTCGAGCCCGACGACGACGTCACG
>CAZSET010000238.1:0-6197 GCA_964605915.1 uncultured candidatus Brocadiaceae bacterium | reverse complement strand
CTTCCAGGTCGAGACGCCGACCGGCGAGACCAAGTACACCCGCGACGGCAACTTCCGCGTCGGCTCCGACGGGGCGATAGTCAACTCGCAGGGCTTCCCCCTGTACCCGGCCGTCTCCGTTCCGAGCAACGCCTCCGCCATCTCCGTCGGCAGCGACGGGACGGTAACAGTCCTGACCGCCGACGGGGACACCAGCACCGTCGGCAACATCCAGTTGGTCAAGTTCACGAACCCGGGAGGGCTGTCCAGCGAAGGCGGCAACATGTTCGCTGAGACCGTGGCTTCCGGCACGCCCACCACCGGCACCCCGGGGCTCGACGGGCTCGGCGAAATCAAGCAGGGCTACCTGGAGATGTCCAACGTCGAGGTCGTAACGGAGCTGGTCGATCTGATCGTCGCTCAGCGCACCTACGAGCTCAACTCCAAGGTCGTCAAGGCGGGCGACAGAATCCTTCAGGCCACGAACTACATTGCAGGCTGAGATGAAAGCTAGATGCATTCCCATGATCGTGCTGGCCGCGGCCCTTGCGGCGGCGGCCTGCCCTGCGGCACGGGCGGAGGACGGACCCGCGCGGATCAGTCTGAAGGACAAAGCCATCCTCACGCGCGACGTGATTCGGCTGGCGGACGTGGCGGAGCTCGGCGAGGGCGTGCCGGCAGAGGCCGCCGGCCTGTCGTTGGGAAACGCGCCCTGGCCCGGCAACTGCCGCGAAGTAAGCCGGTCTCTGATCAAGGTCCGGCTGTTCTCGGCGGGATTCGATCTGAGCCGCTTCTCCTTTTGCGGCTGCGACGTCTGTGTGGCTGAGCTCGACACCGTGCGCGTCGAGCCGGACGCCATCGTTGCGGCCGCCCGCGAGTGTCTCGAGTCCTTCTTTCCCGAGGGCGGCCCGGACGTGCAGATCGAGCTGCTGCGGGAGGTGCAGCCGGTGGAACTGCCGGCCGCCGGCGGTCCCCCCGAGCTGCGGGCGGCCGTATCCGGCAGCGGCGTTCCACTCGGGTCCAGCCGCGTGGACGTCAGCGTCGTCAGGGACGGCGCGCGGCTCAAGAGGGTCCCAGTGGGTTTCTCGGTCAGGCTGTCCAGGCGCGTCGCCGTGGCTCCACAAAGGATAGCGTCCGGGCAGAGGCTCGGACCGGCGGACTTCACGTTCGCCACGCGCGACGTGACTTCCCTGGGGGACGGGAGCTTTTCCGCTCCTGAGGAACTGGCCGGCAAGGTGGCGTCCAGGACTATCCAGCCCGGCGAAATCATCACGCGCCGAATGGTGGATGACGTGCAATCGCCGCTCGTCATCAAAGCCAATCAGCGCGTGTTCCTCCTGGTGCAGACGGCGACGCTGCGCGTGGTCACGCTGGGCCGCGCCGTGGCCCCCGCCCGCAAGGGAGAGATGGCGCGCGCGAGGAACCTGACCACCGGGCGCGAAGTCGTGGGAATCGCCGTAGACGACAAGACCATCCGGGTCCCCCTGGGAGGTGCTCCCCATGCGAATTGACCGACAACTTGCGCACGGATCGGCGAGGGGTCGAGCAGGCACCCTATGCGCCGTGATCGTCGTGATCCTGGCGGCTGCGCCCTTCGCTCGTGCGGACTCCATCTGGGACCGACGGACCCGGTCCGCTGCCTTTCTTTACATGGACAACGGCGCCTCGGAGGTCGGGGACTCCCTGACCGTGCTCATCGCCGACCAGAGCTCCTTCTCCATCGAGGCCGAGCGCGAGGCGGAGAAGACGACCGAGCACAGCGGCGAGATCGCCATCGAGACCTCGCTGGTCGACGTGACCTGGCCGCCGGAGAAGGCCAAACAGAATTCTTCCCGCAAGTTCAAGGGGTCGAGCGACTATACGGCGACCCGCAAGCTGCTCGACAGCATCACGGTTACCGTTGTGGACAAGCTGCCCAACGGCAATCTGGTGGTCGCCGGGCGAAGCTGGCGCGCCGTCTCGGGCGAGCAGGTCGAGACCGTGCTGAGCGGCGTCGTCAAGGCCGAGGACATCTCCGGCGACAACACGGTCTCGTCCCAGCGCGTCGCGCATCTGAAGATCCATTACGAAACGAGCGGGAGCTCCGAGAGCTACCTGAAGGAAGGCATCCTGAACGCCGTCCTGAACCTGCTCTGGCCCTTCTAATCTGACAGGCCCCGGGAGGCAGACGGGCATGGACCGGAAATCGCTGAAGGGCATCGGACCGATCGCCGTTTTGGCGATGGCCTGTATGTTAACCTTGAACCCGGCGGCACGAGCCGCCCGGATCAAGGACATCACGGATATCGAAGGCATCCGATCCAACCAGCTCTACGGCTTCGGCCTGGTGGTCGGGCTGGCGGGGACGGGGGGCGGTGGGGACTTCACCAGCGATCTGGCCGGCAACATGCTCGAGAAGATGCGCGTGGGACGCGGCCTCTCGGAGCTGGACGCCAGTAACATCGCCGCCGTCATCGTCATGGCCGAGCTGCCGCCCTTCGCGGCGAAGGGGACCACGATTGACCTGATCGTCAACTCGTTCGACGAGAGCCAGAGCCTGCGCGGAGGTGTCCTGCTGCTGACGCCGCTGGTCGGTGCCGACGGCCAGGTCTACGCCGTGGCGCAGGGACCCGTTACGGTGGGAGGCTTCGCGTTCGGCGGCGAAGCTGCCGCCGCCCAGCAGGGACACCCGACCGTGGGCCGCATACCGAACGGCGCCATCGTGGAGAAGGAGGTGGGCACCACCTTCCTGGACGGTTGTGCCATCGCGCTGTGCCTCCACCAGCCGGATTTCGTGACGGCCCGGCGCATCGCGTCCGCCGTCGAGTCCAACACGGACGCGACGACGGAGATCGTCAGCGCCGGCAAGATCAAGGTCGTGCTCGACCCCCCCCTGGCGCCGAACGAGCTGATGCGGCAGATCAGCGAGATCCAGTCGCTCGAAGTGGATCCTGACTCCCGCGCCGTCGTCGTCATCAACGAGCGCACCGGCACCGTCGTGGCCGGCCAGAACGTGACCATCAGCACCGTGGCTGTTTCGCACGGCAACCTGACCGTCATCACCGAGGAGGTCGCGCAGGTCGTCCAGCCGGCGCCCCTCTCCGAAGGCACCACCGTGGTCGTTCCGCGGACGGCCATGCGCATAATCGAGAGCCCCCTCAAGGAGGGCGGCCTGACGGTGCTGAACAAGGGCACCACGGTGAGCGAGGTCGCCGGCGCTCTGAACATGCTGGGCGCCAGCCCCAGGGACATCATCTCCATCTTTATGGCCATGAAAGAGGCCGGAGCGCTCCATGCTGAGCTCAAGGTTATGTAACCCGGCGTCGTGGGCGCTGGACGGCGACCTTGCTAATCGGGCGGACGCCTTGCTCGGACGCCTGCCGTCGGCGGACGCAGAGGCGCCGGAAGGACAGACGCTGAAGGAGGTGGCCCGGGACTTTGCCTCGCTCTTCTACTCCATTCTGGTCCAGCAGATGCGCAAGAGCGTCGGTTCGGATGAAGAGGCCGGGGCGGTCAGTGAAGGCGCGTGGGGCTTCTTCACCATGTTTCTGCCGCGGGCCATCGCCGGCCAACCGGGAGATGCGCTGACCCGATACGTGCATGACCAGCTCAGCGCGCGCTACGGAGGCATTGTCGATGAAGGTGTTTGAGGAGCTCCTGCCGCTATTGGACGGCCTGCTGGACGCGCTCCAGCGGAAGCTGGACGCGATGAGAAGGATGCGGCAATGCGTGGTGGCCGGAGACCTGCGGGGGCTGGAAGGACTCATGCGGGACCAGAGCGACCTGGAGTCGGCCATCGGTGGTCTGGCCGCCCGCATGGAGGAGGCCCGCTCGCAGATCGCATCGTTGACGGACATGGCCCCGGAGGACGTCAAGCTGAGCTGTCTGGTCCAGGAAGCGGACGGCCCGCTCGCCATTGCGCTGAGCGACCGGCGCGAGCGGCTTCTGACGGTCGTGCAGGCCCTCCGCAGGGAATCGGCCGTGCTGAGCCGGCTGGTTCGGCACACGATGGACCTGAACACCTACTTGCTGGCGGCATTGGCCGGGGTGCCGCTTGAAGGGGAGACGTATTCGCGCGACGGCTCGGTCGAGCGCAGCGGCGAGGTGGCCATCTTCCCCAGGAGCGTTTAGGAGCCGGGCATGGCGGGCTTCAACATCGGCGTGAACGCGTTGCGGGCGGCCGCTCTGCAGATGCAGGTGGCCGGCGATAATGTGGCGAACGCCAACACGGAGGGATACCACGTCAAGCGCGCCACCGTGACGCCGATCTCGGGCCCCTCCATCGGCGGCGTGCGCATCGGCCTGGGGTGCACGGTGGAGGACGTATCCCGCGTGCGTGACGAGCTGATCGAGTACGCCCTGCTGATGCACTCGCAGTTCCGTGCGAGGGTTGGTGCCGAGGCCGGCGCGCTCGCGAACCTGGAGACCTTCCTCAACGAGCCTACCGACGCCGGGCTGGACGCGCAGTTGGGCAAGTTCTTCGAGAGCCTGGCCGAACTGGCCGGCACGCCCGACGACATGATCGTGCGGGAGGAAGTGGTCTGGAACGCCCAGGCTGTCTGCGACGTGTTCAACCACCTCGACGCCGAGTTCAGAAACATCGCCGACAGCCTCTTCAACGTTGCGGAACTCGCGGTCGAGAGCATCAACGCCCTTACCGAGCGGATTGCAGAGATGAACCTTCAGATAAAGCTGAGCGAGACCGGCGGCACCTCAGCGCCCACCCTCAAGGACATGCGGGACCAGCTCATCACCGAATTGTCCGAACTCGTCAACGTTACCGTGTACGAGGAGGACTACGGCGTAGTCAACGTGAGCTGCTCGGGCACGCTGCTGGTCAGCGGCGCCCAGAATTCGGAGCTGGAGCTGGTCACAACCGATGAAGGCATGTTGATCAGGCGCGCAGGCGCCGTGGGTCATCAGGTGGACGTGCGCGAAGGCAGCCTCGCCGGCACCTTGCAGGTGGCCAACAACCTGCTGCCTCGCTACCAATCCATCCTGGACGACCTGGCCGACTCCTTCCGGCGTGCCGTCAACCTCGTACACTCGACGGGCCTGGGCAGCAACGGCCGCTTCGACCGCCTGGAGGGTCTGAACCTGCTGACCAGCGACACCCCGCTGTGCGACCTCGGCTACGGCATCCCGTCGGGCACGAGCGAGACGCTCGTCATTAACGTAGAGGACGAGGCGACCGGCGACGTGACCCAGTACGAACTGACGCTCGACACCACGCAGGCGGCCAATGTGTTCGTCACGTCCCTGCGCGACGACATAAACGCCAGCGTCCCCCACGTCACCGCCAGCGTGGACGATGGCCGGCTGGTCTTGCAGGCCGACGACGGATACGCGTTCGGCTTTGCCACGCCCTACGATCCGAACCCCGCGCAGCCGGGCGACATCACTGCGGCCAGTCCTACCTCGCCTGCGATCATGGACGCCTATGCGGGGGACAGGGATCTGGTCTACGAGTTCAGCTTCCTGAACGGCGGCCAGATCGGCGTGGACACGCTCACGGTGCAGATTGACGTGCGCGAGCCCAGTGGGCCCTTGCTGCGCACGCTGACTCACACGATAGACGAGACCTACGATCCCGGCGCGGCTCTGGAACTGGAGAACGGCCTGAAGTATTCGCTCAGCGCGGGCAACGTTGCGGCCGGCGACGGGTTCTCGTTCACGGCGCGCGCCAGCATGGATACCGCAGGCGTCCTGGACGCCCTGGGCCTGAACGTGCTGTTCACGGGTCTGAGCGCGGCGTCCATCCGGGTGGCCGATCCCGTCCGCCAGGACCCCGCGAACCTGGCTGTCGGCATCAGCGAGGCGCCCGGAGACAACCACCGCCTGCTCGAAATGATCGAGCTGGAATCCGCCGAGATCGCGGGCTCCGGGTCGGCCACACTCCATGACCGTTACCGCACCATGCTGGGCGAGATAGCCACCACCAGGAACACCAGGGATTTGCAGTACCTGACCGAGGATCAGCTTATCAACGATCTGCAGAACCAGCGCGACGCCGTCTCGGGTGTGAGCGTGGACGAGGAGATGATCAACCTGATGGCCGCCAGCACCATCTACCAAGGAGCGCTCAGGCTGATCAAGGCCATCGATGACTCGCTCGATGAACTGGCCACGCTGGTGTAGGGGTGAGCCATGAGAGTGACACAGAGCATGCTTAACCGAAACGTGACCTACTGGATCAGCCGCAACCTGGAGGAGTTGGCCAGGGCGAACGAGCAGCTCAG
>CAZSET010000237.1:0-6248 GCA_964605915.1 uncultured candidatus Brocadiaceae bacterium | reverse complement strand
GCAGCCCCACGCCGCTGCCACTGCGCCGATGGCCAGCAGCGAGAGGACCGTCATGCCTGCGAGCCGCCACAGGCCGATGGCGTTCGGCGATTCCGTCCCTTTCCTGGCTGGCATCTGCCCTTCTCCTTTGGTTCTACACCGGTTCCGGTCCGCTCTGGTCATAGATCCAGCGCGTGGCCTCTGTCGGGTATTGGACCAGTTCGTTCTTGCTGAAGAACGCCCGTATCTCGCGTTCGGCGACTTCGGCGCTGTCGCTGCCGTGGATCAGGTTGAAGCGGTTGCTCAGTGCCATGTCCCCGCGAATCGTGCCGGGCGCGGAGTCGCTGCCGAACGTCTCGCCCATCATCCTCCTGACCACCGCGACGGCGTTCTTGCCCTCCAGCACCATGGCAACGACCGGGCCGCTCGTAGTGTAACGGACCAGCGGCTCGTAGAAGTCCTTGCCCTTGTGCTGGGCGTAGTGCTCGCGCACGAACTCCTCCCCAAGCTGCATCAGCTTGAGGCCCACGATGCTGAAGCCGCGGCGCTCGAAGCGCGAGATGATCTCGCCCACCAGGGCTCGCCTGACGGCGTCGGGCTTCAGGAACACCAGCGTCCGTTCCATTGCCTTGTGTTGCCTCCCGTCAGCGGCCCTGCGGCCGCGTCAGTTTCTCGCGGTACAGCTCGCGCACGCGGCCGAAGAACTCCCGGCACTCCTCCCGCCTGTAGTCCGGGTAAGTCCACTCCCAGGGCAGGAAGGCGCCGTCCCGCCAGTGCAGCGTCGATTCGCCGTAGATGCCCGCGCCGATGTAGACGCGATGGGCGTGGTCCTTCGTCGTGGCCAGCACCAGCTTGCTCAGGCAGACGAACCCGGGATCCAGGTTCACCGGGCGCGGCGGCGCCTGCGGCAGGGCGCGAGCCAGCTCCTTCTCGAGCCTGTTCGTCGTATGCTTGATGGCCGGCAGATTGTCGGGAGCAATCAGCTCCTTGAAGCTGTAGAACCTCCGCAGCAGCGGGCTCCCCATCTCTTCCGCGTAGTAGTCCGTGAAGTCGAACGGCCAGACCTCGCTCTCGATGTCCGTCGGGCCGAAGAGCTTCTCCATGCGGTCCATGGCCTCGGCGAACCAGGCATCCTGGCCGGCCAGCACGGCGCATATCAGGTTGGCCTTCTCCGGGCGGCTTGCCTCGGCCATGTCGGGCTTCTCAACTCCCCTGTTCGTTGTGGACGGACAGCTCCGCCAGCTTGCGGCGCGCGACCCCTGCGATCTCGCCGGGCGCCACTTCCGTGCGCGCGTCGTCCCTCCGCACTTGCAGCTCCAGGCTACCATCCCGGAGGTAGCCTTTGCCAATGACAATCCTCAACGGGAAGCCGATCAAATCTGCGTCATGGAACTTCACGCCCGGCCGCTCGTCCCGGTCGTCCAGCAGTGCGTCCAGGCCTGCCTTGCGCAGTTGCTCGTAGGCGGCCTCGGCGGCGGACGCGATGCGCTCCTCGCTCAGGTCCAGCGGCAGCACGAGCACCTCATAGGGCGCCACGCCTGGCGGCCAGACTATGCCGCGCTCGTCGGCGCCGCCCTCGATCAGGGCCGCAACGATGCGGTTGACGCCGATGCCGTAGCAGCCCATCACGTAGGGCTTCTCCCTGCCGTCGCCGTCCAGATACGTCGCCCCCAGCGCCTCGCTGTACTTCGTGCCCAGCCTGAACAGGTGTCCCAGCTCGATGCCCTCGAAGAGGCGGGTGTCGCCTCCGCAAGCTGCGCAGCGGTCCTCCGGCGTAACGTAGCGGATGTCGGCCACCCGGTCGGGTTCGAAGTCCCGTCCGGGGACGACGCCCAGCAGGTGCGTGTCTTCCTTGTTGGCGCCGGTCACCGAAGCCGCGACGGCGGCTGCCGCGTGATCGGCGACCGTTTCCACGCCCTCCAGTCCGACGGGCCCGGCGAAGCCCACGGGAGCGCCGCTCACCTTCTCGACTACGTCGGCGCCGGCCATCTCGAGCGACTCCGCGCCCAGCACGCGCCGCAGCTTGGCTTCGTTCACGTCGTGGTCGCCCCGGACCAGCGCGGCGACCGGCCTCCCGTCGGCAACGTAGATGATCGTCTTTATCATGGCCTCGGGCTCAACGCCCAGGAAGCCGCTGACCGCCTCGATGGACGTCATGCCCGGCGTGGCCACCTCGCGCAGCTCGGGCGGCTGCCCCACCGGCTCGGGTTCGGGCGGCGGGGCGGCGGCGGCCTCGACGTTCGCCGTGTGGCCGCAGCCTTCGCAACGGACGTAACTGCTTTCACCGAAGGGGCTAGGCACGACGAACTCCTCGGAGCCTTCCCCGCCCATGGCGCCGGGATCGGCCTGTGCTACGATGCAGTCCAGGCCGCAACGGCCGAAGATGCGCCCGTAGGCTTCGCGCATGGCCTCGTAGCATTCGGCCAGTCCGGCTTCGTCCGCGCTGAAGCTGTAAGCGTCCTTCATGATGAACTCGCGCGTTCGCAGCACGCCGAAGCGGGGCCGCACCTCGTCGCGGAACTTCGTCTGGATTTGGTAAAGGGTGAGCGGGAGCTGCTTGTAGCTGGCCAGGGCGTCGTGCGCGAGGCGCGTGACGAGTTCCTCGTGGGTCGGCGCCAGCGCGTGCGGCCGGCCGTGGCGGTCGCGGAACGTGATCAGGTCGCGCCCGAACGCATCCAGGCGGCCGCTTTGCTGCAGGAGCTCTATCGGCCACAGCGCCGGCATCAGCACCTCGATTCCGCCCGCCCGGTCCATCTCCTCGCGGACGACGGCCACCACCTTGTTGAGCACGCGCGTTCCGAGCGGCAGGTAGGCGTAAAGGCCGCTGCCCACCTGCCGGATCAGCCCGGCGCGCAGCATCAGCCGGTGGCTGGGAGCGACGGCCTCGGCGGGAGTCTCCCGAAGCGTGGGGATGAGGGTGGCCGACCAGCGCATGGGGGTCCTTGCTCGATCATCGGGATCGGGGCAGAAGCGCGCCTATGCGGGCAGGTCCTGCCCGGACGGGGGACGCGCCGCATTATAGGAACGGGTCGGCGCCTTTTCAATCACTGGGCGTTGCCGCAACTGTCTACTGATCACTGGACACTGTCCACTGCCGTGAACTACATTCACGGCATGCGCCGGCTGATGCTCACGCTCGAGTACGACGGGACGGCCTTCCTCGGCTGGCAGGTCCAGGCCGAGGGGCGGACCGTGCAGGGCGTGCTCGAGGACGCCATCCGCCGGACCACGGGCGAAGAGCTGCGCGTCACCGGCGCTAGCCGCACGGATTCCGGCGTGCACGCCGAGGGGCAGGTCGCCCACTTCGACACGGAGTCCGACCTGGGTGCCGAGCGGTTCGTGCCGGCGCTCAACTACTGGCTGCCCGCCGACGCGGCCGTGCTCGACAGCCGCCAGGCGCCTGCCGGCTTCGACGCCCGTTACGCGGCCTCCGCGAAGCTCTACCGCTACCGCATCCTGCGCAGCGCGGCACGGCGGCCCTTACGGGAACGGTTCACGCTGCGGGAATGGCGGAACCTGGACGTCGGCGCGATGCGGCAATGCGCGGCCATGCTTGTCGGCGAGCACGATTTCACCAGCTTCGCCAGCGAGCACACGGAGACGGAGAGCAACGTGCGGCACGTGATGCGCAGCGAGTGCGCCGAGGCCGGGGATGAGCTTCACTATCTGGTCGAGGGCAACGGTTTCCTTTACAATATGGTCCGCATCATCGTGGGAACGTTGCTGGAGGTCGGGCGGGGGAAGGTGGCGGCGGGTGAGTTCGCCCGGGCCCTGGAGGCGTGCCGGCGGGATGCGGCGGGGCCGACGGCCCCCGCCCGGGGCCTGGCGCTGGTGCGGGTGACGTATCCGGACGACCCGCGCTCCAGCGGTTATTGAGGGCAGCGAAAGCAATGTTGCGCCCAGGCAAGTATTGTCATTCCGAGGAGCGGCGAAGCCGAGACGAGGAATCTCGCCGATAGCGGCGTCGACGTCGGTGCCGCCGAGATTCTTCATCCCGCTTTCGCGGGACTCAGAATGACATCATTGGCTTGACAGCGCTCAATAGCGGCGGCGCGATGCACACGAGGGGAGGAGGGGTGAGACATGAGGGGCCGGATTGCGTTGTGGGCTATCGTGTGCGGTTTGTCTCTGACCTTCGCGGGGCAGGCGCGCGCCGACGGCGTGGCGTACGAAAGCGATCCCGAATCGCCGTTCGAGCGTTCGCCACAGGACGAACAGATTGCGGCCGTCGCGCACAGGGACGGCATCGAGAAGCTCATAATCGCCATCAACATCGACCTGGAGGAAGATGAGAAGGCCCTCTGGATGTTCCCCGTGCCGGGCACTCCGGACCAGGTGAAGCTTGACGTCGTGGACGTGTTCCGCCTTTTCGAGGGCTACGACCCGCGGCAGACGGCGCGCCTCCAGAGCCGCAGTCTCGGAAGGGCGCTCACGGCCACTCAGATCTACCCCGCACTATTCCGCCTGGGAACGGTGACTCAGGGCCGGGCATACCCACTGAACGCCGGGGGCGTGTTCGTGAACGACGTGGTCGAGAAGTGGGGCATCCACGCCGAGACCGTGAAGGCTGCTTCAGAGCAGGAGCTGGCGCGCTACCTCGAGAAGCAAGGCGTGGGATTGCCGCCGGGCGGGCTTTCCGCGTTCGACGGATACCTGAACCAGGACTACGTGCTGGTGCTGGTCTGGATCGCCTCCTGGGAGGAGGCATTGAAAGAGTTCCCGCGCTTTCGGACGCCGCCGGCATGGGACGCAGATCGCTGGCCCTGCGTGCACGTGCAGTTCCCTACGGAGCGTCCGTTCTATCCGCTTCGGCCGACCGCGTCGTACGGCGATGTCCCCCTGGAGATCAAGTTGTTCCTGGAAGGGCATTTCGACGTCGCGAGGAAGGAGGAACTGGATTACTTCCTGAGCGTGGATTACTTCCGACACAAGGGTTGCTGCCAGGCGTGCCGGATGGATTCCGGCCGCGTACTTCCCGCGGCCACATTCCGTACACGCGCGTCTGGATCGGAGAGACAGCCGGGGCCTTCACCGAGGACCTCTGGTTCACCGCGGTCAAAGTGCCGGGGATGGGCTACGGCGCAGCCGTTGACCTGATTCTCTCGCGCGAATACCCGCCCTGGTCATGGCTTTATCCGTGGACACTCTGCCTGGCTGGCCTCTCCTACGTCTCGGCGGGCCTTGCGTCACTCGTCGTCTACCGGTCGTGGCGGCGCAGGGCCCTGCTGGGCCTCTGGAACATGCTGACGCTTGTGGGCTTGGGCATCGCGGTATTCACCCGGCCCGCCGCGGACAACCGGGAGCGCAACCTCCGCGGCCTGTTCTTCCTTGCTTTCGCCTTCCTATTCCTGGCCCTGAGTTCCCTGCTTGAAGTGGTGCTCCTGTGGCCGTTAGGCTGAGTCTAATAGAGCCCACATGAGTCTTCCGGCAGTTTCGCCCTCCCCCTGACCCTCTCCCGCTGGGAGAGGGTCAGGGTGAGGGTCCGGAGACCTGAGAAGACGTTAGCGGCTTCCCTTAGCATACGTCCGACAGAAAGCAGAACGCTTGAGAAGAAAGGACGCGCTATGGATTTCTTCAAGGTGATTGAGCGGAGGGCCAGCGTGCGGGCCTTCAAGAAGTGCGACGTGCCGCAAGAGGACCTGATGCGGATGCTGGACGCCGGCCGGCGCGCCCCGTCCGGCTACAACCGCCAGCCCTGGGAGTTCATCCTCGTGCGCGACGAGGAGACGCTCCGGGCGCTCGGAACGATCCAGGATTGCATCGGCCAGGCGTCCGCCGCCATCGCCGTTGTGATGGACGAGGGGGCCAGGCCGTTCTGGAAGGAGGACGCGGCCGCCGCCATTGAGAACATGTTGCTGGCCGTTACGGCGCTCGGCTACGCGTCGCTCTGGGTCGAGGGTCAGGTGCTGCGGCAGGAGGACTACGGGAAGGGCGTGCTCGGCGTGCCGGACGATCGGCGCCTGCTGGCCATACTGCCCATAGGCGCACCGGCGGCGCCGCCCTCCCAGGCGGACAAGAAGCCGCTTGCCGAGATTCTGCACCGCGAGCGCTACGGGCAGCGGTGATCGGCCGGAGCTCGGCGCCATTTCGTCACGCGCCGGGGCACGCCCGCTCGTCATCCTGAGTCCCGGAGAGCCGGGACGAAGGATCTCGTCGTTAACCTGTGCATGGTGGAAACGGAGAGATTCTTCGTTCGCCGGACGGCGAACTCAGAAGGACAAGGGTTGGCTTGTTGTGGTGGGGACGGAGAGGGCCTGGGCTCTGCGGTC
>CAZSET010000236.1:5610-6272 GCA_964605915.1 uncultured candidatus Brocadiaceae bacterium | reverse complement strand
TGACTGAGGCGTTGGGGGGACTACTGGCTGCACTGTCCAGAGGAATGAGCGATGGGCCACGGTTTCTTTGAGCGCAACCCATTAGCTGTGTACGCAATCATTGCCGTTGTCATGCTCGTCGGTGCGCTCTGGGAGTGGCCCTATGTCTACTACGGGGCGCTTCGTATTATCACGTGCCTGGTCGCGGTCTTCATCGCAGTCTTCGCCCATCATCAGAAGCGCATCGTAGTCACATGGTTGTTCGGGTTTGTCGCGGTCCTTTTCAACCCTGTAGTTCCGGTGCATCTGACGCGGGAGATATGGGTACCAGTTGATCTTGTTACGGCTGCTCTGATTGTCTTGGGAGCCTTCATCGTGCGGGACCGAAAAGAAGGCCAGCCACATGATGATCTCACAGGAAAAGAGGAATGAGAGCGCCACTTAGTCTGTGGAACTACACACGTCGTGAGTGGGAGAGAGGGCGATGCACAGGAAGCTGAGAACTGGTCTCATATTGGCGCCTGTCGGTGCAGGTTTACTCTGTATTCTGCTTCTCGGGGGCGCTCCGCAGGTCACGCACCAGGAGTTCGATGCGCTTCGGAACAAGGTCGAGGGCCTCCAGCAAGAGGTCCATACGAAGCGCCTCGTGATAGAGGATGAGAACGGGAAGCAAGGAGCCACGC
>CAZSET010000236.1:4573-5600 GCA_964605915.1 uncultured candidatus Brocadiaceae bacterium | reverse complement strand
TGATGGCGGCGCAGGCCGGGCCGATGCTGGGTCTGTATGATGCCAACGGCAACCTACGGGCCGGACTGAGCGTAAGTGGCGAGGGGGTCGGACTGATCCTGGCCGACGCGAACGCTAACCCTGTCGCGGGTCTGATTGTGGATGAATCCGGGCCGGAACTGGAGCTGCTCGATGCCATGGCCAAGCGCCGCGCGAGGCTGTTCGTGGACGAGGCGGGGCCGGGACTGGGGTTTTTCGACGACAACGGCAAGCTCCGGACGGGACTGGGCATATTCAGCGACGATCCGGTGCTGACACTGATCGATGCCAACGGGAAGCTCCGGGGCAGACTGATTGCGAGCCAGGACGGCTGCGCGTTCGACCTGTACGACGCGAATGGCAAGCGCCGTGCCTTACTGGACGTTGTACAGCAGGGACCGGGCCTCACGCTGTTCGACGAGAGAGAAACGCACCGCGCCCAACTCATGGTGTTTGCTAACCAGCCGGGGCTGCAACTGTGCGATGAGACCGGAGTCCCCCTTGCCGTGCTGGACACGGTGGAAAAGGGGGCGAGGCTTGAACTCGGCAACAAGAAAGGCGACCTAGTCTGGCACGCACCGTGACGCGGACGCCCCCTTCAACAGGAGCAATGCCGAGGCCGGAGGCTTCCAATTCTGTTGCTCGAATCCCTTCCCTCCCACTCCGCCATCCCGCTTGCCAGAGGCAGCCGGTGGCAGATGGCAGGTGGCGGGGAGCTGACGGCCCCGTTTCGTTTCTCTCTCCTGTTCGTGCTCCCACTCCGGCTCCCGCTCGACGTTGATCGTTAATCGTTAATGGTTGATCGTTGCTCCCGCCTTCGTTGCGCCGTACGGCGAACTACGGCGGGCAAGCTTCGCTCGTCAGAGCCGTCATCCTGTTGATCCTGTCCATCCCTGTTAGAAGCCGTTGCTCCCGCCTTCGTTGCGCCGTACGGCGAACTACGGCGGGCAAGCGTTGTTCGTTTGTCGTCTTTGTCGTGGCTGGCCACTGACCAGCGCCGTTGGCCGTT
>CAZSET010000236.1:0-4563 GCA_964605915.1 uncultured candidatus Brocadiaceae bacterium | reverse complement strand
CGCGCCGTATGGGCACTTAGGCCTGCCCCGGCCCGTAGGCGGGGCCCGGCCGACGGCGCTGGTCAGTGGCCAGCGCCGGTGGCCGTTCCCCGCATTCGTGACGTGTCATTCCTCATTGCTCATTCGCTCGGGCGCGCGCGATGAAACGACGAGGCGTTTGTGCGATACTGTGCGGCTTGGCTGGCGAGACGGCCGATCATCGTGAATGAAGGAGGAATCGCAGGTATGTGTTACGCATTGTGCGCTGGCGCGCTCGGCCTGTTCGCGCTCATGGTGCTGCACGGCACGGGTCACTCGCGGCCCGCTTACCTGAAGGCGTTGGCGCCCTGGACCTCGAACACCCATCCCACCGACGCCGCAAAGCAGCATGCGGAGCTGGTGACCTCCGGCCGCCACGAATACACCGTCGCGCAGGGGGGCACCATGGACGGCACGAACTGCCGCTCGCCCGTCGGCGTCTACGAAGCGTGGGAACAAACCTGGGAGTCCAACCGCGCGGTCCGAATGGAGAACGTCGGCCAGACGGACGTGGTCAATCCCTGGCTGTCCAACGGACGCAATGACTTCCGCACCATCGAGGACATCGTGGCGTCGCCCGTCGAGCCCGGCATGGGCGACCGCGAGAAAGCCATCGCGCTCTGGTACCAGGAGACGCAGCACCGCTACCACTGGACCGGCGGTGACAACGAGGTCAAGACCCCCGTCAAAGTCTTCAACGTCTACGGCCATAACACGTGCGGCGACGATTCCAACTGCCTGGCCGGCCTCTGGAAGGTGGCCGGGCTGCGGGTCCGCCCGGCCAGGATCATGGGCCACTGCGTGACGCAGGTCTTCTATGACGGCGCCTGGCACCTGATGGACAGCGACATGCATTCCCTCTACCTGCTTCGCGACAACCATACCATCGCCGACGAGCAGGCCGTCGTGCGCGACCATGACTTGATCAAGCGCACGCACACGCACGGCATCCGCCAGCCCGAAGACCGATCGACCGACGAAAGGGAGGCGGCGCTCTACGTCTACGAAGGCGACGCCGGAGGCACCCGCGACGCCATTGGCAGCCACCGCATGGACATGGTCTTGCGCCCGGGCGAGGCGCTTGTGTGGCGCTGGGGCCACCTGGACCCGGTGAAGTACCACGGCAGCGACGCGCCCAAGTTCCCGGACACGATCGCCAACGGGCTGTGGGAGTACCGGCCGGACTTCGCCAACGAGGTCTGGCGCAGGGGGGCCGAAAGCGCGGAGGACCTCCGAGACACGGATTTGGGATTGACCGCCGAGCCCGGCAAGACGGGCGTGGTGATATGGCGGATGCGCAGCCCGTACGTCCTCGTCGGCGGCAGGCTGGAGGTCCAGGGCGTCGGGGCGAAGTTCGCGCTTTCCTGGGACAGCGAGGAGTGGCACGAGGTGAGCGAGAGCCTGGACGAGCTGTTTCCGCCCGACGGCCGGGCGCGCTACGAGTACCTGCTCAGGTGCGAGCTGCGCCAGGACGCCCGGCTGGAGAGCCTGGCCATCATCAACGACCTCCAGATGGCACCACTGTCGCTGCCGGCCATGGTGGTCGGCGAGAACAGGTTTGTCTACACGGACGAGTCGCCCGAAGGCCGGAACGTGCGGATCGCCCATGACTGGGTCGAGCGCTCCGCCTCTGCGCCGCCGGGGGCGCCGGCGTCGCCGATCTATCCGCCGGACGGCGGCGAGATAAGCGGCACGGACATCGCCTTCGAGTGGACATCGGCCGCCGACGGCA
The DNA here is from genome assembly GCA_964605915.1 of uncultured candidatus Brocadiaceae bacterium. Taxonomy (GTDB): domain Bacteria; phylum Planctomycetota; class Brocadiia; order SM23-32; family SM23-32; genus DAOVRD01. The sequence goes on along the minus strand of CAZSET010000236.1, from coordinate 2,813 downwards.
ACGGCGGCGAGATCGCGGACTACCATTTCGAACTGTCCGAGCGCAGCGACATGAAGTGGCCGCTCTCGCCCAGTTTCGGAAGGCTGATCTCGAAGACGGCGGACAGCGGCAATGCCCGCTACACCTTGTCCTACGTCGGGCTGCTGGCGCCTGATCGGCGGTACTACTGGCGCGTCCGCGCCAGGAACGGCCGGGGCGTGTGGGGTGACTGGAGCGAGACATGGAGCTTCACGCCTCGTGCGCCGGCCCCGCCCATTGACGTGAGAGTGGACTTTGACCCCGATCGATCCACCGGGGTATTGCGGTGGGAGCCGAGCCCCGAAGGCCGGCAGCCGGTGCGGTACCGCGTCTACGGCAGCGACGAGAAGGGCTTCAGCATCAGCGACGTGCCTTGCGAGGTTGACGTCGGCAACCAGGAGGGTAAGCTGCCTACCCCCTTCCCCGCCAACTTCATCGCCGAGACGTCGGCCACGGAGCTGGCCGTCGTGGGCGCCGGCGTGGAACTGCCAGAGGCCAATAAGGCCCACTACCGCGTCGTGGCCGTGGACGAACACGGCAAGCGGAGCGGGCCATCGGACTACGCCTCCGCCCCAAGGCCCGTCATATGCAGCGGGCCCGTGACGGCGGCGCGGGTCGGCCAGCCCTACGAGTACCGGGTTTCCGCCGTTCGATCCCTTGGCGATTTGCAGGCCCGACGCGGCCTGGCCATGGGCTTCTGGGACATCGAAGAGCCCCGCTTCTCGATCGAGCAGGGCCCGCAGTGGCTCAGCATCGACGGGACGACAGGCCTTCTCTCCGGAGTGCCGGATGCGCCCGGTCGGGTGCAGGTAATCGTCGGGGCCGTCATCGACAGGGAGGTGCGTGTCCTGGACGAGCGGCGCCTCAGTTGGGGGCGCGAGCGCGTCGTGGAGGTCAAGACGGAGCGCGTGGGCACGGCAACCCAGCGCTTCGTCATCAACGTGACGGATTGATCGGATGCCACAATCGTGGCGGCAGGTGCAGGAGAATGCGATGGGATTCAACATGCTGCAACCGATGCTTGTGGTGCTGCTGCTCGTATGCACGAGCGCGACCGCCTGCGCGGCCGAACTGAACGTGAACGACGCACCCGGGGGAGCTCGAGACTGGGGCTTCCGCCCGCCAGACGGCCAGCCCAGCCCCACCAACCCGCCGGGCTTCGTGTGGCGCCCTCAGAAGGGGGCCGCGGCCTACGAGTTGGAGTGCGCCCGCGAGGCGAGCTTCGAGGCCCGGCGTTACCGGGTCGGCGACGTCCGCTACAACTGCCATCGCCCTCCGGCGCCGTTCGACGACGGAGAGTGGTTCTGGCGGTTCCGTTACATCGACGGGGAGGGCCGACGGTCGGCATGGAGCCAGACACGGTCCTTCCTCATCAGGCCGGATGCCGTGGAACTGCCGATGCCCGAGCGCGATGAGCTGCTGTCGCGTATCCCCAGCGAGCACCCCCGGCTGTTCATCCGACCGGAGCAAGTTCCCGAGCTGCGCCGTCGTGCGGGCGGCGACCTGCAGGCAGAGTACGACGCCCTAATCGCCGAGTGCGAGGCGTTGCTGAAAGACCCTCCGCCCACCGAGGAGCCCCCGACGTATCCTCCTGAGATGGAGCGAGGCAGCGACGAGTGGATGGAGATATGGTGGGGCAACCGCCGCTACACGATCCGATTGCTGAATGGCGCGGCCACGCTGGCTTTCACCCGCTTGATGGGAGGCAAGGAGGAGTACGGCCAACTTGCGCGCCGGCTGCTGCTGGCCGCCGCCGAGTGGGATCCCAAAGGCAGCACCGGCTACCGCTACAACGACGAGGCCGGGATGCCCTACAACTACTATTTCGCCCGCACCTACACCTTCGTCAATGACTTGCTGACGGAGCAGGAGCGCGAGAAATGCCGCCAAGTGATGGCCATCCGGGGGAAGGAGATGTACGATCACCTCTACCCCCGCCACCTGTGGCAGCCGTACGCCAGCCACAGCAACCGCGCGTGGCACTTCCTGGGCGAGGTCGGCATCGCCTTCCTGGATGAGATACCGGAAGCGGCGGACTGGGCGTGGTTCGCGGCGAACGTCTTCTTCAACGTCTACCCGGTCTGGTGCGATGAAGACGGCGGATGGCACGAGGGAAGCAACTACTGGAACGGCTACATCAGTCGTTTCACGTGGTGGGCGGACATCATGAATGCCGCCATGGACATAGACGCCTACCGGAAGCCCTACTTCTCCCAGGTCGGCTATTACCCCATGTACCTTCAGCCCCCCGGCACACGGGGCGGCGGCTTCGGCGACCTGACGGCCTGGCGCAGGTCCGACCACAACCGCGCCCTCATGACCGTCTTCGCCGCCCAGGCGCAGAACCCGCACTGGCAGTGGTACGTGGACGCGCTGGGAGGCCCCAGTCCGGCCGAGGGATACGTGGGATTCATCCGTGGTGCCCTGCCCAAGGTCGAGCCGCAGGCGCCCGTGGACCTGCCGACGAGCCGCTGCTTTCGGGGCACCGGCCAGGCCGTGCTCAACACGGACCTCATGGACGCCAGCCAAAACGCCGAGGTGATCTTCAAGAGCAGCCCGTTCGGCACGCAGAGCCACGGCTACGAGTCGCAGAACGCGTTCCTGCTCTACGCCTTCGGCCAAAGGCTGCTCATCCGGACGGGCCGGCGGGACTGCTACGGCAGCGCCCACCACAAGAACTGGATGTGGCAGACCCGATCGGTCAACAGCATCACGGTCGACGGGCAGGGGCAGGTCGTCCATTCGCCCGAGGCAAAGGGCGAAATCCTGGGCTTCCATACCTCGGACGCGTTCGA
>CAZSET010000235.1:0-6277 GCA_964605915.1 uncultured candidatus Brocadiaceae bacterium | reverse complement strand
GTCGTCGATGGGGGAGTTGGGCGCCGCTCCCAGGCATTCCTCAGAGATGCGAAGGCCCGACCGTTCGAAGGCATCGATCAGGCCTGCCAACATGCCGTTGACGACGCATGAGCGTCCGCGCACGAGCAGGAACTCCGAGCCCAGGCGGGATGCCATCTCGCCCGCCCGCTCGATGGCGCCCGGGCCGAAGGCGTAAGCGTCCCCCTTGAACTGCCCGATCAGGTCGCGAGCCTTCCGTTTCAACTCATTCATTCGGCCGGCTGATCATGTTGGAGTTCTGAAAGTCCAGCCGGTGGCAAAGTCGCTGCCGAGGAGGAACTGTGCCTTGATCCTGCGACGGTTACCCACCTGTGCCGGGACCTACTGACCGAGCGAGGCGCCCAGTGCTTCGGCCTGCTGCACGACGGGATGCGCCTCATCGATCAATGGCTCGTGGGCCGCCGATCTCACGGTCAGGGAGGCGATCGTCTCGATGCCCCAGTAGAACTTCAGCGGCGCCGCGCAGCACGGCGCTTACGAGAACGGCCGTGTTGCCGTCCGTTCTTCCGCTGGCGTTTATGCCCACAACCTTCACGTTGCGGCCTCCTGGTTGATTGTGCGGGCCCGCATAGTCGGTTACCCGCTGGGCCGGCCCACTATGGGCTGCTCGTGGCAGCCAAGACGACCACCACGATGAGGGCAATGACTCCAATGACTATCAGGGCGAGGACGATCCCCGTGGTCTGCTCGCGACGCTGTTGAAGCGCTTTAGCCGACTCCGCTTGCTGCCTCTCCTCGGCATCCTCTTCCCGATAGGAGGCAAAATCCTCGGGTCCGAACAGGTCTATCTCGCTGGTGCTTCGCTCCTCGTCGAGCCCGAGCCCCGTCTCGTCGGTCACGGACTCCGTTTCTTCTTCGTCCTCGATCTTGAGGGCGGCGGCGAAGCTCAGTTCATCGAGGACCCGTCGCAGCTCATCTTCGTCTTCGATTCCGGCGCCGACGTCCCTGAACCCCTCTGCGACCGGCTCTCTGCCCTCGAGCACCTTCTCCACGTCCTCGATGACGGCTTCGTAGGTCTGGTACCTCTCGTCACGCTGCTTGGCCATCATCTTGCAGATGATCGAGGATACCTCGCGGGGAAGGCTGGACCGGATCTCCCGCGGGGGAACCAGCGGGGAGCTGAGATGCTGGGCGATGACCTCCATGGCCGTACTGCCCAGGAACGGGGGGCGCCCGGTGACCAGGTGGTAGAAGGTCGCGCCCAGGGCGTAGACGTCCGAGCGCAGGTCCAGGTCGGGCAGGGATTGTATCTGTTCGGGACTCATGTAGTTGGGGGTGCCGACGGTGTGGAGTTCCTGCGTCAGATCGGCCATGCCCTTGATGCTCAGCTTTGCCAGCCCCAGGTCGGTCACCCGGATGCGGCCCGAGCTCTCGATCATGATGTTGCTCGGTTTGACGTCGCGGTGGATGACGTCCCGGGCGGCCGCGTAGGCAAGGCCCACAGACGCCTGGCGGACGATCTCCGCTGCCTCTCGCCAGTGCAGCCCCCTCTTGTGGTCACGGACTTGTTGCCGGCAGTTCGGGCCGTCCACGTAGTCCATGACCATGTAGTGAAAGCCGCCCTCAACGCCGCAGTCGATGACGCGCACGATGTTGGGGTGCTGGAGCCACGCGGCCATGCGCGCCTCGCGCAGGAAACGCTCCGCATACTGGGGCTTTCTCTGGGAGAGCTGCCTGCGCAGGACCTTCACCGCCACGGGCATGTCGAGTCCCTCGTGCTTGGCCAGGTACACGACGGCGGTGGCCCCGCGCCCGATCCTGCGCAGCACCTTGCATTTGCCGAACTTTTCCGGAACCTGCTGCGCCATGCCCCGCCTCCTCAACCTACAAGTAGCATTATAGGGCAAAGTTGCGCCCTGAGGCAACACTCGGAACCTCGCTCCCTCACCGCCCCCGGCCGGTTGTTTTCCCGCGCGCCCTGTGCTATCTTTGTAGCTCAACTGTCCGCCCTGCGTTGACGTCGGAGCGGACCGATTGCCCGAAGGGCAGGAGGGAGGACTATGCCTATTCCTGGCCGACGTACGTTCATCATGTTGGGGGCCGCCGTCGTGCTTGTCAGTTCGGCGTGTTGCGTCGTCTCGCGCTCCGCAGACACGCACGTGACGGGTGACGCCGTCCTCAAGGGCGGCCTTGACGCCCCGCAAGACGGGGTCACCACCCGGGACGACCTCGTGCACGCCTTCGGAGCCCCCAAGCAGACCATGAAGCTCGAGGGCGGCAGGGAAGTGCTCGTCTACGTCTACGAACGGCGGGACAGGAGCAATCTGAACGTACTGCTGCTGCTCAACTGGGGGAACAGCACGACTCGACTGGTCCGTTACTGCTTTGAGTTCAAAGACGGGCTGCTCGTGCGCCGCTGGAAAGAGGACGTGCGGTGACCGATGCGGTCACACGGCCGTCTCGAAAACAGACAAGGGGCCCATGCCGGAGCTGTTCAAACGGAGCGAGTACAATCCGCTGATCTCGACGCACGACCTGCCCTACCAGGCGAATGCCGTGTTCAACGCCGGCGCGGCCGACCTCGGCGAGGAGGTGGTGCTGCTGCTGAGGGTGGAAAGCACCTCGGGGCGGTCGCACCTGACGGTCGCGCGAAGCAAGAACGGCCTGACCGGCTGGCAAGTGGCCGACCGGGCGCTCTTGCATCCGGCCCAGGACTTCCCGCACGAGTCTTTCGGCGTGGAAGACTGCCGCATCACCTGGATGGAGAACCTGGACACGTGGGGCCTGGCCTACACGGCCTACTCCGAACACGGCGCGGGCATCGGCGTAGCGCTGACGCGGGACTTCGAGACCGTCGAGCGCATCAGCCTGGCCTTCCCGCCGGACGACAAGGACGCGGCGCTGTTCGGGCGTAAGTTCGACGGCCTCTACGCCATGCTCCACCGACCCGCCGTTGGGGGCGGGAGCATCTGGATAGCCTATTCCCCCGACCTGGTGTTCTGGGGCAGGTGCGAGGTCGTCGTGCCCCTGCGAGGCGGGCCGTGGTGGGACGGAAAGCGCGTGGGGGCCGGCCTGCCGCCCATCGAAACGGAAGCGGGCTGGCTCGTCATCTACCACGGCGTCAAGGAAGTCATCGGCCAGCCCATCTACCGCTTCGGCGCCGCCCTCCTGGACCTGAACGAGCCGCGCAGGATGATCGCACGGGCGCGCCGATGGGTGCTCACTCCTCATGAGCCTTACGAGCAGGTGGGCGACGCGCCGAACGTCGTCTTTCCGTGCGGCGGGTTCGTCCGGGACGGCGAGTTGTGGGTCTATTACGGGGCGTCCGATTCCTCCATCTGCCTGGCGACGGCCCGGATGGAGGACCTGCTGGAGGTCGTTCTGGCCGAGAAGATCGAATGAGGGCCGGCAAGGCCGCGATTAGCTGTCTACTGGCGGCGTTACTGCTGTGGCCGGCCGGTGTGGCGTGCGCCACTGAAGGGCGTCGAAGCCCCGCGATGAAGGACTTCCTCGGCATCTGCGGCCACTATCACTTCCGCGGTCCCACCTTCGCCCCGGCTGCGCGCCACGTGCGCAACTACCATTCGCTCAACTGGGACCTGGACGTCACGAAGCCCTACCAGGACCCGCCTTATCCGTTCGCCCTCAACCGCGTCAACTGGGAGAGGCTGTACGGCGGCTGGCAGCAGGCGGGCTTGGAGATAGACGCCTGCATCATGTTCGGCGGCTTCAAGCCGGAGGAATGGGCAACGCCGGCCGAGAGCGCCTACGGGTGCGGCAAAGCGTTCGCACGCTTTTTTGGGCCTTCCGGGAAGGCGCTGGTCACCGCCGCCGAGCTGGGCAACGAGCCGGGCAAGTACTCAGACGAGGAGTACCGCACGATCGCCCGTGCGCTCGCGCGCGGCTTGAGGGAGGGCGACCCGAAGCTGCGGATCGCCACGGCGTCCGTCACCGTGGGCGAGAGCGGCGACTACGCCAAGAGCATCGCGTGCTACGACGGCTGGCTGGACCTGGTCGACATCCTGAACGTGCACACCTACGCCATCGACGGGGAGTGGCCCAACCGGTTCCGGACACATCCGGAGGATCCGGAGAGCAGCTTCCTGAAGGTTGTCCGGGACGTCATCGCCTGGCGCGACGAGCATGCCCCCGGAAAGGACGTGTGGGTCACCGAGTTCGGCTGGGACGCGCACCGGCCGGAGGGGGCGTCCCTCCGGGAGGGCACGCCCATCCACGAACGTCCTTCCGTCCTTAGCCGGGTCCAGCAGGCCCAGTACCTGGCGAGGGGCTACCTGCTCTTCGCCGGGCTCGGCGTCGATCGGGCCTACATGTTCTGGTACCAGGATGACGGGCCGGAAAAGGGATTGCACAACGCCGACGGGCTGATCTCGAAGGGCGTCAAGCAGCCGGCTTTCTACGCGCTGGCCTCCCTGAAGCGGGAGCTGGGCGATTATGCGTTCGCGCGCGTGCTGGCGGCCGACTCGGACGGCGTCTATGCTTATCTGCTGGAAGCGGACGCGCAACGCGCCTGCGTGGCGGTCTGGAGCCCCACGCGGGACGGGAAGGAGCGGCCGTGGAGCCTCGATCTGGCGGCGGCGGGCCTGGGCGGGTTCGGCGCGACCCGCTGCGTCGAGCTGGCGCTTGATGAGTCGGGCGGCAAGGAACTGGCCGTCTCCGCCGCCGAAGGGGCGCTTTCCATCATGGCTACCGGCACACCGCGCCTGATCTTCCTTGAGAAGGGCCGGAGCGACTGAAGGGCTGTCTTCGCCCCATGTCCGAATGCGGCGGCGAATATTGGCCGTCTGCCATGCGTATTAGAGGACAAGCCAGCCGGCGGCCCGTGAGCCGTGCGTTCGAGTTCGCAGGCCGTTACGGTTAGAATGGCGGTCGACCCTTTGCTGCATGTGGAGCGAATCGGAGACCTCTGGGAGGGCGTATGATGAAGAAGGCAAGTGTGTTGTGCGTCGTTGCCGTCCTGATGGCGTCGGGGGTTGCCCATGGGCAGACGTCGGCCCTGGACAGGCTGCCGGAAGGGGTGGTGGCCGTCGTTGAGAGCCCCAACGTGATGGCCCTCGATCAGAACTTAGCCGAGTTCGTGCAGCAGGTGTCGCCCGGCGCGGCCGTCCCACCGCTGAGCATGATGTTGCCGGCCGCCGCGTTCAAGACGCAGGACCCCTTCAGCGTCAACATGCAGGCGCCCGTGCGGATAGTGCTGCTTGCGCCGCCGCATCACACGGCTCCCGTTTTCGTCTACAACGTCCCGGACGCTGCTCGATACCTGGACAGCCTGGCCGGCCTTGAGAAGCAAAGGGATGAAGGCAACGTTCACGTCTACACCGAGTGGGGCCGGCCCCTGGCGATCGGGACGGCGGGCACTCAGGCCGCCCTATCAAACGACGTGGACGCGGTGAAGGCCGTCCTGGGTCTGATCGAGGGCGGCGCGTTGCCCGCTGAGCCCCTGTTCGGAGACTGCGACCTTGGCGCGGGCGTCCGCCTGAAAACGCTATTGGACGGCCTGAACGCGATGGGGCAGAACCCGTTCGACATGCTCCGGCAATCCTTGCCCATGGCGGCCGGGATGGGCGCACAGCCCGGCATGGATCCGCAGCAGGCGATGAACATCCTCAAGGCCGAGCTGGACGCGGTCGAGTCCATCGCCGGGCAGATGGATTCCCTGAGCATCACGCTCGCGCTCCGGGGCGACGCCATCGTCGGCACGTCGCAGATGCGCCCTGTAGCGGGAAGCGGCCTCAGCAACTACATGGCCAGCGTTCCGACGCAGGATCTGCAGCTTCTGCGCTACGTGCCGGTCGATTCCGTGGCGGTCTGGGCGACGAAGCTGGGAGACCTGGGGCCGCTGATGAATTGGTACGCCGGCTTCATGGAAGTCCTCGTTCCGGCGACGGGCGAGGGGAGCCCTGCGGCGCAGTTGGGTGACCTCATGCGAGAGAGCGCTTCGCTGCTCGGGGGCGAACTGGCCGTGGGCATCGCCATCGGCGAGCAGGGGCGCCTGACGGTCTATGAGGCGGCCGCCGTCAAGGATCCTGCCGCAATGGAGGCCATGATCGAACAGGCCATGCAGAAGGTCCCCGAACTGATGGCAGCCTACGAGCAGATGGGCATGAAGATGGCGTTCAACGTCCAGCGGAACGCCCTCTCCTATGCGGGCCACGACATCAGCAAGTTCGAGTTCGACATGCAGTTCACCCCCGTTCAGGGGATGCCAGGCGCCGAGCAGACGGCTGCCATGCAGCAGAAGATGATGGACCTCATGTACGGCGAGGAGCGGAGAGGGTAC
>CAZSET010000234.1:0-6299 GCA_964605915.1 uncultured candidatus Brocadiaceae bacterium | reverse complement strand
GTCGAAGCCGAAGGGCTAGCCAAGGTCTATGAGATCGAGCCCTGCACGCTCGGTGAGCTGGCCGAACGCGTCAAGCGCCGCACGGGCATGGCCCACATGCGCGCTTCGGCGCCGGAGGGGCTCGACCAGGTCGTCCGGCGCATCGGCCTGCCCTGGGGCGGGCTCGGGCTGTACACCAACGTCGGCTACCAGCAGAGGCTGCTGGAGATGGGATGCGACGCGCTCGTCGCCGGCGAGGCGTGCAGCTACGGATTCCGGTTCTCAGGCGAGTGCGGCGTGCCGATGATCGAGACGAGCCACGAGGGGAGCGAGAACCCGGGCCTGCGCCGCTTCTGCGAGATACTGGGCGAGCGGTTCCCGGACCTCGACGTCGAGTTCTCCGAAGTCCCGCGCCCCTGGGAGTGGGTCTGAGATGGCTCGCGGTGGGAGCCCTCCAGCGCCTCCCAACCAACGGCAACGTTGCTCCGCAGAATGGCGCAGCGCTCACCGCACGGTCGCGTCCGGGCGCTCCTGGAGCGGGTGCGTGCGCACCACAATCGAGAAGATGTAGGGGTAGCGCTGCTTCAGGTGCTCGCAGTAACGGAGCCACTCCTGCGTCAGACGGGAGTAGACGCGCGCCAGGTCGCCGGCAAGGTGGGCCAGGTCCGTCTCGGGCAGGTCCGTCAGTGAGCTCCGCGCCGACAGCTCCTCCATCAGGTGGAAGATCGCCCACAGAAGGCCCGTGAACCGCTCGTGCTCCAGCAGGTTGGGATTGGCCAGCAGGTTGGACAGCAGGTCGCGCCGCTCCAGCAGCATCGAGCGGAGCTCCGCCAGGTCCAGTTGCCGGGCGTTCACCTTGTAGTCGAAGGATCCGACGAACGCGCGCGCGCGGTGGAAATCGGGAGCGGACCAGTCGCCGTCCACGTCGAGGCGTGGCCGCAGTTCGTCCTGGTTCTCGATGGCATCCGTCAGTTCGCCGAGCAACTCGACGCCCAACTCGCTAAAAAAGAGCCCGACCAGCATGTTGAGCTTCTCCAGCACGGACTGCTTTTCGTGGCGCGAGAGCACCCGCTCTATAACGATCACCACGAGCAACACCTCCAGCGGGACGAACGCGATGTCCCCGACCAGGTAGATCATGATGTGGTGTACGTCATGGAAGAGCAGGTAGTGCACGAAATAAGTGAGCATAGAGCAGGCCAGCAGCACCGCCCCGACGCCGAATATCCATTTGTGTTGTTTCATGGCATTCCCCCCCTCTTATGGCTGGCCGCCGCGCGTGATACTGACCGCAGCCGCATCAACCGCCCGACAGGGCGCCATGCAGCACGACGATCCCCGCGCCCTTGATCGTGGGCAGCACAACGCGCACGCGGTCCGCCAAGTGCTCGAACTCCAGCTCCGCTCCGTCCGGCTCCAGCGTGACAGACTCCGGGGCGCGGTCGACGCGGACGTCCAGCTCCACGTCCACGAGCGCCTGCGTGTCCTCGATGACGTCGATGCCAATCATGTGGCCGCGCCGCTGCGGGCAATAGTGAAGCAGGCAGGCCATCAGGTCGCCGCCCTTGCGCCTGAGCGTCAGCTCCGCCGTGGTCGGGCAGTTCGTGCGAACGACGGGGTCGGGCAGCAGCCGCCCGAGCAAGTCAAGGATGACCTTCTTGTAGACCGAATAGGCCGTCTCACGGTACGCGCGAAAGATGTCGTTCGCGACGTAGGCCACGCTGTCGTTGACGCAGACGGCCGGCGAATCGGTGTCTCCCTTGACCGGCGCGTGCCGGTGGGAGCAGAAGTGCTCAGGCGTCCGGTTGAAGTACGGCTCGGCCAGCACCGCCAGGACCTTCGCGCCCGGCCGCGCCTTCACGCGCCGGGAGCGCTGGTAGAGCGCAAACTCGTAGTCCCACAGGAACCCCTCGTCCACCGGGTGCATGTAGGCGGGCCTGTAGGGGAACTCCTCCGTGCCTTCGACGGGCCAGGCGTCGAGGCCGAGGCCCGACGCGCCGCTTGCGATAACCTTGCCCCCGGCGGCGATGAACCGCTCGACCTTCGCCGCCCGCTCCCCGTCCAGGTGGACGTGATCCGGCAGGATCATCACCCGCACGGGCCACTCGTCCTCGAAGCCGTCAAAGATACGGAAGGGCGTCTGCGATTCCAGCAACATGCGCATCGCCCCGGTCTCGGGAACGTTGTCCCAATTGAAGGGGGCCTCGGGATCCGTGCCGGTGCCGACCAGGATGCCCACCTCGTAGACCGGATCGGCATCAAGCACGAAGTCCTGGAAGGGCTCGAGCCTGGCGAACGCCCCGGCCAGGAGCTTCGCGGTGTAGGGCTCGGGTGCGCCGCTCGGGTGAAGCTGGTCGCCGACGGCGGTCTTGACGCCGTAGGCGGCGTGGCGCAGGCACTCGTACTCGAGCGCGGCGGGATTCTTCAGCCCGCCGAAGTCCCCCCACGCGGTGTGGAACCGGCCCGTGTGCGAGTAGATGTCCAAGCCCTTATGGACGTAGTAAGAGGCCTGGAATGGGAGGTGATCGTAGCCCCAGCCACCCGAAGGGAGCGACTCGATGCACATCCAGTGCTGATGCCGCAGGAAGCGGTCCGCGCAGGCCTCGGGGTTTGCCGTCACGCGCCACGGGTTGTTGTAGTAAAGGGGCACGTCGGGTCGGATCGAGGCGGCCACCTTCGTCATCCGTTCCATGAAGCGCTCGCGCACCATGAAGCTGTAAGCCCGACGGTCGCGACGGTCGCCGGGCCACAGGCCCTCCTTGTGCATGCCGTCCAGACACCACTGGCACGAGCAGCCGTCGTCGCCGTACTGCACGATGTCCAGGAAGAGGCGGTCGGGATCGTAGAGCGTCAGCACTTCCCGCAGGATCGCCTCGAAGAAGTCCGCGTAGGGCGTGTTGAAACAGACGTTGCGCCACCCGGCCTGATCGGGCGGAACGCCGACATGGCGGCCGTCGGGATGGCGCTGTCGCCATTCCGGGTGCTCGCGCGCCGTCAATTCGTCCCAGCCCACGGTGATGTAGACCAACGGGCTCATGCCTACGCTCCGGCCGGCGTCGATGATGCCGCCCACCAGGTCCGGGCATTCGAGGTTGGGGTGGGGCCTGCCGACTCTGGTCGGATAGTAGCACCATCCGTGGTGGCAGCGGGCTTTCGCCATGCAGCCATCGGCGCCCGATTCCTTCAGCAGGCGGGCGAACTCTTCCGGGTCGAACTTGCTCCCCACACCGGGGATATGCTCGCTGGTGTGGAAGTCCATGAACCATTCGCGCCGTGGAACTGGACGCATCATCCGTCTCCTCCTGATCAAGAGCTGCGGCACGCCGCAGCCGGGTCCAACGTCAGACAATGGGAAGCTCAAGCAACGACGGCTCGCCGTGCCGTCCGATCAGGGCGCACTCCGAACGTTCGGGGTAGATCTCGCACCGAGGTGCGTCGCTGCCGGCGACGACGAGCCGCACCCGGTGGCCGGCCTTGAAGGTGTTCGCCACGGGCCAGAACGGGATGGTGAGGCTGACCGCGTCGCCCGCGGGCAACGGCATCACTTCATCATGGCCCTCCCGATGGGCGGCGCGCAGGCGCCCGAACGATACCTGCCGGCTGCGTCCGTCCGGGAAGACGTCGGCCAGTTTCAGCATCACGTGCGCGTCCGTCGAACTCGATCGAAGCACGAGCCGCGCCACCGGCGAGCCGGCCACGGTCAGGTCCGCCTCCAGGGGCGCCGAGGTGTAGGTGAGTGCGCGCTCCTCGTAGGCGCGGATGTCCAGCGGCGACTCGATGGACGCCAGGGGATCGTCCGGATCGTGCACGAACGCGTCCTCGAACGGCCTCGCCTGAGCCTGTTCAACGAGGAGGCCGCCCTCGGAAAGCGCAAGCGTGGAGCGGCCCTCCTCCGGCGGCCATCGATCGAAGGTGCGCCACTCCTCATCGCCCATCATGAACGCCTTGACAGGCGGCTCGTCCATGACGCCGTTCTGGATGCCCTTCAGGTGATAGTCGAACCACCGGAGGCGCTGCTCGGGGCGGTCGACGTCCGCGTGGCCGCCGTGCGTCCCCTGTTCGCCGGGGGTGAGCAGCAGGCTCTTGGGGCCGCGGTGCAGACGGTACGCCTCGCAGGTAGCCCGCACGAAGTGGTCGTACCAGACGCCCAGGTAGCAGGTCGGCACGTCGCACTCCCGCACGACGCTGCGCAGGTCGTAGTCCCGCCAGGACTCGTCAATCTCCGTGTGCCCGCGCATCCTCACGTACCAGTCCTGGGGCGTCGGGCTCTTGCCCTCCAGTGCCCGCCGCTCGCGCAGCTTCAGCCGATCGAGCGCCACCTTCCTTCGCCGCAGGGCGCCGTCCGGATCGATCTCCCCGTCCACCTTCCCAAGGGGCGCCGACGGGCCGATGTTGCCCGTCATGCCCTCCACCCAGCCGATCTTGCTGGACGACTCAGATATGCCGCCGACGAACCAGGTGTCGTGGTAGAACTGCAAGGGAGCGACTTCGACGAACATGGCCTTCAGGGCAGGCGGCCTACCGGCGGCCGCCAGGAGTTGATAAGCTCCGAGGGCCGAGCCGCCGAACGTCCCGACAGCCCCGTCGCAGAAGGGCTGCTCGGCCAACCAGTTGACCACGTCCGCCCCGTCCCCCAGTCCGGCAGGGATGTTGTAGTAGGCGAACTCCCCTTCGGAGCCGCCCGTGCCGCGCGCGTCCACCACGCAAAGGGCGTAGCCCCGCCTGACGTAACGGTCGGCCTCGTCGCGGCCAAAACCGTTCTTGTTGTAGGGAGTGCGCACCATCAGGCAGGGGAACCGGCCATCGCCGGCAGGTCTGTAGAGGTCGCAGGCCAGACGGACCCCGTCCCGCATCGGAATGTAGACGTAATGCGTCACGCGCGTCGCAAACGGGGCGTCAAACGCCGAATCTCTCGCCATCTTATCCGCTCTCCCGTCGCTGAGGCCCGGCCCGCAACGCACGGGCCCTATGCGAGCCTGCATTGTAATCGCAGGAGGGGCACCGTCAAGGCCACGGCGGCAGGGGCGGCGCGGAGGGTGGCCCACCGGGGCACCTTGGTCGCCCTGGCCGGTTCTGGTATACTGGGCGGCTGCGCGCGGACGCCCGTGAGCTTGCCGCATTGGCGGGGAAGGTCATACACATCATGATCCCCCAGGCACAGAGGATTCGCGCCCACTTCCTCATAGCCCTGACGCTGGTCGTGGCGGCGTTCGGCGTCACCCGACTGCTGCGGACCTACCGGCAGAAACAGGTGGTCACGGATTACGCGCAGACTGAGCGGAGGCTGCGCGTGTACGCCGCAAAGGTCTTCCGGGCGGAGCACGAGCAGATCGCAGAGCTGGCCATGGAGGAGCATGGCCGCATGCAGCGGGATGCGGCGGCCCTGTTCATGCAGGCGCGCTATCTGCTGGAGCAGCAAGGGGGCAGCGCCCGAATGCTGGTACGGGACGTGGCGCGAACCGGCGCGCTCGCTGAGCTGAAGGCGAACTTCAGCAGGATTCGGGCCGGGGAACCGGCCCGCTTCCCCAGGGGCGAGCCCTTCCTGCGCGGGTACTACTCCGCCGTCGATGGAACCATCCAGCCCTATGGCCTCTGCCTGCCAAAGGACTACGAACCCGAAGGCTCCTACCCCGTGATGGTCACACTGCACTCCGGGGAGGGAGCCGGCGTGTTCAAGTGCCGCGAAGCCCCCTGCTACGGCGGTGCGATCTCCGTCAAACCGGAAGCGCGCGGCGCCGGCGGATTCATGGACATCGCAGAAGACGACGTCCTCGCCGCGCTGCGGGAGGTGCAGCAGCTCTACAGCACAGACAGGGAGCGCGTGTACCTGATCGGAGCCGGGGCGGGAGCGACCGGCTGCTGGCACCTTGCCGTGCATTACCCCCACCTGATCAGCGGCATCGTCGCCGTCGACGGAAGGACCGGTCCCGGCGCATGGCTGCGCTACGCCCCCGGAGGCGCCGAGTCGCAAGCGTGGCATCAGCAAGTGCGGGCCTTCCTTGAGGCCAGCCTTAGCCCCGCCGCCTACGCCGAGAACCTGGACCATTGCCACGTGGTCGCCGCCCGCGGGGCGTCCGGCCGAGCCGCGGACCTCCGGGATACGCGGGCGATGATCGAGAGGCTGCGCAAGCTCGGCTCGGCACCCGAGTACCTGGAGTTCCTGCTGCAGTCCGGCGAGGACCTCGCCAGGTGGCGGGAGCAGCTTGCCCTGCCGGGCATTCTCGGTCGCGGCCCGGCACGTGTGCCGTCGCGATTCCGCTACAAGACGGCTTACCTGCGGCACAACGGTGCCTGGTGGCTGAGGCTGGATCGACTCGGCC
>CAZSET010000233.1:0-6337 GCA_964605915.1 uncultured candidatus Brocadiaceae bacterium | reverse complement strand
GGCCTGCCTCGGCAGTTCGCGCAGGCCGGGGAGCTGGACGCCGTGCCACTGTCGACCGGCGTGTGCGTGGGCACCGCGCGCATTGTCTATCACCCAAGCGAGGCCAGGGACCTGGGCAACGACTGCATCCTGGTGTGCCCGTGCACGGATCCGAGCTGGACGGCCCTTTTCACGCGGATCGGGGGCCTGGTCGTGGAGCGGGGCGGGGTGCTTTCCCACGGGGCCATTACGGCGCGCGATTTCGGCATCCCCGCCGTGGCCTGCCCCGATGCGACGAGCATCGTCGAAGACGGCGCAAGAATCCGCGTGGACGGGGACCGCGGGCACGTCACAATCATCGCGGAAGAACGGGATGGTTGACGCGATACACAGGATTCTCCTCGCCATCACCGATCCCTTCATGGGTTGGCTGCTGCACCTGCCGCGCGATGCGGCGCTCCTCATCGTGGCGGTCGCCACGGCGCTGGTGCTGACGCTGGTGCGCATCAAGACCACGGACCAGGACCTGCTGAGGCGCTGCAAGCGCGACAAGAAGCGTCAGAAGGAGCTGCTTCGCGAGGCCAAGAAGAGGAGCGACAAGGACGCCCGAAAGCGCCACCGCGCCGTCATCCGCCAGATCGGGCTCAAGGCCGCCGGCCAGGAGGGATGGCCGTTGCTGGCATCGATCTGTCCGGTTGCGCTGATCGCCGTCTGGGCCTTCGCCCGCATCGCCTACTGCACGCCTGATCCCGGAGAGGCAGTCACGTTGCGGATGTACTTCCCGGCGGAGGCGATAACGGACCTAGTCCACATGCTGCCCCCCGAAGAAGGCGTGAGGGTCAGCAACGGCCTGATCCGTCGCGTAGAGGAGGACTACGCCCAGGACGCACTGACCGTGGTGGCCGGCTGGGCCGAATGGACGCTCGCCGCGGAGAAGCGGGACGAGCCCTACAGGCTGCGCTTCCGCTCCAAGGGCAAGATCATCGAGCACGAGCTCTGCGCGAACGGCCTTCGGTACACCGGCCCCATAACGCGATATGGTGCTGAGAAAGAAGAGGTGTTCGAATACCGGCTCCAAGCACACAAGTACCGTCCGTTCGGCCTGATAGGGGAGTGGGACGTCAGAGTGCCGAGCTGGACGCTTCTTGGCTGGACGGTATTCGGGCCCTACGCGGGCCAGGGGATGTTCATCGTGGACGCCTGGCTCATCGGCTACCTGCTGATCGCCGTCCCGTTCGCCTTCATATTCAGGCCCCTGCTGGGCATCCACTGAGCCGAGAGGCCCGTCGCTTTCTCAGCCGCATTTGGCCGCTCCAGGCAAGCGTTCCGGCCCGCCCGGAATGCGCCAAGACCTTCCTTTCGAAGAGCGTACGTCAAGCGGCGTTGGAGTCCAGGACGTGGACGGGGTGTGCTTTCTTGCCCGCGGCGTTCGCTTGCAGCCGCTCGATTGGGCAGAGGACTCGTGCCAGACCGCTTACGGCCCGTCGGCCTATTCCATCGCTAGCTGGAACTCATCCCAGTAGACGGTGCCCGGGCCAAAGTTGCGGAGAAGGACCTCGACCGACGCAACCCCCTGTTCTACCCCGGCCGCCCAGCGAGCTTCACGCCAGTCCGACGAGGCCTCGAATCCCGGCGAACTTGCATACTGAACGCGCTGGCCCTGCGCGTCGTAGCCCAGCAGCGACATCTGAGGTCGCGGCGTGTCGACGGTCTGGTAATGAGCCTTCAGCAGGCATGTGGTCTTGCCCGCGACCGGAATCCTGTCCATGCACATGGCGATCACGTTCACCTCCGGTCCCCCGCCGATCAGGGCGATCGCCTGCTGACCTTTGTAAGCATGGGCGACACACTTGGCCTCTCCGCCGCGGTCGGGGCTCCACGTCGTGAGCCGCCAGCCCGCAACCGCGTCCGATCCCGGGATTCCCACCTCGAAGCCGGCGTTGAGGGGGCCGGCCCCGGCGTTCTCGAACATCTGGAGGACCTTCGCCGTGGACTTGCGGCATTCGGCACGTTCGGACTCGCTGATACCTGCCAGCCTGTGGTAGACGTATGCGATGCGGGGCGCCATGGTCGGGGCCCCTGCTTCCGACGCGAAGGCCGCCCACGCCAGCTCCCAAACCCGCGGGTCCGACTCCGCCAGCAGAATCCAGTCGCCCGCCGCCAACCTGTCGCCTTTGTTCTTATTGACCGTTGCGCCGAAGCGCGGGCGCGTCTTGTCACCGTTCCACATCACGTCTACGTAGGTGCTGGCAAACCGGTGGAGGTCTTCCTCCGTGAATACGACGCCGCGTTTCTGCGCCTCCACGGCGAACCCCACGTCTATGGTCCCGTGGCTGGAGTCCTCGACGTAGCGAAGCGCGCTCTCGTGCGGAAGCGGGTCCCAGTAATTCCAGACGTAGGCCGTGCCGTCCAGGCGCAGGTTCTTCTTGAAATGCTCTGCCATTCTCACGGAGCGGTCTCGGTAGACACCGGCCGGGTCGAGCCCCGGCACGGCCTGGAGGACGAGCCACGTGCGAGCCAGGGCCAGGTACTGGTTGTGGGGCAGACTGGTGTCGGGGGAACGCTGAGTTGCGTTCGGAGTGAACTTGTACAGCCCGGTGCCACCCGGCAGGTCGAGCCAGGTCTCTTCCCACTTCTCGAAAAAGTGCTTCGCAAGCAGCGCGGCGTATGCCTCGGCCTTCTCCATGTAGAGCTCGTGAAGCGCGGGATCGTTGTAGACGGCCTCGATAAACTGCGCGATGGGATAGGTGACCATGCCGTCGTGGACCTGATACTCGCAGGCTTCGGGGGACGTCGTGTGGATCGTGAACCTTGCGCCCGTCCTGGCCGTGCCCTTCACGGTGAACGTGGCGCCCGGCACATCGGTCACCTGCTGGGGCGAGCTGTAGGCCCGGGTGGCGATGAGCCTGCGCTCCGTCTCGTCGCGCGGTTCGAACCGGTCGGGCGAGGTGAACGCTATGGAATGCACGTGGCCCGTTATCCTGCCGCCGTCCTCCGTGGCTTCCGGGCGCTGGAGGGCAGGGGCAATCTCGACGTCTCCCGCGTCGCCGTCCGCCGCCGCTCTGACGATGCCTACCGAATAGCGCTTCGTGCGCCAGGCGAGGTAGCCGTCGCCTTCCGGATCGGCCAGGTTGGCGATCATGCGATCGAAGTGAGCGACGATCTTGTCCAGCCAGTAGGTGTCGAGTGACACGTAGTAACAGAGCATATAGTTGCGGAGGAAGTCTGACTCGGCCCAGGCGAGGGCGTCCGATGTGGTCCGGTCGGAATAGCCTCGGCCCTTGTTGAACATCACCTCCCACAGTTGATAGCGCTGGACCATCTCCGCCACCTTGCACGGCGGGAGCTTCTGCACGGAGAGGCCGCCGGCTTCGGCGGGTCCCGACGCGCCTGCGGACACGGGGACGCTGAAAGCGGTCCAGCCGGCGATCAGGGCAGACAATAACGCGGCGTGCATGCGTCACGCCCTCCTCAGCTCACTGCTCCGCAGGGCTTCCCGACAGTTTCTCTTGCACCTCGGCGGCGGCCTCGTAGAGCCGGGCAGTCTCGGCCTGCCAGTCCGAACTGGCGAACCAATCGCCACCGATGATGGGCGGCCAATTCCACCACGACTCCCCGAAGTAGCAGCACCTCACGCCCGATCCGGCCTTGGCCCAGAGCGTGCTGACCGCGCGGTACATGTTGCGGGTGCGTTCGTCGAGCAGCTCCTGGAAGCGGCTCGCCAGGGCTTCCCCCAGCTTCGCGCGGCTGCTCTCCTCACCCAGTGCCTGCTCGATGAAGATTCGCGCTTCGCACTCCTGGAGGCCTTCGCGTAGCATCTCAAAGCGCGCCGTCCCGACCGGGCCCTTCTGTCCGGGCTCCAGCAGGCTGGTGAGGATGTTGAGTTGCCGCCATGAGGTCTTGGGGAACCGCCCGGCGAGCGTTCCGACGCGGTTCCCGTGCCTGTCCTTGCCCACGGCGAAGAAGTCTCCGCCCAGGCGCGCGAATCCCCGCCTGAAGCCCGCGGCGTTCATCTCGCCGATGAACCGGTAAGTCGTCGGGCAAAACCTGTCCCACAGCCGGCGCGGGAAGTGGCAGATCAGGTTCTCGCCCTTCCAGCCCTGCATCCGCTCTTGCGACGGGTCCCGGCCGAAGAGGGTCATCTTCCAGGCATACGGCCCAATCGCGAAGCCCAGCGGCACGCCGCGCACTTCCATGGTGTTGAAGGCGTCGTGGGCGCAGCAGACCCACTTCACGCCGGGCAGGATCGCCTCGAAGTGCGCCACTACCTCCGGCGTGGGCATGTGGTCAGTTGCGTATCCCCACATCATTGCGTCAGCCAAGCCGCGCTCCTCCAAGTGCCGGCGCAGCTCCTTCAGCAGCGGCTCCCACAGTGCCCGGCTCTGCGCATCGCTGTAGCGCGGCAGGGCCACCTTCGTCGGCGTGGCGCCGGCTTCTTCCACCATGGTCACCATGGGGCCGTTCTCCATTTGCTCTTTGCGCGCCTCGACTATCTCCTCACCGCCCGGATGGCGGCCCGACAGCCCACCTTCCAGATATGTGTCCCACACGTACACGCAGAGCACGGACGGGGGGCCCTGGTGCTCCGTCACCAGGTCCAGGTACCTGTCCAGTACGCTGAAGTCATGCATGTAAGTGCCGTCAGGCTGCTTCACCCAGCGCACCATGCTCTCGTCATTGCCCTGGTTGGTGTCGCAGATGAGCGGGACGTAGCACACGTCGTTGCCGATCTGGCCCAGGAGCTTCAATGACTTCGCCACCAGGCGCCAGTGCTCCTCCGACCAGAGCGGGACCTCGTATCGCAGCGCGACGGATTCAGGGGACTCCACCACGTCCGCGAAGACGTGATACGTGGTCGGATCGGGGGCCCTCCAGGGGCACACTTCCAGCTCGACGGGGACCGACACGGGCCCCCCGGACGGCGGGGTGACGGTGAGCGTGCCGGTGTAACGACCCGGGGCCGCTTCCGGCGGGACCTCCGCAGTGACCCACACGGCGATAACCGCCCCGGAGAGGGCCTTCCGCTCCGTCCAGGAGAGGATGTTGGCAATGCGCACCGGTGCCACCTCGGTAGGCGTGTCGTCCAGCGCCTCGCAGCGGGTGGCCCGGAGGCCGCCTGGGAAATGGTAGGCCGGTCCGAACACTGTGGGCAGGCCATAACGGACGCGGAGAGCGGAGGCGGGAATAGCGCCGCCGCCGTCTTGCGCTGCGAGGTCGCTCACCGCGGCCCGGAGGCCTGCGATCTCCTCCCTGGAGCCCACGACCACCTTGCCCGAACCTGCTCCGCCGCGCGGGGCCACAATGCGAATCGGCTTCAGGGATTCGTTGGGGTCCCCGTAGTCGCACTCGTAGTCGGCCGTCATCGGGCCGCTATTCCACACCTGCAGGCCCGGGGGTCTGGTCACGTTCGGAGTCACCGCCGAGGCGTTCGGTGCGGTGAGCCTGACAGCGCTTATGCCGCAGGTGCCGGCGGTGATCTCCGTGAACCCCTCGGCGGGCTTGACCTGTTCCGGAGGCTGGGCGCTGCGGTGGATCTCGAAGGCCAGCACGTTCGGCCCCTTGCGCAGAACGCCGGGCGGAATGCTGACGTCGACAAGCTGACGAACCTGCTCGGGTTCGCCGGCCGCATAGTCTTCGGCCAGGTCTTCGGGGGCTGCACCCTCCTTGAGATGGCCCCGAGCGATCTCCGTGCCGTTCACGTAGACGGCCACGCCGCCGCGATAGCTGACGTTGAGTCTCAGTCCGCCGGCCCCGGCGGGATCGTTCACGCCGAACTTGCCCCGTATGGCCAGATGCGCAACGAACGGCGAGTCCGGATCAACCATCATCTTGCGGTGCCAACCGACGTCGTCGAACTCGGGCTCCTGCCAATCGTCATGGGGCAGGGGGGTCGGGAAGTCGAGCCACTTCCCCTCCTTGGTGCCTCTGTCGACCATCTCAAGCCCTGCGTCCGTGCGCATGACGGGCGGCATCAGCGTGTAGTGATACCGCCACATGGTGCTGATGCCGAGGATGAGTTCGCCTTCCTCCTCCTGCTCGGCTGCACCGGCAACGGACGTCACGAGCAGCAATACCGCAAGCCAAAGCACCCACTTCCCGGTCATGTTGCTTCCTTCCATTGTCTCGATGGAGCTTCCGCGGCGCTTCCGCGGTCCACATGTTGCCGCGAGATCATACGGCGGGAAGCCGATCATCTCAAGGAGCAAGCCGACTCAACAGGCGCGAGGGCGGGACCGGTTCTTGTTAGTGCGTCGTCGACGGGCTATCATTGCAGCGGCTCTGACCTTGTGACCTGATGCGCTGAGGAGAAGCTATGAAGTGAGCCAACCTCGCAGCCCGGAGTAAGATACGGGTAGTA
>CAZSET010000232.1:0-6377 GCA_964605915.1 uncultured candidatus Brocadiaceae bacterium | reverse complement strand
CTCGGGCCGGCTCCACCCGTGCGGGAAGTCATCGAGCGCAGTCTCCGCGCGCCACATCCGTCCGTCCAGCGACGTGAAGAACAGGTGCGCCCGCTCCTCGTCGCAGATCACCCAGAAGTCTATCCACATCTTCACGTTGTCCGGCTGCTCGGCGAAGAGGAGCCGCGACGCGCTCCACGAGGTCGGGTCGGCGACGTCCGTGCTCGTCGAGTACGCCGGCTGAAGCGCGGGCTTGCGCGACTGGTCGACTACCTGGTGGATCAGGTACCACTTCCCGTGCGGCGCGAAGTAGAATACCTGCGGCGCGCAGAAGTAGCCGTCGTTGAACGTCAGCACGTGCCGCGCGGCCGAGTCCGCGCGCTCCCAGTCCTCGAAGGACAGGTACTCGATCTGGTGCGTGCGCGTCCGGCTGCGGATCGAGCAGAACAGGTGCCACCGCCCCCCGTAGCGGACAATTGTGGGGTCCTTGATCGCGTGGCACGGGTCGTCCGGCCGATCGGCAGGCGATACCAGGGGCGGCCCAACCACCCACTCGAAGCTTCCCGGCAGTTCCCGCTCGCCCATCTCCCCTCCCCGGGCTGCAAGCGCCCAGATGCAGGCAGCAGCCCCGAGCAACATGGCCGTCAGGCGCAACATGTCGCGTTAGCTCCACCCAAGACCCGGTTGCGGATATCATACGTCCCGGAAGCCACGCGGGCAAGCCGGGCGGAGACTGGCTCTGTCCGGCGGGCACGGGCGCTGCTTCCTCATTGCCCTCATCATCGTGGAGGCGTTGGTGGGCAGGGTCTCCAGCATCGTGCGCACGATTACGACCGGCGCTGTGCCCGGTTTCTGAAAGGCTCATCGCGCCGTGCTTCTTTGAACTCGCCGCGCCCCCTGCCTATACTCCTCGCGTCTGCTGCGAGCCGGTGACACCAAACTACCGGACCCTCTGCCCATGAGCTGGCGCGCTTTCATCATCGGCCTTGTCGCGGTCGTCGGCATCGCCCTGCTCGACCCCTACACGTCTTTCAACAAGGGCTATGGGTGGAACACGCAGAGCCACTTCCCCGCCGGGGCCGGCTTCGCGCTGGTGATGGTCACTATCGGCCTGAACGCGGCCATCAAGCTCATCCGAAGAAGGGCCGCCCTGACCCATGCGGAGCTGATGCTGGTCTGGTGCATGTTGATCGTAGGCTGCGCAGTGCCGTCGAACCTGATGCGCTTCTGGCCGCCCGTGCTGGCCGCGCCCGCCTACCTGGGCCGGCGGCCCGACATCGCGTGGCAGGAGACGGCCTTGAAGGCCGCGCCAGAGACGCTGCTGATGACCAAGGACCCCAAGTCCGTGGCGGTCAAGCAGTTCTTCGAGGGATGGCGCGAACGGGAGGGCCGCGTGCCGTGGACGCGGTGGCTGGCGCCTATGAGCCGCTGGGCCGTTCTGATGGCCTTCTTCTATCTGGCCACATTCTTCCTGTGTGCCATCCTCAGGCGGCAGTGGGTCGACAGGGAGCGGCTCCAGTTCCCCCTGGCGCGAGTTCCGCTCGACTTTACCAAGGGCAGCGAGGGCGGCCGTCTGCTGCCGCCCGTGTTCGCAAGCCGGGCGTTCCTGCTAGGGCTCGCCGGCGCGGCGGGGCTGAGGCTCGTGCGCACGCTCCCCGTCGTCTTCGGGGGCGAGACTCCCTGGAACCTCACCGTGCCGCTCCAGGACGTGTTCCAGCAGACCCCCCTGGAGCAGCTTTCCTTCGCGAACTTCGGCCTGAACTGGATGCCGATCGGCCTCGCTTACCTGGTGCCGGCCGACGTCTCGCTCAGCATCTGGCTGTTCTACCTGTTCGGCCGGATCGAGCTGCAGGCGACGGCCTGGCTTGGCTCTCCGCTCTACTACGGCGGGACCTACAGCGAGCTCATGCGCTGGCAGCGGTTTGGCGCTTACGTCGCCTTCACCGCGGGGGCATTGTTCATGGCAAGGCGCCATCTGGCCGCCGTGGCGAGGACGGCGTTCGGCCGCGGCGCACCGGATGAGGACGCCGGGGAGCCCGTCGGCTACCGCCTCAGCTTCTGGGGCCTGGCCGTGTGCTGCGCCGGAGCCATCGGCTGGTTTGCCTGGTACGGGGTAAGCGTTTGGGCGGCCGTGGCACTGCTCGCCCTGCTGCTGTGCATCCAGTTCGTGCACGCCCGGGTCGTTTCGCAGAGCGGCATCTACCGCACCTCGCCGCTGGGGCAGGGGCCGACGCTGCTGAACGCCCTGGCCTTCGGGCGGCTCTTCGGAGCGACGGGCGCCGTGGTGGCCAACATGCAGTACACGATCATGATCAACGGCAACAACTCGATGCTGGGGCCGGCGGCCATCCACTGCTTCCGCATAAGCGAGGTGTTTGAGCGCAGGCGCAGGCTGCTCCTGCCGGCTCTCCTGGTGGCGCTGGGGGCGGCGATGTCGGCTTCGGCCTACACCGCCATCCGACAGGGCTATAGCGGCGGCGCGCTGAACTACAGCAACGTATGGGCGGCGATAGACAACCCGCGCGGCGCGTTCGACCTCGCCCATCAGATGATCAGCCGGCCGACGGGCGTGACGCCCGCGCGGTGGGTGCCGCTCGGGCTCGGCGTGGGGCTGACGAGTCTGGTCATGTTCATGCGCGCCCGGTTCTACTGGTGGCCGCTGCATCCGGTCGGGCTGCTGGCGTTCGCCTCGTACGGACTGGACCGGATGTGGTTCTCCTTCATGCTGGGATGGCTGATCAAGGTGGCGTTCCTGCGGTTCGGCAGCGGGCGCCTGCTGCGGCAGGGGCGGCTGTTCTTCGTGGGCTTCATCATGACGGAGCTTTTCTTCGACGGCGCGTGGACGCTGGCGAGCTGGCTGACGCGCGGCGCCGTGCCCGGCGCCGGCGTGTGGATCTGAACGTCAGGGCGGTGGGCCTCCGGCGCGTTCGGATCGGCAACGTCCACATACTCGGCGCCGGACCGTGAGAGGGACGGCCCCGCGCCGCGCTCAGCGGCGGGCCAGCAGGTAGGCCCAGTTGGCCAGCACCACGCACACGAAGAGGGCCGCTAGGACGCGGCTCTGCCTGCGGCTGACGCCGGCCACCCTCAGGCGCCTTCGGCCGAAAACCCAGACGAACAATGCATAGGGCACGAACAGGACGGCGCCGCACCAGCCGGCAGCGACCAAGGGGTTGAGACGGAAGCCTCGGGCGAAATCGAACGAGCCCATCGCGACGAGCGCGCGCGTCCCCCCGCACGTCGGGCAAGGCAGCCCGGTGACGGCATGGAATGGACAGCGATAGCCCGTGCCGCCCATGATCCTGTCTACGGGGAGGAGAGTGAAGGCAGCCAATCCCAACAGCGCGATGCTGCCCCAGATCAGCTCGTGGTCGACGCTTCCGGGCTCTTGCCACTGGAGTTTCACAGCACGCCCCGTATCGAGGCCGCCGGACAAGGGAACGCTCCTACTGGCCCGCAGCACCTGAAGCCACTAGAAGCACGATAACCGCCACCACGATGCTCAGCCCGCAGCACACAATCAGGGGCAAGAAGACCGCCAGGGCGGCCCTGCCCGTCGTTGTCCCGTGCGCTTCCCGCAATCCGATGATCTCGATCACGATGTTCCAGACGACGCCGATCAGGCCGCCGCAAAACGGGACGAGGGAGAAAAGTGACGTGGAGCCGCCGCAGTAGGCGATGACGGCGTAGGTCGCCTCGAACGAGCGGTTTGCGCCCCCCACGATCCAGAGGCAGACGTGCAGAACGGCCGACCCGATGAACGAGCCAATCAGCACGCTGATGGGTATGAGGAGCGCAGCCAGCAGCGCGAAGATGGTCATCCCGCCCACCGCGACGACCATATCGGCCTCGCCGTGCGCAGCCGCTCCCAAAGTCACGCCCAAGCCCCGCCACAAGAGCTGCCACGCCAGGCCGATGTAGCCGCCCGCGGAACCGAGTATCAAGATGTAGAGCATCGAGCCCGCCAGGGAGCCCTCCGCTTTGATCTGCGAGAATGCCTTGGACGGCTCGAACAGCACGAGCTTGAGGGTCTCCCAGAGCGCGCCCATGAACGAAGGATAGCGTTCCCTGTCCTGCCACGGGAGCGAGGACTCCCCCGGTTCGTACGGCCCTTGCGCCGGGTACGGCGCCCGGCCCCGACTTCCCGCCGAACCATCCCAGCCGCCATCGGCCATGGCGTTCCCCCTTTGTGAGAGAGACGGCGAACTCGCGGGAGCCGCTCTGGAGCGACGCCTGCACGCGGGATTATAGCACGGGCTGGAGCCACGTCAACTCCGGAAGTTGCAGCGCCGGCAGGAGCGTAATCGTCCTCGTCAGGGCCGACAGGGCGGGACGTGCCCGGCCGAACCGCTGTAGGTTGCCGGCTGGAAGCCGGCGCTACGGGAACAGGAGTGGCACCGGCCCGTCGGGCCGCCCCGCTGTAAGTGCCTACATGCAAGCCATATCCGCAGCCGGACACGCGGGCCCCCGGCAGAACCGGCGGGCTCGTTGAAGGCCCGATACGCCTGTGGTAACATGGGCGCGCTTGCGGGTCACAATTTCCGAAAGGAGCAGGGACCATGGCTTTTGTGAGCACGAAGTATCAGGCAAAGCGAAGGAGCCCCGAGGGGCTGGTGGAGCACCTGAAGGGCTTCGAGCTGGATCTGAGGTTCTCGGCGGGCGTCTGGTTTTTCTTCCCCGGGGGCGGACGGTTCCACGATTCCTACGTCGACAGGCCCCAGGGCCCCGACGAATGGCTAGAGCGCATCTTCGAGATCGCCGAGCCGCTGGCCAAGCACGGGCTCAAGGGCCTGGAGGCCCACTACCCCAACGAGGTGAACGAGGAGAACATCGACCGCTACGTCGAGTTCGGCGAGGAGACGGGCATCCGGCTCATCACCATCGTGCCGAACCTGTTCTTCGACCGGCAGTTCGAGTTCGGCGCGCTGAGCAGCCCCATCGAGAAGGTCCGCCGCAACGCGATCGAGCGGGCCAAAATCGCCTTCAAGCTGAACAAGCAGATCGGCACCGACTTCTCCATCGTGTGGCCCGGGATCGACGGGTTCGAGAACTCGTTCGGCCTGGACTTCATGGCGGCCAGGGATCGCTTCTGCGAGGGGTTGGCCGAGGCGATGGACGCCGTGCCCGGCGTGCGCGTGGCCGAGGAGCCGAAGCCCTACGAACCCAGGGCGAAGATCCTCTACGGCACTACGCCGGAAGGGCTGCTGATGGGCCAGAAGACGGAGTCCCTCCTCAAGAACGCCGAGAACCGGGCGATCCTCGACAAGGGCGAAGCCCTGCTGGGCATGAATCCGGAGGTCGGCCACGTGCTGATGGGCTACGAGGACCTGGCCTACTCCTTCAGCCTGGTCATGGAGTACGGCCGGCTCTTCCACACGCATTGGAACGGCCAGCCGCTCGGCAATTACGACCAGGACCAGAACGTCGGGACCATCAGCCCGGAGCAAGCCGAAGCCGCCCTCTACGTGCTGAAGATGCAGGGCTACGGCGGTTACTTCGGCATAGACATCAATCCCGAGCGCATGCCGGTCGAGCGGGCGTTGATCAACTGCATGGACGCGATCAAGGCCATGAACGATCGGATCAACCGCCTGGACCACGAGAAGATCATCGCCTGTACCACGAAGCCGGACAAGAACCGCGGCCTGCTGGAAGCGCTGCTGACCCGAGCCCGCGCGCCGGAGGGGACTGAGCTGTCGCCGATGCCGGACGTACAGTGACCAGTGACGGGTGGTGAGTGAGCAGTGGGCAGATAGCAGGTGGCAGGTGGCAGATGGCAGGGAGCGACAGCGGCCGCAAAGGGAGTCCACGACCATGCCTGCAGGGCGTGTCAGGAACTACAGGGATCTCAGGCTCTGGCAGAGGGGGCTGGCGCTTGCGAAGGCCGTCTACAAGGTGAGTGCGCGATTCCCGGCTGCGGAACGGTTCGGGCTGACCAGCCAACTCCGCCGGGCGGCCGTGTCAGTGCCATCCAACATTGCGGAAGGTCATGCGCGAGTGCACGATTCCGAGTTCCGTCAATTCCTTTACGTGGCGATTGGCTCGCTGGCCGAAGTGGATACGCAACTCACTCTCGCACTCGAGTTGGGCTACGTTCCGGAGGAGGAATTCCAGGAGCTTGCGGCTCTCGTTACGGAGTTGAAGAAGATGGTCCGTGCTCTGGCTAACAAGCTTGGCCAGCCAGACTAAGCTCGACTTTCGACGTTATGCGGCGCGGTTTTTGGCGTAGCGGTGCGCCATGGCTACCAGGGCATCGAGCCGCCAGAGTTTTCGCCGACGGGGGGTAAGATCGGGGGCTCGAAAAAGTGGCTCGCCCAGGATGTCCGCCCGTGCCGCAGCAAGTATGTCACTGAAGGTTACGTGCGGCTTCTCATACCACGGCCACTCGATGCGCGTGC
>CAZSET010000231.1:0-6386 GCA_964605915.1 uncultured candidatus Brocadiaceae bacterium | reverse complement strand
GGCCTTTCCGCCGGCTCTACCGCGTGGCGGCGCCCGCCGGAAGATCGGAACTGACCATCGCCCAGTTTGACGCGGCAAGGGACCTGGTTCTGGCACTGATGGGCGAACTCGAGCAGGACGCTCCCGGCCACCCGCAGCGGCAGCTCTACTGGCAGCGAATCCCGCTCCTTGACGACGACCAGGTCCGTTGGGCGATTGCGGCGCCGGACGGCGAAGCATCCTGGAGCACGGCGCTGGCCTTTCAGAAAGCCGTCGCCGATCTGACCGGCACGCAGCTCCCCGTGACGCGAACGTTCATGGAGCCCGGCGCCGCGCCGGAGGAGCCGTTGCTCGTGTGGGTTGTGACGGACAGGACAGATCTGCCGGACCTGCCCGCGGCGGCGTGCGAGGCGCTGGCCGGACGTGGCGCCGCTCCTCTGGCCAGCGTCCGGCTTGAGAACGGCGCCGTGGTGGCGTTCATACGAAACGACTGCGACGTTGAGACCTTGATGCGGGCGTTCCGCAATCAACCGAACGTGTTCGCGCCCGCGCACGGCGTGCGCTGAAGGCGTCGCGTCCTTCGCCTCAATCGGCTACTGACATCCCTGCTCATGACGCTCTGTGGAATAGACGTCGGCACCCAGGGGGCGCGCAGCGTCCTGGTGCGAGAGGACGGCGAGGTGCTGGCCCAGGGCGAATGCGCCTTCGAACGGCCCGCCGGCCCGCTGCCGCAGGGATGGTTCGAGCAGGAGCCGCGCGCCTGGACCGACGCCGTTCTCCTGGCGGTCCGGGGGGCCCTTCAAGGCGCTGCCAGCAGCGGGGCCGGCCGGGACGTGCAGGCCATCGGCGTCACCAGCACCAGCGGCACGCTTTGTGTCCTCGACTCGGCGCGCAGGCCCCTCGTGCCCGCCATCATGTACAACGACTCGCGCAGCGCGGGGGAGGCCGATGAAGTGCAGCAGGCGGGCGCTGCCCTGTCGGCGAAGCTGGGCTACCGGTTTCGGTCCTCGTTCGCCCTTCCGAAGATCCTGTGGTTGAAGCGCAACCGGCCCGATCTCTATGCCCGGGCGGACCTCTTTGCCAGCCCCACCGACTGCGTCATCGGCTGGCTGACCGGAAACTGGCGCCGCTCCGACCAGACGAACGTGCTGAAGTGGGGTTACGATCTGCTGGAGGACCGCTGGCCGGATTTCATCGAGCAGGGGCTGGGCCTCTCGCCGGCATTGTTCCCCGCCGTCCAGAAGCCGGGAGCGCCGGCCGGTGAGCTGACCGCGCAGAGGGCAGAGGAGCTCGGCCTGCCCGCGGGCACACCCGTGGCGGCCGGCATGACGGACGGCTGCGCATCGCAGGTCGCCAGCGGCGCCGTCTCGCCGGGCGACTACAACACCACCATCGGGACTACGCTGGTCATCAAGGGCGTCAGCGAAAGGCTCCTCCTGGATCCCCTGGGCCGCATATATTGCCACCGGCATCCCGAAGGCTGGTGGCTGCCCGGCGGCGCCAGTAACACGGGGGCCGAATGCCTGGCCATCGAGTTCGGCCCGGAAGAGACCGACGCCCGAAGCGCCCGCGCGCTCGAACGCAGTCCCACGCAGTTGGTTGCTTACCCTCTCGTAGGGATGGGCGAACGGTTCCCGTTCCTCGACGCGGATGCCGAGGCCTTCCTGCTGGGCACGCCGAGGGACAGGGACGAGCTGTTCGTCGCCTACCTGGAGGGCGTGGCCTGCCTGGAACGCCTCGCCTATGAGACACTCGACGGACTTGGAGCGGAGATCGGCGAGGCCGTATACTCGACGGGCGGCGGCGCGCGCAGTGACGCCTGGCTCCAGATTCGTGCGGACACGCTCGGCAAGAACGTCCTTTGCGCGCGCGGGGGCGCTGCCACCGGCGCGGCCATGGGCGCCGCCGTTCTGGCCGCTTCCCTCGCGCACTGCGGAGGCGTCAGGGACGCCGCCCGTGCCATGGTGCACGTCGAACGCGAGGCCCGGCCGCGCGCGGACCTGGTTGACGCTTACTCGGCGAAGTACGAGCAGTTCAAGGACGAGTGCCGCGCACGCGGCTATCTGCAGGACGGGTGACCCGTTCTGCCCCCATACTTCGGAAATAGCGGGGAGGAGGCGATGGCGGACGAAAGTCGACTCGACGTGCGCGCGTTCGGCGCCGTCGGCGACGGCAAGGAGGACGAAACGGCGGCGATCCAGAAAGCCATCGACGCCGCTGCGGAGACCGGCGGAACGGTGTTCTTTCCGGCAGGTTCCTATGCCTGCTCGACGCTGCGGATGCGTCCCCACGTGGGTCTGCTCGGCCATCCGACCTGGAGCTACCGGGACTTCGGCGGCGCCGTTCTCCGGCTCGTTGACGATGCCGCTTCGTGCCTGCTGGACCTGACGGGCGCCCTGGGTGCCACCGTCAACGGGCTCTGCCTGGACGGGGCGAAACTCGGCGACGGAGTGCACGGAATCCTGATCGATAAGCCCGACTACGGCAAGGAAGAGGACGTCCCCCGCATAGAGCGCTGCCGCGTGGCGCATTTCACGGGCGACGGCATCCGCTTCGGCCGCATCTGGTGCTTCATCGTCCGCCACTGCATGCTGGCGCGCAATCGCGGGTGCGGCCTGTGGGTGCGCGGCTGGGACGGCTTCATCCTGGACAACTGGCTCTCGGGCAACCGCGAGGCCGGCTATGGCGCCTACGAGGAGAACGCCTCGGTCACCATGACGGGCAACCGCATCGAGTGGAACGCGGCGGGCGGCATCGTCGTCAAAGGCGGCAACCACTACAACATCGGCAACAACTACATAGACCGCTCCGGCGGGCCGGGCATCACGTGGCTGCCGCGCGGCGAGGTGTGGGGACAGGTCGTCTCCGCGACGGGCAACGTGATCTACCGCAGCGGCAAGCCCGACTGGCGGACGCTGGAGGAGCACGAGAGCGCCCACGCCCGCTTCGAGAACGTGCGCGGGCTGACCTTCACGGGCAATGCCATGAACGCCGGCCGCGACGACGGCGGCAAGGGCGAGTGGTCCCCCCGCTACGGCATCGTCTACGGCCGGCTGGAAGACGCCATTATCCAGGGCAACGTGCTGCACAACGGGGCGTTGCGGGAGCTGTTTGTCGATCTGGGCGGCCACGGCGAGAACGTCATCGTGCGGGATAACCCGGGCAGCCTCTTCAGGGAGCCCTGACGGGCCGGCGGCGGCGTCCTTGATTTTTCGGGTCGACTCAGCTACAAAGGCCCTCACTAAGCCCGGCAGGGGCGGTCTGTTGGCTCGCCGCTTGGGGTGGGCCGGCCGCAGATCGGCTGGCGAGAGACCATTTGCGCCGGAATCACAGCGGACGAGATCACGCAGAAAGGAGTCGCGTCATGGCCAAGAAGAAGGTCTTGAACGTGGGGCTGATCGGCTGCGGGTTCATGGGCAAGGCGCATAGCTTCGGCTATCGCAACGTTAACGAGATGTGGGACCCGCCGCTCCAAGTCGTCATGAAGTGCATCGCGGGCAACGAGCCGCAACGGGTCGTCAAGGCCGCAGCGGAGACCTACGGGTGGGAGGAGTACGAGACCGACTGGCGGAAACTGGTCGAGCGGGACGACATCGACCTGATCGACATCAGCACGCCGAACTTCGTCCATGTCGAGGAGACCGTCGCCGCCGCGGAGGCCAAGAAGCACATCCTGTGCGAGAAGCCGCTCGCCAACGACCTGGCCGGCGCCAAGAAGATGACGAAGGCCGTCCAGAAGGCGCGCGTCAAGGCCATGTGCGGCTTCACCTATCGGCAGGCGCCCGCCGTCCAACTCGCCAAGCAGATGATCGAGGCCGGCGAACTGGGCGAGATCTACCACTTCCGGGCCCGCTACCTGCAGGACTGGATCATGGACCTGGACTTCCCGCTGGTCTGGCGGCTGAAGAAGGAGTTCGCCGGCAGCGGCGCCCTCGGCGACCTGGGCGCGCACGTCGCCGACATGGCCCTGTTCCTCGTGGGAAACATGGCCGAGGTCAGCGGCGAACTGAAGACCTTCATCAAGAAGCGTCCCATGCTGAAGTCAACGGGCGGCGCGGCCCTGACAGACCGCAAGGGCGGCGCAAAGATGGGCACCGTCACCGTCGACGACGCCGCGATCTGGAACGCACGGTTCACGAACGGCGCCCTCGGCGTGTTCGAGGTCACGCGCTTCGGCGGCGGACGCAAGAACTACCACTCCTGGGAGATCAACGGCTCGAAGGCCTCCATCGGCTGGAACTTCGAGGACATGAATTACCTGGAGTACTGGAAGGACGGCGAGGGCGTCAAGCAGGGCTTCCGCAAGGTCTTCGCCACCCATCCGGAGACGCCCAACTGGAAGGCCTGGTGGCCGGACGGGCACATCATCGGTTACGGCGAGTGCTTCGCCAACGAGATCATGGAAATGGCCACGGCCATCGCCGAGAACCGCCAGCCCGCCCCCAGCTTCCGGGATGGGCTAAAGTGTCAGGCCGTCCTGGAGGCCGTGGCCGAGTCTGCCAAGAGCCACAAATGGACCCGCGTTCCGAAGGTGTAAAATCCACCACGGCCAATTCACCACGGAGTCACGGAGGACACGGAGAACAACAGAATCTAACCACGACGACACTACGGTCACAACGTCAACAAGTCCGTCTTCTTTCGTCGTGTCGTAGTGGTTAGCCCTGGGCGTGTGGTTCTGCCTGGCTGTCCGTTGTCTCGGGAGCCCGGCACTGCGCACGGAGAACTGCAGGAGTAACCACGACGACACGACGAACACAACGAGTAACGCCGGGCTGTAACGTCGTGCCCGTCGTGTCGTAGTGGTCAATATCAGCCTTTGTTGTTCTCCGTGATTCAGTGGTTAGACGTTGTCCTGACTGGCGTTGTGCGACGAGGGAGGAATGGAGATGGCAAGACCGGTGACGCTGTTTACGGGCCAATGGGCCGACCTGACGCTGCGGGACCTGGCCCAGAAGGCGAGCGAATGGGGATACGACGGGCTCGAACTGGCCTGCTGGGGCGATCACTTCGATCCCTTCGAGGCCGCCGAGAGCATCCAGTACTGCAACGAGCGGAAGGCCCTGCTGGAGGAGTTCGGCCTGGAGTGCTGGGCCATCAGCACCCACCTGGCCGGACAGCTCGTCCTGGACAACCTGGACGAACGGCATAACGGCTTCGTGCCGGCAGAGATCGCCGGCGACTTCGACAGGATGCGCGAGTGGGGCATCGAGAACGTCAAGAACTGCGCCCGCGCCGCCCAGAACATGGGCATCGAGGTCGTCTGCGGATTCACGGGCAGCTCTATCTGGCACCTGATCTACTCGTTCCCGCCCGTCGGTCCCGCGATGATCGAGGACGGCTTCAGGCTGCTGGCCGAGCGGTGGCACCCGATCCTGGACGTCTACAAGGAGTGCGGCGTCAGGTTCGCGCTCGAGGTGCATCCGACGGAGATCGCCTTCGACCTGGTCTCGGCCGAGCGGACGATCGAGGCGCTGGGCGGCCGGGAGGAGTTCGGCTTCAACTTCGATCCCAGCCACCTCCAGTGGCAGGGCGTTGATCCCGCCATGTTCATCGAGGCGTTCCCGGACCGCATTTACCACGTGCACATGAAGGACTGCGCGGTGACGCTGAACGGACGCGAGGGGGTCCTGTCGTCCTACCTGAACTTCGGCGATGCGGACCGCGGGTGGGACTTCCGCAGCCTGGGCCGCGGCGACGTGGACTTCGAGTCCGTCGTGCGCGAGCTGAACCGGATCGGCTATGACGGACCGCTGTCGGTCGAGTGGGAGGACAGCGGGATGGACCGGGAGCACGGCGCGGCGGAGGCGTGCGAGTTCGTCAAGAACGTGGACTTCCCCCCGAGCGGTATCGCCTTCGACGCGGCGTTCGACGAATAGGGCCCCGCACATCCGCCGAAGGCCGATTGCGCTCGACGGCGCCTGTGGCGTGCGACTGGGCGGCTTCACGCGCGTCCGTGCGGGACAGATGCTCAGAGCTTGGAGCACCTTCAAAACTCGCAGGATATCAGCATGATTGACCAACCCTCAAAGGGGGATGCGCGGCTACGTTCGGTCAGCGTACGCAACTACAAGAGCTTGGAGAACGTCTGTGTTGATCTGGAGCGACTAACCGTCTTTGTCGGCCCCAATGGCGTTGGAAAGAGCAATTTCATAGACGCTCTCGCTTTCGTCCAGGAATGCCTTGCGGCGTCGGTCGAACTGGCGTTCAAGAATCGCGGTGGGGTCGCGGCTGTGCCGTTCCGGTCGCGGGCACGTGCCAGGCTCGTTCGGTTCGACTTAGAGCTTGATCTGCCCGGCGGCTCGGAGGCGAAGTACGCACTGGAGATCGTTCCCCAGGCCGAAGGGCGGTTCCGGATCTCGGAGGAAGAGTGCGAAGTCCACCAGTTCATGGGTAGCTCTGCCGCG
>CAZSET010000230.1:0-6394 GCA_964605915.1 uncultured candidatus Brocadiaceae bacterium | reverse complement strand
TACGCGATGACCTGGACGTCGCGCGCAGCCCACCGGGCATCGATCAGGAAGCCATCTACGTCGATGAGCCACACCAGGGGGTTATGCGCCACGAGGCTCGGCAGACACCATCGGGGTTCGAAGGGAATCAACTCGAATTCCTCGCGAATCACCTTCGCCTTGCTCATCATCGTGGACGGCGAGACCCCGAAGCCCGCCGCTATTTCGGGCGACGTCATGTGCGGCGTCTGGCTGGGGTCGGTCAGGAAGTTGACCTGCCCAAGTGCGTACACGGTCCCGGCGGCCCAGCTCGCCGGCTTGCCGCGCAGCACGGGCAGGCCCTCACGACAGACAGCTGCCGCCATCAGCCGGCAGAGCCTGCGGTACTCCTCGTTCAGGTGTGCGTCGCAAAAACCGTCGGTGAGTTCGACCAGCGCCGCGAACCGTTCGGCGTATGGCTCGGGCACCGCTTCTGCCAGCTCATCGGGGTCGGCGTCGATATCCGCCTCGCCAAGATAGAGCTCCTCGTCTTCATCCCAGTCGGTGTACTGAGGGGGGCTCTGGCCGATGCGCTCGGTCACCGTGGGGTAATCGCCGGGCGGCGCCTCGTCGGCTATCGCCACGACGTCGATCTGGTGCCACCAGTCGTCCCCGAAGTCGAACCAGTAGCGGAACGCCTCACCGACGCTCAAGCCAATTGAACCGACGGTCGTCCGTGCCACGTCGCCAGAGGGCTCGCGCTCCGAAAACAGATCGCCCATGTCCATGGGCAGCACGTAAGATCGCGCCTGCGGGTCCATCGGCCCCTTGCCACCGACCTGGAACTCGTACATGTGTTCCTCTTCGCGCTCGAAGGCTTCGAAGATCGCATAGTGCAGGGCTTGCAGCGTCTGGTCGCCGCGGATCTGGATCGTGCGTGAGACAACCTGGTTCTTGTTGATGAACTGCTCAGTCATGGGGCCGCTGATGATGTGGACCTCCAGCGTGAACAGGCGGTTATCCTTCCGCACCCACGTCCCTGTCTGAGGTTTGCGCTTGGCCATTTGCCCGGCTCCTTATGCGCGTTCTGTGGCTCAGCAAGAGACTCCCGGCCCGCCAGCGCCACGCAGTCTTCCGTCCCGGCCGGCGATCCAGCGCACTCGGCCCTCGCCGGTCAGTCCCACCGACCATTGAGGGCCGGATGAGACGCCCGCCGGGCCGCTCCAGAATACCGAACGCTTGTACGCGATTCCCGTATGGCGCGCAAGGGCCAGAGCCCAATCGCGATCTTTCGTACGTAGACGGACGAGCCTTCCCCTGCGCCCGGGCGCGGTCGTTGACGGCTCAGGCGGAGGCCATTAGAATGCGTGCAGCATGGCGGCCTGCTTCGCCTGGCCGCCGTCTTCCCCTGAATCCCGTGGTGACATGGCTACTGAAACGAATCCGGTTGCACTCGTGACGGGCGCCGGGCAGGGAATCGGGCGCGGGATCGCGCTCGCCCTCGCCCGCGCGGGGCTGTCCGTCGTCATCAACGATGTCGTGGCCGACCCGGCCAACGCCGAGTCCGGCGCCTACGAGGTCAAGAAGTCAATCGAGGACGCCGGCGGCTGCGCAGAGGTCTGCCGGGCGGACGTCGCGTCGGACTCCGACCGGCGGGGCATGCTGAACTTCGTCGCCGACCGGTTCGGCCGCCTGGACCTGCTGGTCAACAACGCCGGCGTCGCGCCGAAGGAGCGCAAGGACATCCTGGAGGCGGGCGAGGGAAGCTTCGACCGCGTCCTGGCGATCAACCTGCGCGGGCCGTACTTCCTCACACAACTCGTCGCCAACCGCATGGTCGAGTGGCAGCGAGCCGGCCTCGTCGAACGCGCCCGCATCGCCTTCATCACCTCAATCTCTGCCTACACCTCGTCCCCCAACCGCGGCGAGTACTGCGTCTCGAAGGCGGGCCTGAGCATGGCGGCGAAGCTGTATGCCGACCGGCTGGCCGAGTTCGACATCCCGGTGATCGAGATCCGCCCCGGCATCATCGAGACGCCGATGACGGCCCCCGTCAAGGCGAAGTACGACGGGCTGATCGCCGAGGGCCTGCTGCCGACCAGACGCTGGGGCCGGCCCGAGGACGTGGCACGCGTGGTGACGGCCTTCGCACGCGGCGACCTGGACTACTGCACGGGGCAGGCGATCGAGGTTGGCGGCGGCTTCGGCATCCGCAGGCTCTGAGGGGAGCATGGTCGAGAGGCGCGAGATCGAACTCGACGGGCTCAAGCTGCCCGTCTTCTCCCTGAACACCGTCATCGTGGGCAGCGGGGCGGCGGGGCTGGCCTGCGCCGTGCGCCTGTCCCGCGAGATGGCCGAGACCGGCGTCGCGCATCCCGAACGGGAGATCGCCGTCGTCACGCACGGCCTCGGCGCGGGCACGTCCCACAACGCCGGCTCCGACAAACAGACCTACTGCAAGCTCGGCACGCACGGTTCGGTGGCGGACACGCCGCACGACTTCGCGCAGACCCTCATGGCCGGCGGATGCGTGCACGGGGACGTGGCGCTGGCCGAGGCGGAGAACTCGCTGCGCTGCTTCTACCACCTGGTCGACCTGGGCGTCCCGTTTCCGCACAACGAGCGCGGCGGCTTCGTCGGCTACAAGACGGACCTGGACCCGCGCCAGCGCGGCACGTCGGCCGGGCCCTGGACGTCGCGCTTCATGGTGCGCAAGCTGCTGGCGGAGCTGAGGCGCTGCGGCGTGCCGATCTTCGAGGACCACCACCTGCTGGCCGTCATCTGCGATGAGGGCGGCGACGGTCGCGCGCGCGGTCTTCTCTGCGCCGACATGACCCGTCAGGAAGCCGACGACCACGGCCTCGTTCTGTTCAACTGCGCGAACGTGGTCGCGGCGGGCGGCGGGCCGGGCGAGCTCTACGAGGTGTCGGTCTACCCGAAGGGGCAGATGGGGCCCTACGCCGCGCTGCTGGAGGCGGGCGCCGCCGCACACAACCTGACAGAGTCCCAGTTCGGCCTGGCCTCGCTCGAGCCGCGCTGGAACCTGTCCGGCACATACCAGCAGGCCATCCCGCGCTACTTCAGCACGGACCAGGCCGGCGGCGACGTGCGCGAGTTCCTCAACCCGTGGTTCGACTCGATGGCCGCGCTGGCCACCAACATCTTCCTGAAGGGCTACCAGTGGCCCCTCGACCCGGAGAAGATCGCCGGGCCCGGCTCCTCGCTCATCGACGTCCTGGTGCAGAACGAGATGGTGGGGCGCGGCCGCCGCGTCTTCATGGACTTCCGCGAGAACCCCAGGGCGACGGACGGGCTGGAGGCGTTCCGCATCGATGCCCTCGGCGATGAGGCGCTCTCCTACCTCAAGAGGTCCGGCGCCACCCAGCCGACGCCCATCGAACGGCTGGCGCACATGAACCCCCCCAGCATAGACCTCTACCGCGAGCTGGGCGCGGACCTGTGGAAGGAGCCGCTGGAAGTCGGCGTCTGCAACCAGCACTGCAACGGCGGATTCGCCGTGGACTGGTGGTGGGAGTCGACGGTGCCGCACCTCTTCGTCATCGGCGAGCTGGCGGGCACGCACGGCGTCAAGCGCCCGGGCGGATCGGCGCTGAACTCCGGGCAGGTGGGTGCGCTGCGTGCGGCGCAGCGGATCGCACACGTCTACTACGAGCACGACGCGTCCGCCGAGGACCTCGGGCGCCTGGCGCGCGACGCCGTGGCGCGCGTGCGGGCGGAGATCGACCGCATCAGGAGGACGAGCCCGTCGGCGCCCGAGTGCGCGGAAGCGAAGCGGGAGATCCGGCGTCGCATGAGCGAGTCCGCCGGGATGGCGCGCTCTCTGGCCGGCGTTCGAGGGGCCCTGGAGGCGGCGAGGTGGCAGTGGCGGGGCATCCGCGAGAACGGGCTCAAGCAGGACCGACCCGGGTACCTGGCGGCCATCGAAGTGCGCGAGATGGCGCTGGCCCAGCTCGCCTTCCTGGAGGCGATACGGGCCCTGCTGGAGCGGGGGAGCGGTTCGCGCGGCTCGCACCTGGTCCTCGACCCGTCGGGCACGCTGCCCCATCCCGACCTGGGCGACGAATGGCGCTTCGTGCCGGAGAACGCCGCCCTGCGACAGGAGATACTGGAGATCGGATACGACGCCGCGACCGGCGGCTTCGTGACCCGTATCGCCCCGCCCCGGCCCATGCCGACGGGCGAGTTCTGGTTCGAGAACACGTGGACGGAGTTCCGCGAAGGCCGGATCTACGGGCGCGGGCAGACCGATCGGCCCCGTCCGTAGCGCCGCCTTCCAGGCGGCATAGGACGAAGCCGGCAGGGATGCCGGCGCTACGAGTACGGCGAGTGTGCCCCGCGTCCGTAGCGCCGCCTTCCAGGCGGCATAGGACGAAGCCGGCAGGGATGCCGGCGCTACGAGTACGGCGAGTGCGCCCCGCGTCCGTAGCGCCGCCTTCCAGGCGGCAGGTCTTGCCTCAACGACGAGGTTGCCGGTTCAGCTCTTGCTTGATCTCGTGTTTGTCCGAAAGCGCCCCGCGCAGGAGAGAACGAGGACGACAACGAGGACGACGACCAATGGCCGGCTGATCCCCCACCTCGATTGTGAAGGCCCACTCGCCCCGCTGCCCTCGAGGGGACACGCACGATGAAATACCGCCGCATGGCATCGCTGAAGGAACCGGACGAGCTCCGGGCTTACGCCTCCTCCCTGGGCATTGATCTGCCGGTGGACGACGAGGTGATCGCCGGTGAGGACGGGCCGCTCGGGCAGCCCTACACGCTGCCGGACGGCTTCGTCGTCGGCAACCGGTTCTGCACGCACCCGATGGAGGGCTGGGACGGCACCCCCGACGGCAAGCCGACGGAGCTGACCGTCCGCCGGTGGCGGAACTTCGGCCGCAGCGGGGCCAAGCTCATCTGGGGCGGCGAGGCCGTCGCCTTCCAGCACGACGCGCGCGCCAACCCCAACGAGTTGCTCATCAACGAAGCGAACCTTGCCGACCTGACCAGGCTGCGCGGCTCGCTGGTGGAGGCGCACGAAGGTGCCTTCGGCCGGACCGACGACCTGCTGGTCGGGCTCCAGTTGACGCACTCGGGGCGCTTCTCGCGGCCGAACAGCCACGACCGGCCCGAGCCCAGGATCCTCTACCGCCACCCCGTGCTGGACAGAAAGTTCGGCGTCCCGGCCGACTGGCCCGTGCTGACCGACGCCGAGATCGAGGCCATCATCGAACGGTTCATCGAGGCGGCGGAGCTAGCCGGGCGGGCGGGCTTCGACTTCGTAGACGTCAAGCACGCGCACGGCTACCTGGGGCACGAATTCCTGAGCGCGCACGACCGCCCCGGGCCGTTCGGCGGCAGCTTCGAGAACCGTACGCGCTTCCTTCGCGAGGTGGTCGCCGGAATCCGGCGAAGGGCGCCCGAGATGCGCGTCGGCGTGCGGCTGAGCGCGTTCGACATGCCGCCTTTCCGGCGAGGCGCCGACGGCGTAGGCGAACCCGAGCCATTCCCCCTGCCCTATCCGTACGCCTTCGGCGCCAATCCTGAGGACCCGCTTCAACGCCAACTGGACGAACCGGAGCGCTTCCTCGCACTGCTTGAGGAGCTGGGGATCTTCCTTGTCAATCTCACGGCTGGCAGCCCTTACTACAACCCTCACATTCAGCGGCCGGCCCTCTATCCGCCGTCGGACGGCTACGGGCCGCCGGAGGACCCGCTGGTGGGCGTCGCCCGGCAGATGGACGTCGCGCGGCGGCTCAAGCGGAAGCGGCCGAGGGTGTGCTTCGTCGGCACGGCTTACACCTACCTGCAGGAATGGCTGCCGCACGTGGCCCAGGGCGCCGTGCGCGAGGGGTGGGTGGACTTCGTCGGCCTGGGCCGCATGTTGCTGTCCTA
This sequence comes from uncultured candidatus Brocadiaceae bacterium, assembly GCA_964605915.1. Taxonomy (GTDB): domain Bacteria; phylum Planctomycetota; class Brocadiia; order SM23-32; family SM23-32; genus DAOVRD01. The sequence continues at coordinate 541 of CAZSET010000230.1, read as the reverse complement.
TCCCGAGCTGCCCGCGCACTTGCTGGCCGGGCGGCCGCTGGACAGGCGCCGCATCTGCCGGACCTTCAGCGACTGCACCACGGCACCGCGCATGGGGCTGGTCTCGGGCTGCTATCCGCTGGACGAGTTCTATCGGAGCCGCCCGGAAGCCCCCAGGCTCAAGCAGGCCAAGGCGGACCTGCGCAAGCGGGCTGAATCCTGATTGCCAGGGCGCAATCCCCTGCGCGACTCACGATTCGGGTATGGCCTGCGGCTTGCAGCAGTGTGATCGTCGTCGTCCTCGTGCTCGTCCTCGTCCTGTTCGTCGTTCCCAGGTGCGGCTGCCGCGAACGGCAGAGCGGCGCCAGCCTACCCCGCCGTAGTTGCCGCTACGGCTACGAAGGCCGGAAGCCGCCGCACTCCATAGGCGCAGTGCGCGCGACGGAGTGTTATCTCGCCGCTGACGGGGCTTCACCGGCCACGGCTCGGGGGCGGCCGGTACCGCTTCCTGAGACTATGAAGCAGGCCCCCGGGTCGGATACGCTCGGGATGCCTTTTAAGG
>CAZSET010000229.1:0-6433 GCA_964605915.1 uncultured candidatus Brocadiaceae bacterium | reverse complement strand
AAGCCAGGATGGGGTTTTGCAACAGCGCCTTAGGCTCTTCCTTTCAGACCGGTGCTGGCCCCAGCATACCGGCGTTGACCAGCGCCATCCGGATATCTTCTGACTCCGACTCGCCGATCTGCAGCATGGGTGGTCGCACATAGGCCAGCTCCGGCGAGATCACCCCAAGATGTCCGAGCGCTACCTTGCAGCGAGCGCGGTAATCCAGGACGGGGTCACGGTAAATCACATCCGCAAACCCCTGGACTCTCTCCCGCATGCCCACGGCTTCCGGATAGGATTCGGCCTGAAGCTGGGCCAACATGGCCGCGACCAGACCGCATCCCACGGCCGCGAAGCCCAGGAGCGCCCCCTCGGCGCCAAGCAGGAAGCACTCGGTGATGAAGCGATCATTCCCGCTCAGAACCGTGATGGGACGGCCAACCTGATCGATGGTCTTCTTCGTTTCCGCAAAGTACTGGGCGTCAAAGGAGGCATCTTTGATCGCCACAACCTGCGGGATCTCGCACAGCTTCAATAGCGTTTGTCGCGTATAGAGAACTCCGCCGAAGACGGGGGCGAGCTGGAAGAGGATGATCGGCAGGCCCGTTTCGTCGGCTATGGAGCGATGATATTCATAGGGGATGCGCGGATCCAGGGGATCGTTGCGGAATGCGGTGTTGGGGAAGACGACCAGTCCATCCGCCCCGGCCTCCGCATTGACGCGAGCCATCGCCCGGGCTCCATCCGTAGTCGAACCCATCACCCCCGCCAGCACGAGCGCCCGTCCCCGGGCCACCTCAGCGGCAGTGCGCACCGCCTGGCGGCGCTCCTCCACCGTAAGCTGCGGCCCTTCCCCCGTATCCATGTTGATCGCCAGCGCCACAGCGTTCTCCCCGATCAACCAATCGAGGTAACCTGCGAAAGCGTCGTAGTCCGGCCGGTATCCGGAGTCCATCGGCAGGATGGCCGCCGGGATCACGCCTTTGAGATCGTCTTCCATCATCGGGTGTCTCCTTCACTGATCTTCCTCAGTGATCCTTTCCGCGAGCCGTGTATCCGCGACATGCACATCCCTGTGTGCCGACGCCGGTTCCGGGATTCTTCTTGGCGGAGGAAGGCCGGCGAAGTTCATTCACTCGCCAAGCCATCCAGGAGTCCCTGCAGCCGGGCAGTCATCACTCGCGCGCTCGCCACCTTTGGCTGCATGTGGGTCTCGACCGAAATATACCCCTCATAGCCATCGGTCTGCAGGGCTCGGATCTGACCCTCCCAATCGATCACCCCCTTCGTAGTGTAGACCGCGGCCCCATCCACTTCAAACCTGACATCCTTGAAGTGCACGTGGCGTACACAATCCTTTACGGCCTGATACCCCTCTGGATAGGGCTTCTCCCCCGCCACCGCAGCATTGGCCGGGTCCCAGTTGACGCCCAGGGCCTCTTCCCCGATCTGATCAAGCATCCTGGCCGTCCGGGCGCCCGTGTCGGCCCAATAATCCGCCTCGACCTCAAGATCCAGGAAGAGACCGGCCTTGCGAGTGAGTTGAGCCGCTTTCTGAAGCGTCTGCAAGACTTCGTCGGGCGCCTCTCCGGCCGGCTGGCCCCCCCGATGGAAGCCGAAGGCGATCACCCGCTGGGCGCCGATCTCGCGAGCATAGTCCAGGGAACTGGGCAGAAGCTCCTCCAGGTGATAGGCCAGCGAATCCCAGGCGCTGCGCCAGCGGCGATGCAGCTCGACGTCAAAGGCGCGCAGTGGAAAACTCGCACGGGTCGCATCCGGGTAAGGAATCTTGAAGAGGCCCGGGGAGATCGCAAATACCCGGGCGCGATACCGTTCCATCAATTCCCGGAGGTAATCCTTCTGAAAAGCGGAGAACAGGGGAACTCGTTGGGAGTCAAATCCTCGGATCTCGAAATCGCGCACCCCCCACTCCGCACCCAGTTCAAAGGCCGTTTCTGGATCGGCGCTTACTTCATCCGTGATTAGTCCGATCTTCATCTATCCGGTTTCTCCTTCGGCGATTCGCTGATGCGCTTCACCGTCGGCCGGTTGCTCTTTAGGCGGCCTCAACAATTCCTGCATCAGCGCACCACCCAAAGCTGATCTGCATTCCGCAGGGCCAGCCGCTCACAGCCTTCGGCCGTCGCCCAAAACATGTCCTCTATTGTAAGCTCCGTCTGCTTATCCGGGAAGGTCATCCAGGGCTCGATGCACACATGCGAGGTAACCCCACACGGCCCCGTTTCCGCGTCCATAGTGTCGTGAATATCGGCCGCTCAGTCAAGGTCGGGGACGGGCGCTTTCGGGAGCTCGACCACCGGCTCGGGGGACGGGATGGGAAGCGGATGCCGCGGGGGCGGCGGGGTGGGCGCGAACGGGCCTGCCCTGAGCCTGTCGAACGGGTCCGCTTCCGGCATGGCGGGACGCCCTTCCCTCGGCTGGAGGTAGCTCGCCAGCACCCACTGGACCCTCTCGGCAAGAGCCTGCCCTGAGTCTGTCGAACGGGCCAGCGCGGCCTCGGAGATCTCCGTCAGGCGGCCTGCGACCTCGGGCTGGTCGCCGTAGAGCTTCAGGCTCTGGGCGAAGAGCTGGACTGCACGTTCATAATCGCCTTCGCGGAAGGCCACCTCGGCAAGGCCGTTGTAGCCCCACAGCTCGTGCGGGAAAAGGCGCAGGTAGAGCGTGAACCGGCTCCTGGCCTTGTCGAGCCGGCCGTTCTCCAGGTAGGCACGGGCCAGGTTGGCGAGGAAGTCTTTATCCTGGATGAGCTGGCTCCGCGCGTCCGGCACTTCTCCCGGTTCCGTCGAAGGACCTTGCCCTGAGCTTGCCGAAGGGGCGGGCGGCCGCTCGGACCCGAGCTCGACGCGAAGGGGGTGGAGGTCCTCGGCCTTCTCGGCGGCTTCGAGGGCCTCGGGCCAGCGCTCGGTCTCGACGAGAGCGGCGAGGAGGTTTTTCCAGCCGGGCAGGTAGTCGTCCTTGTGGGAGACGGCCATCTGAAAGTGGGCGATGGCCTTGTCGTACTCGCCCCTGGCGGCGTAGCTCACGCCGGTGTTGTTGGCCATCGCCTCCTGGGTCGGGTTCAGCACGAAGGGCCGGCCCGAGGAAGCTGGAGCCGCCGGGCTCTCGTTGCCTCGTGACGGTCCAATTCGCCGGGGAAGCCAGACGTGATACCCGTACAGTCCTCCAGCGATGATAGCGGCGAGCAAGCCAGCGGTGACGACGAGGCGGAACCGGTACCTGCTCTCAGCCTGCACCTGCGACCTCAACCACGTGCCCGCCAGGTACCACTGTATGGAAGCCCCTCACGACGCCGAACTCAAAGGCGTTGTGCGGCCTGAACGCCGCGCCGATGATCTTCTCCGTGTTGTCCTCGTGCTTCATCCGCCGCTATCCCCGGTCGCCGACTGGAGGTCCTCCTGGTACTTGTTGTTCCCGATCCGATCATAATCATACGACCAGCCGGCCAGCAGCGTCGCCCCTGAGCTCTTCCACCGGTGGTTCTTGATCCGGCCGAATGTGTCGTATCCGTAGCCGCTCAAGTTCTCGCCCTGATCGTCCAGGTGCGTGAGATACGCGTCGCTCGCGTACGTACGCTTCTCCAGCAGCCAGCCCTTGTAGGTGTCAGCCACGCGGTCGTTCGAGCCGTCGTTGACGGCCGTCACCCGTCCGATGTCGTCGTGCGTGTACGAGAGCGTCAGGCCGCTCGGGTAGCCCAGCGACTTAAGCCTGCCCGACAGGTCGTAGGTCGCCGTCACCGTCCGGTCCGTGTAGGTGCCGTACTCCTGCCTGTCATTCGGTCGCACCATTCTGCCTTAACAGACAAACGACATCAGAATGGCCTTGTCTTCTTGCCAGCATCAGTGGCGTCGCGCCGTCCTGATCACGTACGTCCACTTTGGCACCGTGTGCAAGTAGAATCCTCACCAGGTCTTCATGGCCCACAGCGGCTGCACAATGCAATGGGGTCAGCTCTCCTAACCCATCCACGTCCGCGCCCCGGGCCAGCAGAAGTCGCATTACGCTGGCCTGGCCCTGGCTCGCGGCGATTACAAGAGGCGTCTCGTTATCATCGTCCACAGCGTCGACCGACGCACCGTGGTTGAGGAGTACTTCAGCCACATCGGCTGTCCCCTCCAGAGCCGCCAGATGCAAGGGGGTCATCCCGAAACCGTCATGTGCGTCGGGATCGGCGCCAGCCTCAGCAAGCAGCTTGGCCACCTTCCCGTCGCGGGTAATGTGCAACGCCGTGCGCTGCCCGTCAGTCAGCACGTGAACGTTGGCTCCGTTCTCCAATAGCGCTCTTACTAGGTCGCGATTGTTGTGCCATGCAGCGAAAGCGAGATACGTGCCCCCGTACGGGAGCCTCGCGTTCACGTCGCCCCCACATGCACTCAGCAAACGCACTAAGGCGACGCTTTCAGATCGGACTGCCCAACGCAGACTGCACGGGAACTGGGCAAGCACTGGCACCAACACCAGCGATGTCAGCGCCAGGCCCGCTAGGATTAGGAGAACGCGCGTCATCGTCCCACGCATCTAGATGTCCTCCACGGCCACGTTGGCGGGCAGCCGCTAGAAAGGTCCAGATGTATCGTGGCAGCCGCCGGCGTCACACTCACGCCATCCGCCTTTGCACTTGGCCTGCACAGAGCCGCTCCCGAAGGCCCCGCTGATCCACCACTTCACGTTGCCTTTGCAGCCCTTGACCTTGCCGACGTTCTTGCACCTAGTAACGGCTGGTGCCGTACCGGGGCCAGCTATGAACATACTCAAGTAGGTGTCGCGGCCAGTGTCACACCCATACAAGGTAACACTGGCGCCGGGGCAAAGCATATGACAGATATGGCCAAGTTCGAATGCGTCCCGCCCGCCACCGGTCAACTCCGGGCCAATCACTTGCACGCCGCCGACGCCCTCACCGTGCCCAGTCAAGACATGCAGTTCCTGAATGCACGAACAAGGTGTCTGCAGATAACGAAGCCTTTCCTCCACGGTCTTGTTGCTGTTGACAGGTACTATCCACCGCTTCCCCGGATCAGCCATCTGCCAATGGGTAGCGTAATCTGAGTTATAGTAACCTAACATCCCGCCGACATTGTACAACAGCAGGACCTCAAGCCGCTCTTGGATACAACCCGCATGGCCGCTTCCTGTGCCATGTCTCTCACCGTTGAAGAGATGGTAGTGCCTGCCAGAAGCCCAGGCACCCATCAACATGGTCCTCCCGGCGTACTTAGCCATCTCATCGCAAGATTCGTGCGCCGCTCGCTTTGCCTCGGGCGGACCAATTGCCTTCGCGGCTTGAGCATGGCATGCGCTGACACCCTTATCCGTCGGACTGCACGGTACTCGTCAGGGGTCGACGGTGAGCGTCCAGTCGATGACCCAGCCAGAGTCCGTGTACTGGATGTTTTCAATGTATTCATGGCCCATGGGGTCTTGACCGGTCGTAGGGCCGCTTGTCGCGTACACATAGACATCGTACCCGTCCCCGTAACCCGCCGGATCCCTACTGGCAAACCGACCCAGGCCGGTGTGGTAGTAGCGATTTCGATACTGCATGAGGCCGGATTCGACATCGAGGCGGCGGCCGGTGAAGGCATAGGGGTTCTCGACGTCCGAGAGGCCGTCGGCATCCGCCGAGCCGTCTGCGTCCAGCACCGTGCAGGCGCCGTAGGCGTCAAAGCGATAGCGCTCGATCACCGACTCGTTCGCGTCGCTCAGGGCGTAGACGCTGAAGAGCGTGTTCGCATGGTAGTACACCACCTCATTCGCGTCCCCGAAGTCGTCGTCCGCATTCAGGTCGCGCTCCTGCACCGCCACGGCATCGATGTAACTCGGCGCGTAGGTGAACCTGGCGACCAGGTCGCCCGAGCTGTCCCGCTCCTCCAGGCACTGCCAGTCGCCATCGCCACCCCAGATGGAGCGGGTCGTGCCGTTGAGGCCCCCCTTGTTTGTCACAATCTTGAGAACGCGCCGGTTCCGGGCATCATATTTGTATTCCCCCGTGGTGTTCCAATTCCCGGACTGCTTCTCCTCCACCTCGACGAGCCGGTTGCGGTAGTCCCACGTGTACTTGTGGTCGCCGTCCGAGTCCCCGTCCTGCGTCAGGTTCCCCGCCGCATCATACGACAGGCTGATCTGGGGATCCTGCCCGACCGTCCGGGCCGTCAGCTCGTTGATCGTGTTATGCGTCCGCGTCTCGGTCGTCCCGTCCAGCACCGTGTTGTCCCAGTTCCCCAGGGGGTCCAGGGTCCAGGTCTGCGTCCTCGTGGGACTCGTGATGTCGTCCTTGTTCCCGTTGAGCTGCCCGCGCTTGAAGCCCGTCACCCGGTAGACGTCGTCGTAGGAATAGAGCTCGCTACCCGTGGCCGACTGGAGGTCCTCCTGGTACTTGTTGTTCCCGATCCGATCATAGTCATGCGACCAGCCGGCAAGCAACGTCCCGCCA
>CAZSET010000228.1:0-6544 GCA_964605915.1 uncultured candidatus Brocadiaceae bacterium | reverse complement strand
CGTCCGGTTTGACGAGGGGGAGGGCGCCCCAAGGCGGCCCCTCCCTACTCTACTGTCAGACAGGCCGTTGCCGTTCGTCGTCGTGAGTCGCTTGACCGGTGCGGGTTGGCTCCGCTATACTGGCGTTAACCAGTGGGGGATTAGCTCAGCTGGGAGAGCGCGACAATGGCATTGTCGAGGTCACGGGTTCGATCCCCGTATCCTCCACCAAAGCGCTGAAGAAGGGCCGGCCGACAAGGCCGGCCCTTTCTATTGGGGCTGTCAATGGGGACGCTGCATCGCCATCCGGGGCGTTTTCGCACGAGTGCCTGCTCGGGAGGTCATCCCCGCACCCGAAAGGGCGAGCATCGGCCCAAGGCGGCGCGACGCACGTTAACTGAGGCGTTACGCGGGGTGTGGGAACTCGTGGGGCGATTGAGGCCGGAGTAGCGTGAAGCAACTGCGCGGTGGCGCACTGGAATGAAGAACTGCAGTAAGCACCTAGCCATAGCCACTCTCATTCTGGGAGGACTGCTGGCGTTGTACGAACTCACATGCGTGCACGGTACACCCCTGGCCATGGCGTTGGCGGTTCTGGGGGCATCGGTTGTGCTTCTGTCGCTGTCCGTATTGCTGAGAGGACCTGAGAATGAAAGGAGATGATCGGCATCTCAGCAGCTATGGCCACACCTGCGTCGTCACGCGGGAGGGTGAGAAGAAATGGATAGCCGACGCCGGAAAGGGAGCGCATCGGGCGATATCGACGGTTCCCACCCTCGGAGAGGCAGTGAAGCGCCTGCTGGGCTCACTGCCTGATACGGAGGATGGCTGACATGGCGAGACGTCCTGTGCCGACCAGAACGCGGAATGAGGTCCTCATGGAATCCGGCTACTTCTGCGGAAACCCGAACTGCCGGCATATCCTGACTCTTGAGCTGCATCACATGGTGCGCGTTGCAGACGGCGGAGGCAATGAGGCGTCTAATCTGCTAGCGCTCTGCCCGAACTGCCACGCCCTTCACACGAAGGGACATATCCCGGTTGAGGCCATCCGGCATTGGAAGGGGATGCTGGTGGCGATGAACCATGCCTTCAGCAAGGAGAGCATGGACCTTCTCCTTTTCTTGCATAGTGGGATGCCGCAGCCCTTCCGTATCAGCGGGGACGGCGTCCTCAAGTTTGTCTCTCTGGCGGCGGCGGGCCTAGCGAAAACCAGCATGACTTCCTATCAACCTCCTGCCGGGCCTGGCCTCGCACCCGAGTCTGCATTGTACAAGGTGCGACTGACCCAGAAGGGCCGGGCGTTAATCGAGGCATGGCTTGCGGGCGACGAGGAGGGCTATCGAGAGGCCTTGTCTGAAGAACCTGAGCAGGCTTCGGAAGAAGCTACGGGCGACGACACGGAGGAGCCTGGGGCGGTGGAGTAGTGGAGGGGACGGGTCTCTCTGGCGTGAGGAGGAATGCAGCGTGGCAATCGGCTTTGCTGGCTTCGTTGAGTTGATAAGGCTTCCGTTGCGAATCGCGTGCGTGCTCTTCGTTGTGGCGGGTGCTATGTTGTTCCTACCGGAACCCGTGCTGTTGAGGCTGGCCCTGGCGGGAATCACGTCCGATCTCCGAGTAGCAATAGGCATGGGCTTCCTTGTAGCCGTAGGGATCATCCTCGTGAACATCGGCGAGGGTTTGGTTGCTCACGTTCGGGCGGGGCGCCGAAAATCGTCACAGAGGGCTGCAATCCTGCCCCGTATTGACAATGCAGACGAATCAGAGAGAAGCGTCCTCCGGAAGCTGGTCGGAGGCGACACGAGCACTGTAGCGTTGCCGCCCAACCACGGTGCCGTCAAGAATCTCGAAGAGAGCGGGATCATCGAGAGAATTGGGGGTTACTCACTCAGCAAAGGCACGTCTCCGTTCCGGCTCACGCCAGACGTGGCAGCAATACTCCAGGCGGGCGGTAAGCACGCGGACGAACTGCGCGGTTCCCTGTCACTTGTGCGGGGATCAGATAGCGATGATCGGGACCCGGCTTAGCTTGCCGATCAGCAAGACGCAGTAGAGGGTGTGGTGTGGCGCTGGCGGTACCGTGCCGTTGACAATAGGGCCGTCGAGTTCACGCCCTACTGCCCTACATGCCAGACCGAACTGAAGATGCCAGACGAGGTCGGTTGGTTTCGGCTTCACTGCGAAGGGTGCGGTGAGGAAGTGGGCAGTGCCTAGGGGGACAGGGAGAGCGATGTTGATGATAGGCTCAGGCGGCACGTCGGACGCGCCATCCGGACCGGCAACTGCCGCGATGCCGTCGCAGCGGTGGCAGACTGCCCTTTGGATCGGCGCTTCGCATCGAAGAGAGTCGCGCGTTTCCGTGGGGGCCGGCCCGGATCCTTGCAGGCATGAACGACGAACGTGCCGGCAGGGATGGCGGCAACGTCGAAGTACGCTGTCGCGCAAGAACCGGCGGACGATGCCGGCAGGGATGCCGGCGCCACGAGACTGCGGAATGTGTTCGCAGGTCGTAGCACTGGCACCCCTAAGTCGCACAAGCTTCCAGGCGGCTGAGGTCTGAGCGAAACTCCAGCGCGTTCTGAGGTCTCGGAAGTCCTCACCCTAACCCTCTCCCGGCGGGAGAGGGAGTCCCCCCTCCTACGGGAGGGGCGATGGGGAGGGCGAGACGATGGACAAGCCATGTCGGCCCTCTTAGAATGTTGAATCCGAACCGGGGGAGGCCGCGATGGCGCATGACTTGACTGGCCTGTGCCTGGTCGTTGGCTGGCTGGGCGTCTGTGTTCCGGGCGCCGGGGCCGAGGAGATGGAGTACACCCGCTGGACGGTGGCACGGGGGCTGGACGAGGCCAACGTCGGCGTCTTCAACTCGCCCATCTGCACGCACGGGGACGGCGTTTACGTGGCATTCGTCCGCCCCGCCCCGACCGACGGCGAGGGCTGCCAGACGGTCGTTGCCAAGGGGTCGGGGGAGGAGTGGCAGCTCTCGGTCGTCGAGCCCCGAAGCCGCGACGACCAGTGGCACGCCCAGCCATCACTCTGCGTCGACGGCAACGGCTACGTGCACGTGACCTACAACATGCACAGCTCGCCGTGGCTCTACAGCGTCTCGAAGCGCCCCGAGGACGTCTCCGAGTGGGAGTTCCGCGGCCAGGAGCTGCGCGGCCCGCACGACGTGGTCCAGTCGGGCTACGTATCCGGCCCGGGCACCGCCGCCATCCCCGGCAACCGCATCACCTATCAGTTCATGACGACGGACCGCCAGGGCATCCCCTACATCTGCTACCGCGAGGCGCTGAAGACCGCGCCCGGCACCGACTACTACCGCATGGAGTGGTCGCTGGGCGTGGCGAAATACGATCCGGACACCCGGCAGTGGCGGCGGGTCGGTCCGGGTGAGGGCGTCTTCCCCTTTGCCACCGAACCCGGCTTCCGCGGGCAGGGCGGCAGCGTATTCTTCGACGCGGCCAACCGCATGCACCTGGCGTGGCTCTTCTACGCCGAATACGAGCGGGACGGCTCGGGCCACCTCAAGCCCAACTACCCGTGCTACGCGCGCTCGGATGACGGGGGAGAAACCTTCCACAAGGCGGACGGAACGCGGCTGAGCCTGCCCGTGGACCTGGCGCATGCCGACGTGATGCTCCAGCCGTCCTGGTGCGAGCCGAACGAACGGGGCTACTTCAGCGGCTACACGCACGTGGGCGCCATGCCGGCCGGGACGCCGTGGGTCGAAGTGATGCCCAAGGACCCGCCGCCGGGGAAGGGGCCGGCCCTCGTGCCCTACGTGCCGTGCGAAGGTTGGGGCGAGCCGATACGGACGCCGTACGCCGGGCGTCAGTTCGTCATCGACGACGCCGGCACGATCACGGTGATTTCGTCCGGCCTCCGCGTGCACCGCAGCCACAACGGCGGCCGGACCTGGCAGATGTGGGAGGTCGACACGGAGGAAGGCCCTTACCACTACTGGCCGGACCTCGTTTACTCCCGCCAAGCGGGCCGGCTGCGGCTGCTGACCCAATCGGGCCCCACGGGCGAGTTGCGCGTCTACACCTTCGCTTTCTCCAGGGCTTCGGACGGGAGTTAGGACGTGGCGCGGCGGATCGGAGGCCGTAGCCGTCAAGCCCCGCTAGGGGCGACATACGCGTAGCCCTGGCCGCGAGGCCAGGGAAAGGGCGGTCAGCAGCACGACAAGCCCGCCGCAGGGCGGGCGACATAACCGAATCCGAGCGATCCCCGAGCCCCAGAGGTCAACGCTGAAGCTCCAGTAGGTTGCCGGCTGGAAGCTTGTGCGCATCCGGCGTGCCGGCGTTACGGGAACGGGAGTGGGATCGGCCCGTAGCGCCGCCCCGCCTCGCGGCGGGTAAACATCCCTGGCGGCAAGCTTTGTTCTTGCGGACGTCCGGGCCGGCTGCGGCTGCTGGCCCAGCCGTTGGCCAGTGGCGAGCTGCGCGTCTACACCTTCGCTTTCCGTGTCCCGGCCGGTTGACAGCCCCTCTCCACTGTCCCCTCATCCGGCTCGATGGTCGAATGCGCTCGGCGCGAAGGCGGGGAATCGGCCTGCCCGGCCGGCCCCTTCACATAAAGGCAAGACGCGGAACGACCTGCCACCTGCGACGTCGGCGACAGGGCGTCTCTGACGGCACCCGAAACGGTACCACGATTCGGCAATGCTGTGGCACAGGAGGGGGCGCCCTTCGAAACGGCCTGAGAGGCATTAGTACGGCGTCTTTGCGGCTGAGCGTGGAGGCGTTACTTCGTCGCTCGGTCCCGGCGACTCGTAAGTGTTTGACGCGCAATGCTCAACGCGCAACGACGAACGCGGCGCGCGTCCGGCTCTTGTCCCGCTTGTCGGCGGACAGAAAATCGGGCTGCTCTTGCCGCGGAGAAAACCGTCTTACAGAATCCGTTTGCCGAGTGACACTTACGCACGAAGGCGGGGCCGGTCGTCAGAAAATGGCCAACAAAGGACGTTGCGGAAGTTCGGCGGTTGGCCTAGGCTTCTAGGTCTGTCTTACTGATTCCGAGGAGCAACGCACTTGGAGTTGAGATAGAACGTGATGGAGGGGGTGGCCGGCTGTTGGCGTTTCACTCCTGCCGCGGGGCAGGCGCGTGAGGGATGCGTGGGCGATGCTCGATCCGGTGCCGCCGCGCGCCTGCCGCAAGGCATCTCCTTCCAGTCGTAGTTTCGTCAGGTCCCCCAGTTAGCGGGCTCTTTGGGAGACGGCCTCTGGTCGGTGCAGGGATACTACGTGTCTGCTGAACGTGAATCTGACCTCACTGAAGGGCTTCAACGGCCGTCCGTCCTCGGGGATGACGCCCTGTCGCAGCTTCTCCGTGCCAACACCGACTACGGAACGCACGAGGATTTTTGGGAGGCCGTGCAGCGCAGCATCCGGGACCGGCTCGGCCAGGAGCGCTACAGCATCTGGTTCAGCCAGACCGAGCTGATGGGGGGCGACGAGGGCCGCCTTGTCGTCGGCGTCCCCAACGTCATCATCCAGCAGTTCCTCACCGTGCGCTATGCGGCCGCCGTGTCGGCCGCCGTGGAGGATCTAGTCGGTCGGCCGATGCAAGTTGAGTTCGACGTGGCCCCGCGGCTGTTTCGCAAGATGCGGGCCGAGCAGCGCCTCGAACTCCAGCATTCCGACCAGACGGCCTCCAAGGCTACCCCACCCGCGCCGCGCCAGCCCCTGGCGCGCCGCGACTTGGGCTTCGACCGCCTCATCGTCACCCGCTCCAACAGGTTGCCCTGCGCGGCTGCCCGGGAGCTGGCAGGGCAGGAGAACCCTCGCTTCCGATTCCTGTATGTCTGCGGAGACTATGGACTTGGCAAGACCGCCCTGATGCAGGCCATGCTGGCCCTCGCCTCAGGTCCAGAAGTGGGGCTCGACCCCGTATACATGCTGGCCGAGTCGTGGTGCAACGAGTACTACCACGCGATCCAGCAGAAGACCACGCGCGCGTTCCGCAATCGCTATCGCGCCTGCACCATGCTGCTGCTGGACGACGTTCAGTTCATCGAGGGCAAGGCGGCGGGCCAGACCGAGCTCGTCCACACGGTCAAGCACGTCCTGAACCGGGGCGGCCGGGTGGCCCTGGGCGGCACCCCTCGCCCGGAGGAGCTTCGCGAGATCGGTCCGGAGTTGCGGGCCTTGCTGGGCAGCGCCTTTCCGGCCGTATTGATGCCGCCCCATCAGGACGAGCGGCTGGAGATGGCACGGGAACTGAGCGCCCGGATGGGGCTGCGCGCGACCGAGGATGTCTGCCGGTCCGTCGCCGAGTCCTACGGGGAGAGCTTTGCCAGGCTGGAGTCCGCCGTCTGTTGCCTCGCCCTTTACACCAGCGTGCATGGCTGCGAGACGGTCGGGGTGCCCGAAGCGGCCGAGGCCCTGGCCGGGCTCCAGCCGCAAGGCGGACAGCGGCTTGGCCTGATCGAAATCGCGGAAGCCGTTCAGGAAGCATTCGGCGTCGGGGCCGAGCAACTGACCGGCTCCTCGCGCTCGCGGACGGTGTGTCTCGCCCGGCAGGTGGCCATGCACCTTGCCAGGGAGATGACGGGGGCTTC
>CAZSET010000227.1:0-6562 GCA_964605915.1 uncultured candidatus Brocadiaceae bacterium | reverse complement strand
TGACCTTGCCTGGGCGAGCGGGAACGTCCAATGAAGCGTGAGGGCTATATCCTTCTGACCGTCACCTTCTTCGAGGAAGATGACCAGTGGGTGGGCCTGTGCCAAGAGCTGGGCACAGCAACGTGCGCTGATACACTTGACGAAGCGCATGAAGCACTGGAAGAGGCGATCTTCATGCAACTGAACGCCCTCGAGGAACTGGGAGAGCGTCCGCGTTTCTTCGAGAAACACGGAATCCGTCTATACCGCACGAAGCCAAGCCGAAAGAAGTTCTCAGTCTCTGCATCTCTTGAGCGGGAAGACCTGTCCGGCAAGAAGCTCGTCCCTGTTCCCGTCCATGTGTGATGGCACGCCTACCGGCCATCACTGGCAAGCAGCTTATCAAACTGCTCAGAAAGGATGGCTGGATCCAGAAGAGGCGGGGAGACCACGGCGTGCTCCTCACAAAGAAGACTGGTGGGGAGACACGGGTTACAACCGTCCCCGATAGGTCCAAGTCGCTCCCGCCCTCAACGCTCTCGGCGATTCTTTCGCCTCCCCAAACGGCTCTGGGCTCATCTGGTCTGCAACGTCTGATCGACGAAGACGGTATCAAGTAGCTGCGCCTCACCGGTGTGTGGCCATTCCGGTTTGACGGTGCCTTCGGCCGATCGCTATCGCCGCCCCCATCTTGTCCTGACTGCCCGCCCCCGTGCTGGCCACAATCACACATGCAGCGGGAGGGGGCCCTGCCGGGCCTTCTTCGTGCCCGTGGCGGGCGGCGTCAGAACGTGATGACCTTCCAGTCGCTCCGGAGCATGTCGCTGAGGGGCTTGCCCATGCCTTTCACCTCGATGCCGAGGCCGCGCAGGTCGTCGCTGACTCCATACATGTCCGCGCAGGCGATGCATGCCTGCACCTGGACGCCGTCGGCCATCATGGCCTTGACCTTGGCCTGCAGGTCCTTGTCCGCCGCGAGCAGCCGGGCGGACGGGCCCCAGACCACCAGGAGCACGTGATCGAACCATCCCGCCTTCCTGGCGGCGTGCGCATACATCAGGCACATGCGATGGGCGACCTCGGGATCGCCGCTCGTCCAGACGACGGTGAGGCGGCTGCTTTCGGGCTCGGATGCTTCCCCTGAGCCGGCATTGGCCGCCAGGAACGCGGTGCCGACAAGGCCGACGAGAATGACAAAGGCGACAGCGGCCGAAAGCGCGCTTCCCATAGGGCTTCTCCTCAGGTTGTCGAAATGCGGGTCGCCCCGCAGTTGGGGCGCCGATCTCATGGTATGGCAGGGCAGGGGAATGCTCAAGGCCTGCCAAGCAGGTCCATCAGGCGGGTGGCGTCTTCCCGTCGCAGCGTTCCCTTCGCGAGGGCCACCTTCACGGTTTCGCGTCCGAGAACGCGATAGAGGGGCAGCAGTTCCGGCACCGCCCCCTCGATTGCATCCAGGTGGCGGCGAACCGTCTCCACGTCGCCCCGCGCGATCGGGCCGGTAAGGCACCGGGGGATGCCGACTTGCTGCATATTCGCGACCGTGCCCTTCAGCAGGGGGAGGATGGCGCGGAGGGCCTCCTCCCGTGCGATGCCGGCTGCCTCGCTCAGTTCCAGCACCGCACTCTCGAGCGCGACGAAGTAATTCGACGCCATGCAGCCTGCGGCGTGGTACAGGGCCTTCATCTCGGTGGGGATGGTCATGACGTGCATGTGGAGGGCATCCGCGACCTCGTGCAGCATCTCCACGGCCTGTGGCTCACCCTCGATACAGCAATAGGAGCCCGGCAGGATGGCGACCGCCTGCTCGACGGTCGCAAAGCTCTGCAAGGGATGCAGGCTGCCGACGTGGGCGCCGGCCGCGCGCGCCCGCTCCAGAACCGAGGAGGGGAGGGCGCCGCTGCAATGGGCTACGACGCTGCCGGGTTTGAACGCACCCGACGCCGCCAGCTTATCGCAGACGGATCGGATTACGTCATCGGGCGTGGTGACAAAGACGAGCTCCGCCCCGCGCACCAGGCCGGCCGCGTCAGAGCTTGCCTTGCCTGCGCCTGCGAACTCGCAGGCCGCCCGGGCGGACTTGAGAGTGCGGCCCGCCGCCCCGACGAACTCGCACCCGGCGCCGGTCAGCAACCTGGCCAGCGCCGTCCCCACCTTCCCCGCGCCGACGATGGCGAAACGGACGTTCATGGCATGGCTGGCGGATCAGAAGGCCGGGCGGCCGAGGGACCGGTCTACTCCAGGTTCGTGTGGCGCTGGTCCAGGACCGCCTGCGGGATGCCCTCGCGTTCGAGGATCGAGTAGACCATCGCGTCGAAGTAGAGAAGCAGCGCTTCCTCGAACAGCGTGTTGTTGTAGGGGCCGAGGACGTATCGGTAACGCTCTTTGACGTCCTTCTCGGTGACGGGCACGTGGACGACGTGGTCGGCAAGCGCGGCCAGGGCTGAGTCGGCCACGGCCGTTACGCCCGCGACCTTTGCCCCCGACTCGTGCGCGATGCGCGCGAACTGGACCGTGCTGCCCGTCGTGCCGGAGCAGGAGATGGCGATCATCAGGTCGCCTGTCTGGATGCGGGGGCACGTGGACTCGCCGGGAACGTGCACGTCGAAGCCCATCTGCATCAGGCGCGTAGCGAAGCACTGCGCGACGAGTCCCGACCGGCCCTTGCCCGTGACGAAGACGCGGTTCGCCTTCTGCAGCATCTGCACCAGCCGTTCGGCGTCCGTCTCTTCCATGTCGTCCAGCAGCAGGCGGATGCCGTCCAGGCGGGTCCTGACCACGCCGAACAGGTCAGCCTCTGGCTTCGTCTTTCCCATCGTCTTTCTTCCTGAGTTGCTCCCAGCGCATCAGCTCAGACACCCGGCCCAGGGTGCTGCCCCGGTCTATCTCTGCCATCTCGCGCTCCTCGCGCTCGACGACCGACTGGGCGCGGTTGGCCACTTCGACGACTTTTTCCTGCGGTATGACCACGACGCCGTCGTCGTCCCCGATGACCCAGTCCCCCGTGCGGACGTACTGCCCGCCGATCCGTATCGGCACGTCTATCTGGCCCTGGCCTTTCGGCTCGCCGGCCACAGGGGTGATCAGGCTGGCAAATGCGGGGAACTTCATCGCGCGAATGTTGGCGACGTCCCGAATCGCGCCGTCGATGACGACCCCCTTGATGCCTCGTTGGAGGCAGCTCATGGTGGCCTTCTCGCCCCAGACGGCCGGGGGCTCGCCGCCGGCGTCTATGACGATCACGTCCCCCGGCTGCGCCACGTCTATGGCTTCCACGGGCTTGGCCCAGTCGCCGGGGTAGGTCCAGACGGTCAGCGCGCGCCCGGCCATCTTGACCCCTGGCACGACCGCGGGAATGCCTTCCATCACCCCGGTGTTGTGCAGGGCCTCGGTCACGTCGGCGGCGGAGGTCTTCGCAAGGACTTCCGCAATGGCCGCGACGTCGCCCCGCTTAAAGAAAGCCGTTTCAACGCGCACCCCGGTTGCAAGGGCGCGCTTTATGGCTTCGGTTGCCGCTGTGGCGTCCGGGGACTTCGTGATGGCGCCGCCAACGATGACTATCGAGGCGCCGGCCTCGATGGCGTCCACGGCGGTCTCCGAGTTGATGCCTCCGGCGACGGCGACCGGGATAGCGACTTCTGCGGCGACGGCCTTCAGGTCTTCGAAGGGCGCCTCGCCGCGCATCTGCCGGTCGATGGGCGTGTGGACGCAGACGTACGCGGCGCCCATGGCCTGGACTTCGAGGGCGCGCCGGACCATGTCCTCCGCTCCGCCGAGCTCGAGCAGGTCGACCGTGACGTGCGCGTCATAGCGTCGGGCGGCCTCGATGCACTCCTGGATAGTGGAGTCCGACGCGGCGCCGAGCACGTGCACGACGTTGGCGCCGGCCTTGGCCGCGCACTCAGTCTCGACCCGGCCGGCGTCCATCACTTTCATGTCCGCCACGATGGTCGCGGAAGGGAACTCCCGGCGAAGGGCGCGGACGGCGTCAAGCCCCTCGCTCTTGATAAGGGGCGTCCCCGCCTCGAGCCAGTCGGCCCCGCCGGCCACGGACTCGCGGGCGGCCCGGAGCGCCTGCTCCAGGTTCACGAAGTCAAGCGCCAGTTGAAGGATCGGTTCCATGGTCTATGAATTCGTTCTGGTGTTGCGAGCAAATGAGAATCGGGCTTTCCTTCGAATATACCCCCGAACGGCTGCCCCAGCAAGGCCGGGATGCCGGGAGCATGAGCCGTCGCCAGTGAGATGGCCCGTTTCGCGTTGGGCGCATACGGCTGCCGAAGCGAGAGGCCAACCCACACGGCAAGGACCGGCCCACAGCCCTATCGAACGAAGACCTGCCCTGCGTCCACCACGAGCGTCTGACCGGTGATCTTGGACGCCTTCGATCCGGCCAGGAACACGACCGCCTCACCGACGTCGTCCGGCGTGATCTCCTGTTTCAGCGCCGTCAGGCCGATGTAGTAAGGGATGACCTCTTCGGGTTTCAGTCCCCGCTTTCTTGCCAGCGCATTGATGTACTCATCGGTCCAGAGTTTTGACCCCTGGAATACGTTGCCCGGACAGATACAGTTGACACGGATGCTGTGCTCGGCCAGGTCGAGCGCCCATCCACGAGCCATGTGGATCTCCGCTGCTTTCGTCGCGTTATAGGCCGTGTGGTGCTTGGATGCTTCCAGGCCGGTCTTGGAGGAAATGTTGATGATGCTGCCGCCGGTGCCTTGCCGGATCATGCAACGCGCGGCCTCCCGCGCCACAAGGAAGTAGCCGGTCAGGTTGATGTCCAGGGCCTTCTGCCATGCGGCAAGCGGGAACTCCGTGAGCGGATGCGCCGGCGCAATCCCGGCGCAGTTGACCAGAATGTCGACGCCTCCGAGCCGGCGAATCGACCGGTCGAACAGGCCCCGGACGCTCTCCTCCGACGTTACGTCCGCGTGCACCGGATGCCCGCTGCCCGGACTCTCCGCCGACGCGATCTGGTCGGCCGTCTCCTCGCTGTGCCCCACGTCTATGTCGGCCAGGATGACGTGGACGCCCTTCCGGGCGAGGCAGAGCGATATCCCGCGGCCCAGCCCGCTGCCGGCGCCGGTCACCAGCGCCACCCTTCCGGCCAGGTCCTCTTCCAGCTCCGGTCCCGTGGCGAGGCCGCGCCGGAACCGTTCGACCTCCCAGCCCCGAAGGAACGCGAGTGACTCGTCGTCGAGCCCGCGTGGGCCTCCGAAGAACGAGGCTATCGACAGCGTCTCCAGGACAGCCCTCATTGTCGAACAGACCGCCTCCAGCAGGCTCGGCGACGGGGCGGCGCAGAAAAGGCCCAGCCCGGCCACTACGACGCAGAGAGGAGTGTCCGCTGCGGCTTCCGCCCCCGCCAGCGCCTCTCCGACCGTCTCCTGGATGTTGCCTGGTTCGGCCGGTAACTCCACCCAGACGGGCCTGTCGCGGCAGTAGACCACCTGGTCCGGCACGAGTGGGCTGACGCCGCACAGGTCGGCCGCCTGCGGCAAGCGCAGGAATCCGGCCACCACCTCGTCGCGCTGGAAACGGACGAGTACCGGGCGGCCGAAGACGCCGGCGTGGAACCGCCTCACGCATGCCGCTACCTCGGCGATTGCCTCCTGCTCGGGCCCCGGCTCCGGCGGAGCGAACTCCGGCAGGCGGGCCTGCCGTTCGGCCTCGGAGGCCGCCTCCTCGATCCTCCGGAAGACGTCCCCCGTCAGGGCAAGCGCACGATCTGCATCCTCGGTGGACACGAACAGCCCGTGGTTTTCGAGGAATATGACCTCCGGCAGTCGCCCGTGCTTCCGCTGATAGGCGGCCAGCTCGTCCGCCATGCGATAGGCCAGCGCGTAGCCCGCGCCGGCATAGTCCACGTAGAGAAGGGGCGGATCCAACTGCGCGAACAACTCATCGAGGACGGCGCGGCCCTTCTGCGCACACAGCAGGCCGTTGACGACGGACGGATGCGTGTGCACCACGCAACGGCCGAGCATAGCGTGCAGGCTGGTCTCGACGGAGGGACGCCCTTCCAGCTCGTCCACGCAGCAGTCCATCAAGCGGCTCAACACCTCCGCTTCCCTTTCGGAGGCGGGCATCTGGCGGAGCCGCTCGTCCCCGACGATGGCGGCGCATTTCGCCACGTCGACCAGCCGGTAGCCGCGGCCCTCGCGCATCTGGCCGAGTGCGGTGCCGCTGGCCTTCACGTACATCAGGCGGCCGCCATCGGCCTTGACGCTCGTGTTGCCTCCGCCGCCCTGCACGAGGCGCTGGTCGCCCCCGGCTGAGGTCGAGATCCTGAGCATGTCCTGGAGGTCTTCGTTCACAGAGAGGTACCTCTTCGGGCGGTGGGGGGTCAGGTTATCGCAAAGCACCCGGGCGGGCAAACGAAAAGGCGCGTCGCTGTCACCTACAGGCAAGGCGGTACCGCTACGGCGCACGTGGCTGCATTCGCCCGATTCCGTTGACAGGAGCCAGGGCTTTGAGTAACGTGGTTTTGTTGACAAAACGCCGGGGGCGTAGCTCAACTGGCTAGAGCATCGGACTGTCGATCCGAAGGTTGGGAGTTCAAGTCTCCCCGCCCTCGCCACACATG
>CAZSET010000226.1:0-6575 GCA_964605915.1 uncultured candidatus Brocadiaceae bacterium | reverse complement strand
GCCGGCCGTCAGTTCGCCGCCTCGGAGGCTGATGCGGACCTTCCCGCCGACGCCCTCCAGGCTCGCGTTGCCTCCGGAGAGCTTGACGTCCAGGGACTTGACGGGGGGAATACCAATGTCCAGGTTCCCTTCGCGTTCGCGGCCGGTCGCCTGGACGGTGCACGTGTTTCCGCTCCGCCGCACGGCGGCGCGCCGTGCCCCGGAGGAACGGACCGTCGCGACCTCGCCGTCGCTGCTTTGAACGATGCGCACGTTGGCGCCCTTCGCCCGCACAACCAGCGAATCCCCGGCCCCCAGGGCGAACCCCTCCTCAGGCTCGGGAACGCGTTCTCCGTCGGCAGGCTCTTCGCGCTCGTCCCGCTCGCGCCGGCCGGTGAAGGCACGCCCGATGATCTCGCCCAGCTTGCCGATCGCCCGCTGGGCATCGGCCGGCATCCGCTCCTCACCCTCGCGGCCCAGCGCCTCCAGCAGACGATCGGCCTGCTCCGCGCTGACCTTGTGCTCGGCCAGCATGCGCAGCACCTGCATCCTTTCCTCGTCCACGTTGCCCCTCCCGTTCACTCCAGGGAATCCACGGCGTCATCGACGGACAGCTCGCCCGACTCGACGCGTTTGAGCAGGCCGAGCACGTCCTCCCTGCGCTCGTCTTCCTCGGCCAGGTCGGACAGGCCCAGGGCCTGCTGGACGGCTCGCAGGCGGTTCCTGACCGTCGGATAGGAGATGCCGAGCTGACGCTCCACCAGCTTGATGTTGCCCCTGGCGGCCAGGAACGTGCTGACAAACTGCTGCTGCTCGGCCGATAGCCTGGCGAAGGGCGAAGTGGCGAAGCGCCCTTCTATGGTGATGCCGCAGGCCGAGCAACTCAACCTGGTGGCCTCAAGCTGACCGCCGCAGCCGGGGCAGTTCAGGATGACCGTGTTCTTCACCGCCGCCTCCCCAGAACACTGCCGATCTGACTGGCATGGTATAACATGCACGTGCCTATTGTCAAGGGCACGCCTTCAATATATCAATATAGTGCCCCGTATTCCTATATGATGTCAAAGGCGACCTCAAGAGGTGGTGCGGGGGAAAAGCGCGAAGGATGCGGCAAGGGCTCAGGCCAGGAGGTCGCGCCAGACGTCGCTCGCGACGATCCG
The DNA here is from genome assembly GCA_964605915.1 of uncultured candidatus Brocadiaceae bacterium. GTDB lineage: Bacteria > Planctomycetota > Brocadiia > SM23-32 > SM23-32 > DAOVRD01. The sequence goes on along the minus strand of CAZSET010000226.1, from coordinate 5,436 downwards.
TTCGACCGCCTCCCTGACCGGTTCGCTCAGATCTGCGCCGCGGACAAGGCCGGCGGGCTGGATGGCGAGGACCCGGCAGACGGCCCCGCAGCTTCCCCGCAGGAAATCCACCAACGGCCCCAGTCCGGCGGAGTGCGTGGAAAGGCTCTGCACCTGGAAGCTCTCGGCGCCGAAAAGCCGGATCGCGCCGGGCTCGGCGTCGAAGTCCACGGCGTCCACAAACAGGACGTCGGAGGGTTGGGCTTCTGCCACCTTGCCCAGGTAGTTCTCCGGCGTCTCGCCGCAGTCGAGAACGCGGCCGAATCCCCCCTGAACCAGTGCCTCTGCGATCAGGCAGCCGGCGGCATCGTCGCCTCGGAGGCGGTTGCCGATCCCCAGGACGACGCAGCGTGGCCCCACGGCGCGGCGGAGGGAATCCTCCCAGGATTCAGGGCCATCAGAGCGATGGGAGCAATGCACTTAGCGAACCGTCCCGCGTGCCCGCGCCTCGCCCAGGGCGAGGCCGGGTCACGTGATCTCCTCAACCACGACGACGCGCCGGCAGTGAGGGCAGAGGACCCGCATTATGTTGGCACGATCACCCCGCGGCCTGGGCCTGGCGGCCGGCTGCGGAGCGTTGACGAGCACGCCCTCAAGCGTGATCGCGAGGCCCGGATTTGCGTGTGCCTTCGGGCCGACCTTCTTGGCCACCCAGCGGACGTGGTCCTTCGTGCTGATGACGCCCCCGCAGCCCTCGCACACCAGCAGTTCCTTCTCGTTCGTCGTGAACGAATCCGTGCGGTCGTACGTGGCCAGGTTCCAGTCAGGTGTCTGATAGATGCCGTCGCCCGTGGTGCAGTTGTAGTGACAGTGCCCGCAGAAGATGCATCGGTCGTAGCGCAGCTTGAAGCGCCTCATCGGCGGGTCGCTGTCGACGTCGTCCACCATCTCGATGGCGCCGGTCGGGCAGACCTGATGGCAGGCGCCGCAGCCGATGCAGACGTCGGGGTCCCAGACGGCGGCGCCGCGGTAGGCCCCGGTGTCGACCGTGTCGCCGAAGGGGAACGCAACGGTATACGGGCCTTTGACGACGGCCCGGATGGCTTCAGGCAGATAAGGTATCTTAAGAGCCCAGAGGATCTTTTTCGCGAGCGTTTTCAAACTCCCGACCTTCCTTCCAGGGCAACTGTCCCGCTGCTATTCGGCTTCAGGCCGGCCGGTCTCCCCGGGGGAGCCGGTCGCCTGACGGACCTTCTCGGCGTCTTCCTCGTACCTGTCGACGACGCTGCCTTCCCAAAGTTTGACGCCGCCCAAATGCGAACCGCGAGCCAGGGCATGAGCGCCCACCGGCGAGGTGAGCAGGACGAACACGGCGCACAAGACGGCCCTGACCGCAAAGCTGGCCGAGGGCCCGGCAACCGCCGCGCCAATCAGGATGAAGCACGTGCCCAGGGTAACGCACTTGGTAGCCGCCTGCAGCCGGTTGTAGACGTCCGGCAGGCGCACCAGCCCGAGCGTCCCGAACACGTCGAAAAGGACGCCGACTGCAATGAGCAGCTTGCCGACCTCACTCATCGAAAGGTTTCCCTTCCAGGTACTTGGCCAAAGCGATCGTTCCGATGAAGCTCAACAGTGCCCACGCGATGGCGATGTTCAGGTAGAACTCCTTGCCCGTTTGCAGCGCATAGAGTGCGCAGAACCCGACCAACAGCGTGCCCAACACGTCGATGGCGACGGTGCGATCCGGCGCCGTAGGGCCCTGCTGCAGCCTGAAGAGACACAAGAAGGCACAGAGCAGCAACACCATGAAGAACGCGGTGAAGAAGAACACGCTCATTCGAAGATCCTCTTCAGGAGCCCTTCGAAACGCTGCACGATCTCCGCCGTCTGAGCCTCGGGGTCGTCCGTGTGCACGTAAATCCAATGGACGTAGAGCTCGTCGCCGACCATGTCCACCGTCAGAGTCCCCGGGGTCAGGGTAATCGAATTGGCCAGGAACGTCTTCCCCAGCTTGCTCTTCAGCCCAGTCCTCACCTTGACGATGCCGGGGCGGATCGGCACGTCAGGATGTATCACGCGGTAAGCCACGTCCAGGTTAGCCTTCACGCAGTAATACAGGAAGTAGGGTATGTAGAGCAACAGCCAGAACCATCTGAGCGGATTGAGCAGCCACTCCCTATGCGGGTACTTGCCCGTGGTCAGCAAAACGACCACCACAGTGAGCAGCACGCCCACTATCAAGAAGCCCCGGTCGAGTATGAGGACGCCATGATCGACCCTGAAAGTCAGGAGCAGCCAAAAGGCATAAAGGATGATGAATGCGGATATCCTCTTGTGCATCCTAACCTCCGAGGACGGACTTGGCGTAGCCGGCGAGCTGCATCAGGTGCTTTGTCGCGGGCGTCAGCAGGACGCCGCCGTATAACGGCAGAAGCAAGCCGAGACCCAGACACAAGACCGCCAGAACACCCATGGCCAGAAGCATCGGCGCCGGCGACTCCCGCACGTCGTGGAGCCGGGGCGGCAGATCGCCCTCAATCAAGTAGCGCTGCACCTTCGTGAAGGACAGCAACGTCATGAAGCTGACCAACACGGTCAGTGCGCCCAGCACCCAGTGGCCGGCCCAGACGACGGCTATCACGATCAGCAGCTTGCTGAAAAAGCCGTTGAACGGCGGAACGCCGGAAATGCTGAGCGAACCGATCCGGGCAAACAGGCTTGTCCATGGCATCCTGTCACGCAGCCCGCCCAATTCCTTCAGGTTGCGCGTGCCGGTCCGGTGCACGACGGAACCAGAGGAAAGGAACAGCAGCGACTTGAAGGCGGCGTGATTCGCCAGGTGAAACAGCCCGCCGAAGATGGCCAGAAAGGCCACGGACTGCCACTGCACCGTCATCTCCCGCTGCCTGGCCAGGACCTCGACGCCTACGCCCAGGGCGAGCACGACGTAGCCCATCTGGCTGATGCTGTGATAGGCCAGCAGGCGCTTGAAATCCCATTGCCCGACGGCCAGGAACACACCTACCACCATCGACAGCATTCCCATGGTCATAAGCGTGTAGGCCACCGCAGTGCTGGCGCCCATCACGTTGAGCACCAGGCGTGCCAGGACGTAGACGCCGCTGGCCTTGATCAGTACGCCGGAAAGCATGGCCGAGACGGGCGCCGGGGCCGAAGGATGTGCGTCCGGCAACCAGGCGTGGAACGGCACCATGGCCGCCTTGAGCCCGAAGCCCGCCAGGAAGAAGGCCATTGCCAGCCACATGGCGTCATTGCGCTCGGCGAACTGGGTGAATTCGGCGATCTGGGCCAGGTTCAGCGTGCCCCGGAGGTTGTAAACGATGCCTATGCCCAGCAAGATGAACCCGCTGGCCACGGCGCTGAGAACCAGATACTTGAAGGAGGCCTCCAGCTCCTCGCTCTCCACGCCGAAACCGACCAGAGCGAAACTGGCCACCGCCGCCACCTCGAGGAAGACGTAGATGTTGAACAGGTCGCCGCTGACGACGATGCCGCACATGCCGGCGATCATCAGCATGAGAGGGCTGTAGTAAAGGTACACCTGCGTATACGTGCGCATGTAGCTGAGGGAGAACAGTATCGCCGCGAACGAGACCACACTGATGACCACCAGCAACAGGCGCGTCAGCCCGTCGCAGACCATGGCGATCCCAACGACGCTCTTGCCGCCCCGGATGCCGATCTCCAGCGTCTGGCCATCGCGTTGGACTCGCAGCAGGACCCGGGTGCCCGGCTCCAGCATCGCATTGGCCCGCCGCAGTTCGTTCATCGTGCTGAGGGGCTGAAAGGCCCTCGAATCGCCTTCCACAGCAACTTTCCAGCCGGCGATGACGTCGCCCGGCTGAATGCCGGCCACGTCGCCGGCGCTGTTGGGTACGACCTGGCCGACGACAACGCCGCCGGGCAAGGCCCCGCCGCCTTCCGCGTCCACCTGCGCAGGAACCGGGCGCTCCGTCAGCCCGACAAGCTCGGAACCGGCCTTATACTGCCCGATCCACGTCGTGATCGGCGGCTTGGACGCAAACGTGGCAAAGCTCACGATCAGGAGCGCCGTGGCAGCCAGCAGGGCGACGATCTCCCCGACCGGCCAGCCTCTCTTGGCGCCAAGGAGGCATGCGACAGGGATGATGAACGCCGCCGCAAGCGGTATGACGACGGTAAGTGGCAGCAGAAGCTCCACTGCGAATCCTCCCGACCGTTAGCCTTTGAGCCTGGTGATCTGGGTCAGATCGAAGGTCCCGTACTTCTGATGCAGCCTGAGCGCCATGACCACCATCAGTGCCACGACCGACAACCCGATGACGATGGACGTAAGCACGAGCGCCTGCGGAACCGGGTCGACGCTGTGGCTCAGCAGGGCGCGGACGGCCTCATCCCTGTGTCCCATCTCCGGGGTCATAATGGGCGCAATCGCAGGCCCCGACGCCGGCACCCGAAAGCCGATGAGCACAAGGAACATGTTCACCGCGTTGTGCATGACGATGATGCCGATGATGACCTTGATCAGGTTCTTCTTCACGGCAATGGCGTAGAGCCCGATGATGAACAGCACCACACAAAGAACGAAGGGCAGCACAGTGTGGGTCATGATCGATCTCCTTCGCCGTTGCCCCGACCGCCCCGCTCGGCCTCGCGAAACGCCGCCAGCATCAGGAACGCGCCGAACAGCCCGGCGCCGACCTTCAGGCCGATCGCCAGGTTCTGGTAGAGGATGGAGCCGCCCGTGAAGAGCTTGAAGCTGAAGCCGACGTCCTGCGGCAGGAAGTGCGCGAAGAACGTCCCCGTTATGAAGCCCAGCAGCGCCACGGCAAGGAAGCCGATGGCTCCGAGCCCTTCCCAAAGCACCGCCATGTTGTGCCCCATCCTCTCCTTGACCGTGTCCGCCCCGAAGGCCAGCACGACCAGGAGCAGCCCCGCCGCGCAGATCACGCCGCCGGCAAACCCGCCGCCGGGGGAGAGGTGCCCCGTCAGGATGATGTAGAAGCCGAAGAGCATGATGAACCCTATCAGCAGGGCCGTAATCGTCTTGACTATGGGAGTCATGCCCCTCATGAGTGCTCCTTCTTTCCACTCGTCCGCAGCAGGGCGTAGCATCCCATGATGGCCGCGAATATCACCGTGGCCTCCCCCAGCGTGTCGTAGGCGCGGAAGTCCAGCAGGACGGCCGTCACCAGGTTCGTGGCGCCCGCCTGCTGCGCGGCCCGCATGTAGCTGGCGCCCATGATCATGGGCGGATCGCCGAACGGCGTGAGCTGCTGGAAGCACATGTAGGCTCCCAGCAGTATGGCCATGATGACAGCGCCCATGGCGGCCACGTGCGGCGTGTCGCGGATGAACTCCTTGGTGGTGTCCTCCCTGGCCACGACGGTACGGATGAGAAGCACGACAGCAAATATCTCCACCACGACCTGCGTCAGAGCCAGGTCCGGCGCCCCG
>CAZSET010000225.1:0-6590 GCA_964605915.1 uncultured candidatus Brocadiaceae bacterium | reverse complement strand
GAGAGTGTCCAGCGCAGCCGTCGTGGTCGACGGCCGGGAGGTGGCCCGGATCGGCACGGGCCTGGCGGTCTTGCTCGGCGTCAGGGAAGGCGACGGCGAGAAGGAGGCGGACTACATCGCCGGCAAGATCGCCGGACTCAGGATCTTCGACGACGCCGAAGGCAAGCTGAACCTGTCCGTGGCGGACCGCGGCGGCGCCGTGCTGCTCGTCTCGCAGTTCACGCTCTACGGAGATTGCCGCAAGGGGCGCCGCCCGTCCTTCACGCGGGCGGCCGAACCCGGCGAAGCCGAGCGGCTCTACGAGCTGGTGGCGCAAAGGCTAACCGAGCGTGGCCTGGCCGTGCAGACCGGGCGGTTCCAACAGGTGATGGACGTCTCACTGGTTAACCGCGGCCCCGTCACGATCCTGTTGGACAGCGAGAAGACATTCTGAGAGCGGGAGGCCGTCATGAGGTCAGGGGGGTGCGTGCTGGCTTGCATAGGCCTTGGTCTGGTCCTCGGATGCGCCTCTTCCCAGAAGCCCGGCTCTGACTTCGTCGTGCGGCCAACGCTCTCGGAGGTCCGGGCCGAGCCGGACGCCGAACCGCCCGAACACCAGGGCGAACCCGTGGCCCTGAGCATCTTGACGCCCGCTCCCGCGCTCTCGTACGACATACGGCGCACGCTGCGCAGGCCCCCCGACGTGGCGGGCGACCTGGACGTGAGACTACGCCGCCGATGGCGCTACATCGTGATCCACCATAGCGCCAGCAACAGCGGCAGCGAGGCGGCCTTCGATGCCGCGCACAAGGGGCTGGGCTGGCGTGGCGTGGGCTACGACTTTGTGATCGGCAACGGTAACGGCAGCCGTGACGGGCTGGTGGAAGTAACGTTCCGATGGGAGCAGCAGCAGGACGGCGCCCACGCCGGCGTCGCCGAGTTCAACAAGTACGGGATCGGCATCTGCCTGGTCGGCCACTTCGACCAAACCTACCCCACCGCCAGACAGATGGAGGCACTTGTCGGTCTGATTAACTATCTCCAGGAGCGCTGCCGCATCCCCACCGCCAACATAATGGGCCATCGGCACGTCAAGCCCACGCGCTGCCCGGGCGCCAACTTCCCCTGGTACGAGCTGTTCTCCCTACTGAACCACTGACCCTTCCAGGAACGTCCGAATCTCGTCTGCGAACGCCTCGCACGTCCGGAACCGCTGCTCCGGCGCCTTCTCCGTCGACCTTCGGATGATTCGCGCCAGATGATCGGGCATTGCCGCCGGCGATTGCTGCGCCTCCAGGACGGACTCGTTCAGGTGCCTGTACATCATCGCCACCAGGCTCAGCCCCTCGAAGGGCAGAACGCCCGTCAGCATGTTGTACAGGACAAGTCCCACGGCATAGAGGTCGGTGCGGGCCGTCAGCCGATCGCCGCGCCACTGCTCGGGGGCCATGAAGTGGGGTGAGCCGACGGCCTTGCGGTTTGACGTCATGCTGGTGGTCTCTTCAAGAAAGCGCGAGAGACCGAAGTCGGTCAGCCGCACCTGCCCTTCTCCGTCAAGCAGTATGTTGCCGGGCTTGACGTCCCCGTGGACGATGCCGTGCTCATGCACGGCCGCGAGCCCGGCAAGGGCCTGCAGGCACAGCACGCACGCCTGGCGCGGCGGCAGGCCGCCCTCCCGTCGCAGATGCTCCCTGAGGCTCGTGCCCTCGATCAGCTCCATCTCGATGAATGGCAGCCCCTCCGCCACGCCCAGGTCGTGGACCGCCACGATGTTGTCGTGGGTCACCGAGGCCGCCACCCGCGCCTCCACGCGCAGTCGCTTGAAAGCGTCCGCCGCCGACTCCAGAGGGCGAAAGGCGAGCACCTTCACCGCGACCGTCCGACCGGACTTGACATTCCGGGCCTCGTAGACGCGGCCCGCCCCGCCCCTTCCCAACAGGCGCAGCAGCTCGAAGTGCGCGAATCGCTGCGGGCGTGGCAGGCCGTAGAGCGGCGCCTCCTTCTCCGCCGCGCGCCATTCCGTTTCGGCGTAATCCTCCAGAAACAGAAACTGACGCGCAGTAACGATTGCCTCGCCGCATAGCGGGCAGTAGGAAGACGGTCCGACCACCTCTCCGGGGGCCCTGAGCCTGGCCTGGCAGCTCGGGCAGTCGACCGGGACGTAACGCGGCAGCGCACCGAGCTGCGCGACGAGGGACGCCAGGTCCGGAGCCCTGGCGAGCACGCGTTCCTCCAGTGCGACGACCTGATCCGGCACGCCGCTGGCGGAAACGGCTCGGAACAGCTCGGCCAGCCGGCCCGGCGGGATTCCTCCCTCCTTCATCAGGTCCAGACCCAGCATTATGGCGTCAGCCGACAGGTTCAAAGGGGCCTCCTGTGAACTCGTACGTGGCAGTCCTGGCTGAACCAGCCCGGTCCGGCGCCGTCTCCGCTCACCGGGGGCCGGCCAGGAGTTCCTCGAACTCGTCTTCGGACAGCTCTTCTAACCCGATTTGCCGGGCCTTGTCCAGCTTGGTGCCGGGGTTTTCGCCGACGACAAGGTAATCGGTGCTTCGGCTGACGCTGCCGGTCACGCGCCCGCCCAGCGATTCGATCCACTGCCGCGCCTCGTCGCGCGTGCGTCGGGCCAGCGTGCCTGTGAGGACGAAGCTCTTGCCCGCCACGTTGGCGTTCTGCCTTGCGGCGACCGTTGCGGCTTCCGTCTTAACGCCGGCTCGCACAAGCTTGTGCAGCACGCGCACTGCCGATTCGGCGCACAAGAACTCGGCGATGGAGCGGGCGACCACCGGGCCGACTTCGTAGACGGCTTCCAGGTCTTCGACCGACGCGTTCCTGAGCTCTTCGACGCTGCCGAAGTGCCGTGCCAACACGCCCGCCAGGTGCGCGCCGACGTTGGGTATGCCCAGTCCGTGCAGCAGACGCGCCAGTCCGCGACTCTTGCTTCGCACCAGCGCGTCCATCAGATTCTGTGCGGACTTCTCGGCCATGCGCTCCAGGGCCTTCACCTGATCCTTCTTCAGGTAATAGAGGTCCCCGCAGTCGCGGACCAGGTCGTTCTGGACGAGCTGGCCGACCAGGGCCTCCCCAAGGCCCTCGATGTCCATGGCTCCACGGCTGGCGAAGTGCGCGATTCGCTCCACTCGCTGGGCCGGGCAGGCGGGGTTCACGCACCGCACGTAGACACCGTCTAGGTCGCGCTGAGCCGGCTCGCCACAGGACGGACACTTGCGCGGCCACCGGTAGCTGCGCTCCTGGCCGGTGCGCATCTCCTCGACGACCTTGACGACCTGGGGGATGATCTCGCCGGCTTTCTCAACCAGCACGTGGTCACCGATGCGCACGTCCTTGCGCTCCACCTCGTCGAAGTTGTGCAGCGAGGCCCGGCTGACCGTCGTGCCGGAAAGGTGGACGGGCTCCAGGATGGCCACCGGCGTAAGCTGCCCGCTCTTGCCGACGTTGACCTCGATGTCCAGCACCCGGCTGACCTGCTGCTCAGCCGCGAACTTGTAAGCCATCATCCACCGGGGGGCCTTCGAAGTGGCGCCCAGGCCCTCCCGCTGGCGGGCGCTATCCACCTTGACCACCAGTCCGTCCACGGGGTAGTCGAGCTCCCGCAGGTGCTCCTCCCAGTAGGAGCACTGCTTCAGGACTTCGTCGACGTCGGCGCACCGCTCGGCGGCCGGATTCGTCGGGCATCCGTGCTCGCGCAACCACTCCAGCCGCTCCCAATGGGAGTCCGGCAGGCTCATGCCTTCGCAGGCGCCGATCTCGTAGGTGAAGGCGCGCAGGCGGCGACGGGCCGTTTCCTTCGAATCGAGCAGCTTCAGCGAGCCGGCCGTCGCGTTGCGGGGATTGGCGAACAAGGGCTCTCCGGCTGTCCCACGCTCTCGGTTCACTTCCCGGAAGGCCTCGAACGGCATGTAGACCTCGCCGCGCACCTCGATCAGCGTGCCGTCCAGCGTTGAGCCGGCGCCTTCGGCCGCCTTCGTGTAGAGCCGCAGGGGCACGTTGGCAACGGTGCGAACGTTCTGCGTGACGTCGTCGCCGCGAAGGCCGTCGCCCCGCGTGATCGCCCGGGCCAGCAAGCCCCCTTCGTAGATCAGGTTGATGGCCACGCCGTCTATCTTGGGTTCGACGACGTAGGACCAATGCTCATCTTCGCCCAGCAGCCTTCCGATTCGGGCATCGAACTCGCGCACCTCCTCCTCGCTATACGTGTTATCGATGCTGCGCATGGGGGAAAGGTGCTCGGCGGTGCTGAACTCCTCCAGCGGCTCTCCGCCGACCTTCTGGGTGGGGCTGTCGGGCGTGACGAGGTCGGGGTGCTCGTCTTCCAGCCTTTGGAGTTCCTCCAGGAGGGCGTCGAACTCGCGGTCGGAGATCTCCGGCTGGTTCAGGACGTAGTAGAGGTAGTTGTGGCGGCGGATCTTGCGTCGCAGCTCCTCGATCCGCTCCTCGGCGCCTTTGGGCATGGGCCACAGGCCTCCATCAATCGGCGCGTCCGCACCGGCCCGTCATCGCCAGGCAGCGCAATAGGTCTCAGCCGGCAGGGACGGCGGCCGGACTCAGTTCCCTTCTTTGGCCGCCTGTTCGAAGAACCTCTGCAGGTCCGCCGTGCACTCCGGGCACAGGGCTCCCCTGGCCAGCCTGTCCGTGGTCAGCCTGTCCCAATCGTCTGGCGCGACACTGGCCGGCCGCAGGATGCACGCGTTCGCGCAGTATTGCGACCCGCCGTCGACCGAAAGGTCCGTGCGGTGCTCGTCAGGCAGGCCGAACATGAAGCAGAGCTGGCGCATGACCTCCGTCTTCAGGTAGCTGTACGGCATGCCCCATATGTGCGCGATCCGATAGGTGCTGATAACGATGGCCGTGAGGCGGTCCGCCTTGCCGACCGTGTAGTCCATCCGTTGCTGGCCCTCGCCCCTGCGGGGATCGAACATGTCCTCTTCCATCACGAACAGGTCGTAGTGATCTCCCAGCAGGTCATCCTTGCGCCACGGCTCGACCCTGAACGACTGCAGGATGCGCTGCGAGTCCACCTGCATCCGGTCCTCGTCAAGCGCCTCGTAGACGTACCAGTCCACGCTCTGATAGGGCACGAGGGCGTTATTCTCCGTGCGCCACTGTCGGTCCCGGTAGAAGCCGTAGTCCCTGACGGGCAGAGGCTTGCGGCACTTGCCCAGCATGAGGATTTCCTTGATGGCGTCGATGATGGCCGCCTTGTCGGGCCAGAAGCCTATGTTGTTCATCAGATTGAGGGCTTTGTATCTCTTCACCGGTATTCCACCAGTTCGTCCAGTGGCTTGCGCGGCCTTGCCTCGGGCTCTTGGGCGGGGTATCCCACGGGCGTAAGGACCAGGGGCTCCAGTTCATCGGGCAGCCCCAGCAGTTCCCGCAGCCTGTCGGCCTTGAACGCCCCTATCCAGCACGTGCCCAGCCCTTCGGCGGCGGCGGCGAGGATCAGGTGGTCCATGGCGATGGCCACGTCCACGTCGGCGTAGTTCTTGCCGTCTCCGCGCTGCCAGCCTTCCGCAGGCTTGGCGGACGCGCAGATTATGACGGGCGCCTGCGTAAACCATTCCTGAGAATAGACTTCAATCAGCTCCTCGCGCAGCTTCGGGTCACGGATGACGTGGAACAGCACCGGCTGTCGGTTCGCTGCGCTGGGCGCCGCGCGCGCCGCGCTCAGGATGCGCTCGAGCTTCTCGTCCTCGACCGGGTCGCTCCGGTAGGCCCTCACGCTCCGTCGTCCCTCAATCACCTCGTAGAAGTCCATTTCCATCCCCCTTGTCCAGCGTGTAAGCACATTATGCAACAAGCATGGGCAGCCTTCAAGTTGGCGGGGCGGCGCGGCCGTCGAGCATGCCGGAGGGTTGGGTGCGCTTCTCCGGTCGGCGGGCGGATCCGTCCGCGAACTGGTGGCCCGGCGGACACCTCGGTTGGGGGGGGCTAAGAGGGGCGCTCTTCGAGCCAGCGCTTCACGCGCTCGTCCTGGTGCTGGACGTAGGCGGCCAGCTCGTCCCTCTGGCGCACGAGCGCCTCCCGCAGGGCGTCGTCCGACGTGGCCAGGATCTGCACTGCCATGAGGGCGGCATTCCTGGCGCCCGACTTGCCCAGCCCCATGCAAGCCACGGGCACGCCCGCCGGCATCTGCACGGTGGACAGCAGCGAGTCCATGCCACCCATGCGGTCCGTGGGAATCGGGACGCCAATGACGGGCAAAGTCGTGTGAGCGGCCAGCACGCCGGCCAGGTGGGCCGCCCCTCCGGCGAGCGCGATGATCACGCGCAGCCCGTGTCCTTCCGCCTCGCGGGCGAACTGCGCGACCGCCTCCGGCGAACGATGGGCGCTCAGCACCCACATCTCGACCGGGACAGCGAACTGCTCCAGCGCTTCAACCGCCGCCTCGGCCACGGGCAGATCGCTCTCGCTGCCCATCACCACGGCTATTTTCACCTGTTCTTTCATGGTCGCACTTGCCTCGGCTTCAGGGCGCCGGCGGAAGACCCGACGCGGGGACGCCAGGAGCTACTTCTGCTCGTCCTCCTGTCTCTTCTTGCGGGCGATGATCTCCTCCTGCAGGGGGATCGTCAGGTCGCAGAAATAGTCGC
>CAZSET010000224.1:0-6591 GCA_964605915.1 uncultured candidatus Brocadiaceae bacterium | reverse complement strand
TCAGTCGCGCCGGGACGCCCTCCCTTTCCAGCCGCTCCAGCATCTGGAGCAATGGGACGTAAGTTTCGGCGACCGCCTCGAAGAGCCAGTCCTCCTCGAGGAAGTCATCGTGCTCCGGATGGCGCACGTAGGGCAGGTGACAATGCAGAACCAGTATCAGAAAGCCCTCACGCATTTCGGCGACCGGGCGGCTGGTGCGTGCGCGGTTCTTCCGGCGGCTTCGGTCCGGATGAGCCGAGGAACAGCGGGGTTGACTCATAGTCCAGGCCAGGAACCTGGCGGTCAGGCGCCGGCCGAAGCGCGTCGCCGAACCGGGGCGCGAACGCTCCGACGCCTCGCGCCAGGGTCGGCCTGTCAGGAGGAATCTGCACCCGCCCCGTACGGCAGATGACGCGCACCCCCTCGCGCCCTTGCACGGCCAGCTCGAACTCGTAAGTGCGGCCCGGCTCGACGCTCATGTAATAGTTGCCCGCGCGGGGGTCGACGTCGACCTCCCGGACCGTACCGTCACCGACGTCACGCGCCCGCAAGAGCCACCGCACGTCCATGCGGTCAGGCGCGTCGGCGGCGACCCGCCAATGCAGGAACACGGTGTGCGGATCGCGGGCCAGAGCTCCGATCTCGTCCCTGATGCTATGCGGCATTGCGGATACTGGACCCTCGCGTTTGCCCCAGCCTCTGAGGGAGATCGGCAGGAAGCTCAAGAGGTCGGGAAGGGCATGGCCTTCGGTATGACCACCACGCCGCCGTCGCTGACCGCGAAGTGTCGGTGGTCCCACGTCTGGTCAACGCCGATCCTGGCGCCGGCCGGTATCACGTTGGACTTATCTACGATGGCCTTCTTGATCACGGCATTGCGTCCGACGGATGTCCCTTCCATGATGAACGACTGCTCCAGGCGGCTTCCCGAGCCGATGCGGACGCCCGGTCCGACGATCGACTCGGACACGTCCGCGCCGCAAATCACGGCTCCCCGGCAGATCAAGGAATTGTGGAGCCGCGACTCGAGCGCATCCGGCGCGGCGCCCGCTGCCCAAACCGCAGCCGGCGGATTACTGAAGGAACGCCCGCGGATGGGCCACTCGTCGTCGTAGAGATCCAGAGGCGAGTCCGGGCTGAGTAAGTCCATGTGGGCTTCCCAGTAAACGTCCAGCGTGCCGATGTCGCGCCAATAGCCGCCGGGGAAGGGATAGGCGAAGACGCGATCGCCCGCCTCGATCATGGCGGGCAAGACGTCTCTGGCGAAGTCGTGCGTGCCGGGGCGCTTGGCGTCCTCGATCACGTGCCGGACAAGCTTCTCCGTCTGGAAGGCGTAGATGCCCATGGAGCACAGGCAGGCGTCATCTCTGCCGCTAATGGGTTCTGGCTCCGCCGGTTTCTCCTCGAAGCGGACGGCCCGCCGGTCCGGATCAACGCTGATGACTCCCAGCCGCCCGGCGGCCTCCTCCAGGGAGCGTTCGATGCAAGCCACCGTGAGGTCCGCCCCGCGCTCCACGTGCTGGGCCAACATCAGGGAATAATCCATGTGGTAGACGTGGTCGCCGCTGAGGACCAACACGTGGCCCGGCCGCAGGCGCTCCAGAGTGTAGATGTTCTGGTAGATGGCGTGGGCGGTCCCCAGGTACCAGTCGCCGCTCATCCTGAGCTGGGGGGGCCTGGTCTCGATCCATTCACCCAGTTCAGGGTTCAGGATATTCCAGCCCAGTCTGATGTGACGGTCCAGTGAATCGCTCTTGTACTGGGTAAGCACGGAGACCTTGCGCAGGCCGCTGTTGAGGCAGTTGCTCAGGGCGAAGTCAATGATGCGGTACGTGCCCGCGAAGGGGACGGCGGGCTTGGCACGGTCCTTGGTCAAGGGGTAGAGCCTCTCCCCCTGCCCGCCGGCCAGGACCATCACGAGGGTGCCTTTGAGTATGTCCGTGATGCTTCGGTATGCCATATCCCGGAGTGCCCTTTCACGGTCGCATCCACCGTCTTCCCTATCCCGCCCGGCCGTCGTGGGAACGAGCCGAGCCAGGCCCGGCACTTCAGCTCACACCTGCTGCTCCACCTTTCTGAAGGGCCTGCTCGACGGCATCGATCAAGGGGCCGACGTCGGCCGACTTGAGGACGTAAGCGTCCGCCGCCCAGCTCATGAAGTTGTCCTGGTACTCGCTGTAGCCCGTGTTAATGATCACCGGTATGTTTCTGTCGTGGCCAAGTATCTTGCACATCGATTCGAGGCCGTCCATCTTCTCCGGCAAGTTGATGTCCATGATAACCACGTCCGGGCTCACGTCGCTGGCCAGTTGCACGGCCATTTTCCCGTCGGCCGCGCAGACCACCTCGTAGCCTCGCTCTTGGAACTCCTGTCGGTAGAGCAGACGGACGTTCTCTTCGTCTTCTACGAGCAGGATTCTAGCCACTGCGGGTCTCCTTTCCCCCTATAGCTGGTTCACAGAGGCTCCGGTTCGGATGATGGCTCCGGCCCGCCGCCCTCCGCCGCCAGACTGACGGCAAAGGTGGTGCCGGTCCCGAGCTCCGTCTGCACGTCGATGTGGCCTCCGTGCTGCCTCACGATGCGCTGTGAGACAGACAGGCCGAGCCCGATCCCGGCGATCTTCGTGGAGAAGAACGGGCTGTAAATCTTGTCCAGAACATCCTCGTCCATGCCGGCTCCGGTGTCGGCAAACACAATCTGGACGTGGCCGTCTGCCGCTCCCGTGGAGACCGAGAGCGTCCCCTCCCCTTTGCCCTCCATCGCCTCCACGGCGTTCTTGATGAAGTTGATGACGACCTGCTTGATCATCTCCGCATCGGCTTCCACCCGCGGCAATCGCTTGGCGAGGGACAGCTTCAGGGAGACGTTGTTCTCGCCCAGATAGCTCCTGAACTGCTCAGTTGTCTGGCGGACGATACCGTTGATCTCGGTCGGCTGCTTGTTGGGCCGCAGCGGCCGCGTGTAATCCAGAACGTTGGCCAGGGTCCTTTCGAGCCGCAGCGTCTCCTCGTAAATGGTCGTCGCGTTGCGGCGCGTCTTGGGGTCGTCAGCGTGCTGGCGGGCGATGGAGGAGGCGAAGCCGCCGATCACCGTGAGGGGATTGCGGATTTCGTGCGCCAGATGGCTGGCCATGCGCCCCACGCTGGCCATCCGCTCGGCCTCGATCAGGCGGTCCCGTGTGCGCCGGAGCTCTCTGAGCTGGGTCTGGATCCTCTCATAGGCGCGCGCATTAGCTATCGCCAGGGAGGCCTGGCGACAGAACATCTCCATCAGCTTCACCCGCTCCCCGTCTATTGCTGCGCGCGAGTACTTGTTGTCGGCCAGCATCACGCCCAGCGGCTCATCCTGAACGGTGAGAGGCACGCAGATGAACTCATCCAGCTCCAAACGGTCGACCACTTCTGAGCGCCCGGCCTGCCGCGAGCCCGCACCCCGCACGTGCAGCGGCGTCCGGGCCGTCATGGCGCGGACGATCGCGTCCTGGCGCCCAGACAGCGGTATGCTCAAAGCCTGCACGCGCTCGCTCAGGCTTGTGTCGCTAGCGGCAGGTGAGACGGTGTCCAGCAGCTCGTCGATCGTTTGGTCCTTCTCGGCCAGGTCGTCCCAAATGCGCACCGCATCGTCCGCTGATATGGGTCCGACCGCCATTCTGCCCTCGAGAGCCCTGCCTTCGTCGTCCAGGAGAAAAACGAACGCGCGGTTGAACCCTATGGCGTGCCCGGCCGTCACGCAGGTCAGGACCAGGTGGAGAACGCGTTCGAGGTCCAGAGACGTTTCTATCTTCTCGGCCAGTTTGTTTATGAGGCGCATCTCTTCCGTCTGCCGGCGCTGTTCAGTCACGTCCAGCGTCAGCAACAGCACCCTGGCGTCTCCGTAAGTGACGGGCGTGAACACGTGCTGGTAGCAGTGCCACAGGCCGGACTCGTCGGTCTGCTCGCTCACGTGCGTCTTGGGCTCCTGGCTCTCTATTGCCTGGGTGGCCGGGCAGGGGGCGGTGCACCCGATCGGAGCGAGGACCTCGTGACAGCCGCGGCCAAATGCGCCGGAGTCGAAGCCGAACCATTTCATCATGGTGCTGTTGGCCCAGCGCACGTTCATGTCGCCATCGATCAGCGCCAGGCCCGCGCCCATGGCGTCCACCACGAGGCTGAGCGTGTCCCTTTCGCGCCGCACCTGCTCTTCGGCCCGCTTCTGCTCCGTGACGTCCACCAGGTAGGCAGTGAAGCCGATTGGCATGCCCTGCTCGTCGAACAGAGGCACGCGCGTCTCGCGGACAATGCGGGTGCGACCGTCCCTGCGCGTCACTGAGCGCTCGGCCGTCGTGTGTCCGGTACGGAGGCATTCCGCAAGGACGCTCGGCAGGTCGTACGGTTCCGCCGCGAAGTCGGCGGGCGTCTTCCGCCCCAGCACTTCCCGCTCGTCGTAGCCCAGCATTGCCTCGCAACTGGGGCTCCAATGGGTGTAGACCCCGCGCGTGTCCGTGCTGGTTATCCCGACGGCGGTGCTCCGGATGATGTTGGCAAGCTGCTCGTGGGCGCGCTCGATCTCGTAGCGGTCGTGCCGGCGCTGCAGGAGCATGCGCGCGTTCTGCAGGGCGACGCCGATGTGCGGAGCCACGTGCTCAAGGGCGGCTATCTCGCTCTCCGGGAAGTCGTGCTCCCTTTCGGACAGCAAGTGCATGACCCCGAGCACCTGATCCCCCCTCTTGACGGGCACGGCCAGTTCGCTGCGGGCCCTGTACTCCTCCTCGAAGGCGACGATGCGCCTGGAGTCCTCCTGCAGGTCGAAGGCGCGTATCGTCTCGCCCGTCTGAGCGCAGAGCCCGATAAAGCCCTGGCCGATCTTCTGGCGGTACTCGCCGGGCCGGTAGCGCCGTTCGCGACCGGCTTCGGCCACGAGCACGCACTCGCCGGCCTCCTCGTCCACGGCGAACAGTGACACGTCGAAGTAATCCCGGAAGGCACGCAACGCTTCCACCGCGCCTTCCAGCAGTGCCTTCCGCGTGGGAAGCTCCAGTAGCGAGCGCCCGATCCGCGCGATGACCTCCGCCTCGCTGATCGCCTTATGCGAACGCTCCAGCCGGCCGGTGCGGTCCAGCGCCAGGGCCAGCACGCCGGACAGGTCCCGAAGCTTGCGGCTGTCGGTCCGGCCGAATGCGCCGGGCTGAGTGCCGTAAAGCAGCAACACGCCCTGCACTTCGCCTCGCGAGACCAGCGGACAGCACGCCAGACTATTCACCCCCTTCTCCACCAGCTCGGCGTCGTTCACTATCCGCTCGTCCGCACGCACGTCGGGGCAGATGAACTCGTCCCTGCGGCGCTTGACGCTGTCCAGCAGGGACACCACGCCGCCTGTCTCGAGCTCTCGCTCGGTCAGGTACTGGGCCTGCTCGCTGACCACAGGGACGGGCAGCTCCTTCCCTTCGGCCAGTTCCCTGACCTCCTCGTCGGCCCCGCCCAAGCGCACCCGAAAGCCGGACAGGTCCCAAATGCCCCGCAGTTTGCCGAGGGCGAGCCGGCAGACCTCTTCGGGGGTCTGCGCGTCGGCCACGGCGCCCTCGATGTCCCAGGCCGCAAAGATCTCCTGCAATCGCTCCTGCGCCGTCTTCTGGTCTGCTTCGCTGGTCAGTTCGTAGAGCTCCGCGCTGCGGCGCAGGATGGCCTCGACCACGTCGTCCACCTGACGCGAGGTGCGGAACGCCTTCAGCTCGTCGCCCAGGGCCTCGAAGATGACCTGCTTGCAGACGCTCTTCAGCTCCAGCAGGCCGTAGGCAATGTCGGCCAGTCGCACGTCATGCTGGCGCCCCTCGAGCACCAGATGGTAAAAGGACGCGATGTCGGCCTCGGGGTGCTTGCCCTCGACGCGCGAGACGACCATGTCGTAGAACTCCCGGGCGTCGGCCCGGAAGAGCCTGTTGCCCACAAGGCCGGGGAAGCCCTTCTCGTCTGCCAGCAGGCGGACCTTCCCCATCCATCTCTCGATGGCCTCGTCTTGGTGGGCCCGCAGGATCTCGACCCCGCTGAGCCGTTCCTCTGCGATTTCCGTCTTCTGGCTCACGTCTTCTCCCCGAACACCTATATCGCCGCCCGCTGCGTCAGTTTCTGGCGGGCCCTCTCATAGACCTCCAGGTACTGCCGCGCGCTGCGCTGCCACGACCAATCCTGCGCCATGGCGTTCAGCATGAGCCGCCGCCACGCGTCGCGATTCTTGTAGAGCTCGACCGCACGGCGGACGGCGCGCGTCAGCGCCTCGGCGCTGTACTCCCGGAACGTGAAGCCCGTCGCCTCGCCCGACTCCAGCCGCTCCGGGCTGTAGTCCGTCACGGTGTCCGCCAGACCGCCGGTTTCCCGCACGATGGGCACGGTGCCGTACATGAGGCTGTAGAGTTGGTTCAGGCCGCAGGGCTCGAAACGGCTGGGCATCAGGAACATGTCGCTGCCGGCCTCGATCTGGTGAGCGGCGGCCTCGTCGTAGGCCAGCAGCAAGCCGAAGGACCGCTGATGCTGCGCCTGCAACTCCCTCAGGAACGCATGGTACTCGGTCGCGCCCCTGCCCAGCGCCACGAACTGGATGTCTTCTTCCAGCAGTTCCGGCAGCGCCTCGCGCAGCAG
>CAZSET010000223.1:0-6620 GCA_964605915.1 uncultured candidatus Brocadiaceae bacterium | reverse complement strand
CTTGCACCTATCGTCAGCTTGGGGCAGCCGACGAGGACCAGCTCATCGCCGAGAGCCTGGCGCTGATAGACCGCATGGCCGAGCGGGCCGGGGAGCAGAGGTGGGACCTGGACCTGGCCATCCTGCCCGAGTGCACCTTTCAGTTCCTCGATGGGCGCGTCGAGGAGATCGCCGAGACGCTTGACGGCCCGTTTGTCAGCGCGATCGCCGGGAAAGCCCGCCAGCTCGGCGCCTACGCCACCGCGCCCGTGCAACTGCGGCGTGACGGCCGCGTCTACAACTCCGTCGTCTTGCTCGACCGAGCGGGCGAGCCGGTCGGCGTCTACGACAAGGTGTTCCCCGTCATGATGACCGACGGGTCGCTGGAGCATGGCATCACGCCCGGCCGCCAGTTCCCCGTCTTCGAGCTCGACTTCGGACGCGTGGGTGTTCAGATATGCTGGGACGTCGGCTTCGAGGAGGGATGGCAGGCACTGGCCGACCAGGACGCCGAGCTGGTGGTCTTCTGCACGAATCCTGCCGTGCCCACGGCGATCCGCGGACGCGCCTGGCGGCACGGCTACTATATCGCCGCCTCGACAACCCACCCCCCCGGGCTCATCGTCGACCCGGTCGGGCGCATCCTGGCCGTCACCTCCGAGGACAAGCAGGTGCTGGTCGAGCGCATCGACCTCGACTACCGGGTCCTCCACTCGAACTGCCTCTGGGAGTGGCCGGAGTCGCGCCGCAAGGAGTACGAGGGCCACGTCAACGTGCAGTGGGACGTCGACGGACACGAGTACCTGGTAACGTCGAACGACCCCGAGTTGCCCGTGCGGCGCTTCCTGGAGGTCGAGGGCCTGCTGACCGGGCGCCAGCGGAACGGCCGGAACATCGAACTCCAACTCGCGGCCCGCGGCGGCCCGCCGGACATGCCGGAGCCGGTCGAACGGGAATAGGTCCGGAGGCCTGTCGGCTGCGCACTAACCGGGTCCTGGAGCAAGGACGTGCGGGGACTCAACTCGAACGTCCGCTACAGCAATCACGGGTGGCAACCTATAATGGAGTGTCTGGATGGCTTCTGTTCTCCGCGCAGCTCGGAAGGAACGGTCGAAGATGGCGCTACGCATCATCATCGCGGTCGTGTTGGGCGCCGGGATCGGGCTGCTGGTTGGCCTCGCGGGTAAGGCCGCGGGCGGCCAGTGTCCAATACTGTGTAATCCCTACATCGCTACGGGCTTCGGGGTCTTTATCGCCCTGTTTCTGGCCTCCCGCTCCCAGCCGATGCCGGGTCTTGATGACACCGAGAACCTGATCAAGGTCGCGTCCGAACAGGAATACGACGCCCTTATCGGCAAGGACATTCCCGTGCTGGTGGCTTTCTACACCGACTACTGCCCCGCCTGTCACCGCCAAATGCCGGAGCTGGCCGGGCTTGCGGATGATCGAGCCGGGAAGGCCAGCTTCGCCGTCATCAACGCGCGCGACCTCCGAGGTGTGGCCGGCCGCGAGGACGTCAGCGTCGTGCCCACCCTCCTGCTATACCGGGGAGGTCGGCTTGAGAAGCGAATGGAGGGCCTCACGTCCGCAGGAGACCTGGCCAAGATTGTCGACGCGCTTTCGGCTCCGCAGGACGGCACAGGCGGGAAGAGATAAGGGCCAGGCCGATGGTCACCGGGTCCGGATCACTGGCCCCGCAGGAACAAGCGCGCGTGCGGTTGAGCCCCCGTATTGCCCGGATTGGGCTCGTGCCGTAACGTACCGCATGCCGCGTCCTCCGGGCGCCTCAGCCAACCACTTCCCTGAATACCCCCAGGTAGTTCTCCCCCCAGAACTTCCGGACATCGGCTTCTGAGTGCCCGCGTCTCAACAGCCCCTCCGTGATCTTCGGCAGCTCAGCGGGACTGCCCATCATGGTCATGTACCCGTCGGAACCCCAGCCGACGTGATCTGGACCGACGAGGCCGATCACGTGGTCAACATGGTCCAGCCAACGCTGGAAGCGAGGGTCGTCGACGGACCAACTCGTCTGGTCGCGGTAGTCGGGGCCCGGGCCGATGAAGACGCACATAGGGCCGATGACGCCACCTTTGGCCGCCAGCGCCTTGATCTGGTCGTCGGTCAGGTTGCGGGGGTGGCTGCATACGGAGCGGCTGTTCGAGTGGGAGCAAATGACCGGTGCGTCGGAGACTTCGAGGACGTCCCAGAAGCCCTCGTCGTTCGTGTGAGACAGGTCGATGATCATGCCCAGACGGTTCAGTTCCCTGACCACGGCCTCGCCAAAGGGCGTGAGGCCGCCCTTCGTTCGCGCCTGGACCCAACTGTCCACACACAGGTTACGGCTGAAGCGTGCCATGAGCATCTGTCGGTACCCGACCCGATACAGGATGCTCAGCATCTCCAGCGAATCGCCGATCAACTGCACGCAGTTGCAGTCAAGCACCACCCCCACCTTGCCGTCGCGCTGCGTGCGGAGGATGTCCTCAGCTTCGGTCACGAGGATGAAGGCGTCGATCGCATCGACCTCGCGCATGAGGATCTCGTACAGGATGAACGCGTTGACCATGCCGTGTCGGTTGGGATACTGGAGCGTGTAATGGTCGTAAGGATCTGGCGGATATGCGAACTTGCCCCAGTCCTCGGGCCACTCGCCCTCTCGACCGAACTGGTGAGCGACATCGACCGTAAGCTGGTATTCGTTCGAGAAGTGGCTCGACTGCGCAGCGCAATCCAACATGCTCTGGACGAAGACGTTCAGCCCCCCTTCCTTGATCGCGGGGAGGTCGAACCGCCCTGCGCCTGGCTTGACCCCGATCTCGTCGCTCGTCTTGGCAAACCACCCGGGCTCCTGGCGTACGCCGCCAGCCCTGAGGGCCCTGAGGCCCGAGAAGAAGCTGGTCGTGTACATGTCGACGACCAGCGCTTCCCTGGTCAATGCAATTGCTTCGTCTCGGACGCCGGATAGTCGGTCAGTCATGATTCGTTCTCCGTGGCCTCAGCGTGGGCCAGGGGCGGCTACCACCTGCCCCGTGCATCATCTACCACCCGATCCCATCGGGCATGCCGCCGAGCAGTTCTCGGCGATGGCTTCCCCAATCGTGCAGAGCGAACGGCAGCCTGTGCTCCTCGACCCGCAGGCAGCGCCGTGTCGTTCGGACGCCTACGACGAAATCGCTGCCTTGCTGTGCGCTGGAGCTCCGCAGGTTTGGCCGCACTTGATTCGAACACTCAGAAGAGGGCTTGTCACAGCACCGTCTCGTGCCCTCGGTAACGCGTCAAGATCACTGTAATCCGAGCACCGCGATGGGTCAAGCGGCAGCCGTTGGGAGGCGCTGTTGTGGGACCTACCTCCAGAACGGCCACCTCTCCTTGCAGATCCAATGCTATTCCATTAACATCGCCCGGCAGGCACGGGGCGGCATGGGGTGCATGGTGGTGCTGCCGGCGGTACCCGAAGACGGGGAGGAGAGCGGCTGTGAGAGAGCGGCTACGAGAGACCATCAGGTTCCTCAAGTCAGGCATCTGGCGGATCCATTCGCGCAATCTGCCGCGCTCGAAGTCCTTGCTGATCAGACACTTGAGGGTGGTGTTACTGGCCCTCCGCGGATTCAGCGCCGACAAGTGTAGCCTGAGGGCCTCGGCACTGACCTTCTATTCCATACTGGCAATCGTGCCTGCACTTGCAATGGCGTTCGGCATAGCGAAGGGCTTCGGCGTCGAGAAGGTCTTTGAGGAACGAGTCATGGCGCTGTTCTCGGCCCACGAGGATATCGCAGCCAAGATCTTGGAGTTCTCTAGTTCCCTGCTTGAGAGTACAAGGGGCGGAGTGATGGCAGGGGTCGGGATCGTCGTCCTCCTGTGGACCGTGCTCAAGGTGTTGGGCCACGTCGAGCGTTCCTTCAACGAGATATGGGGGATCAAGCGACCGAGGACGCTGGGGCGGAAGTTCACGGATTACCTGTCGATGATGCTGATCTGCCCGATCCTGCTGGTCGTATCAGGTAGCGCCACAGTTCTCGTCACAGGCCAGGTGCAGGCAGTCCTGGACCGCGTCTCTGTGCTCGGCTTCCTTGGGCCGCTCATCATGGCGCTCCTCCGCCTTCTGCCCTACTGCATAGGGTGGGGCCTTTTCGCTTTCGTCTACGTTTTCATGCCCAACACGAAAGTCAACTTGGCGTCTGGCCTTCTTGCCGGTGTGGTCGCCGGCACCCTGTATCAGTTCGTCCAGTGGGTCTACATTTCCTTCCAGATCGGTGTGACCCGCTACAGCGCCATTTACGGCAGCTTCGCCGTTCTTCCGCTTTTTCTGATCTGGCTGCAGGCGACGTGGCTTGTCGTGCTGTTCGGAGCGGAGCTCGCCTTCGCTCACCAGAACGTGGAGACTTACGAGTTCGAGCCCGATTGTCTGCAGGCGAGCCGTTCCCTCAGGAAGCTGCTGGCCCTCCGGATAGCCCAGATGGCGGTCGGGAACTTCGCAGACGGCAGGAAGCCGGCAACGGCCGCGGAGATCGTCCACGAATTGGGCATACCTGCCCGCCTGGCAAACGACGTGCTGTACGAGCTCGTCGGTGCCGGCATTCTTACGGAGACCAGCCGGGATGGCGACAGGGAAGTGGCGTACCAGCCAGCGAGGGCGATCGATGCGCTCACCGTATCGTTCGTGCTGGGGGCGCTCGAGGACAGGGGCACTGAAGATATTCCTTTCGCTGACACGGCGGAACTCCATCGCCTCTCGGAATGCCTGCGCCAGCTGCGAGAGGCAGTCGAGCGTTCTCCAGGCAATTTGCCTTTGAGAAGCATCTAGCCGCCGCCCGGCGCCTCCGTGGCCGAGACCATGTCCGGGGACGCTGCGCAGTTCCGTGCGTTCCGTCATGCACATCCTGCCGGGACGCAGCACGCAGGCGCGATAGACCTTCCGCATCACCTTCGCCGCCCTCGCCACACTCGACTGGCGCGCCGCCCAACTGCACTACATCGCAAATGCCTGGAGGGTATTGACAAGGGTGGGTAAGAGTGCTAGTGTTACTGTACGAGCGGAATATCCGCGAGTTCCCAGGTGTCGTACTTCACTAGCCGGGATTGGGTGGGTATGGTGATAAGTGTACGCAGGGGATGGGCAGTTGTCAGTATGTTGGCGCTCGTTGGAGCGATGCTGTCCGGCTGTGCCAGCTGGCGGCGCGAAGGCGTTTCTCCAGACGTAGTTGACACACTCAAGGCCGACCTGGCAAGGACAGAGCGGCGCGTGGCTGCGCTGGGTGCCGAGCTCAGCGCGCTGAAGCGGGCCCCACGGCCGGCGCCGGCAGCATCCGTTGCCGCCGGGATGCTTGCCATGGAGCGGAGCAACCCTTCCGATGTTCTGGCGGGTAAGGAGTTTAGCTACGACATCAAAGTGACCAACAGGGGGACCAACCGGCTGGCTGACGTCGGTATCATGGAGCACCTGCCAGACGGGTTTAGGGTCGTCGGCACTGAGCCGCGTGCCGTTAGTGTCGCGGAAGGGGTGGCCACTTGGGCACTGGGCACGCTCGGAGCGGGCGAGTCCAAGGTGATCAAGGTCACGGGAATGGTCGAGAAGCCGGGGACCAGACGGCACTGCGCTGTCGCCACCTACAGGGAGCCGGCATGTGTTGACATTGCGGCCATCCAGCCGGCCCTGAAACTGGTGAAGACGGCGCCAGCCACTGCGCTGCTCTGCGACCCGATTCCGTGCAAAGTGGTCGTGTCCAACGTGGGCACCGGTACAGCTCGCGAGGTGCGAGTCCAGGAGGAACTGCCCCCCGACATGAAGACTGCTGACGGCAGGTCATCGGTGGTAATGGACGCCGGTGATTTGGAGGAAGGGCAGTCCCGTTCCTTTGAGTTCCAGCTTAAGGCCGCGCGCACTGGCGAGTTCACCAACACGGCCGTGGCCATGTCTGCCGGGGGTCTGAGAGCAGAGGCCGCTGCAAAGACGATGGTCCGCAGGCCATCGCTTGCGCTGGTCAAGAGCGGGCCGAAGCTCAGGTACGTCGGCACGAGTATCGCCTACGAGTTGACGGTGACCAACAGCGGCGACTGGGTGGCCAAGGACACGGTGGTCGAGGATTCCGTGCCCGAGAACACGTCGTTCGTGAGCGCCACTGCAGGCGGACAAATGAGGAGGGGCAAGGTAATCTGGAACGTCGGCGATCTGGAGCCAGGGGCATCGCGCGCTATGAGCGTGAACCTGAAAGCTGAGAAGATCGGCACGGCCGCCCAGCGCGCCACGGCGAATGCCCACTGCGCGGCGGCGGCCGTTGCCAGTGCGGAGACTACCATCAGGGGTATTCCGGCGATCTTGTTGGAGGTCATCGACGTCGAAGACCCAATCGCGGTCGGCAGCACGGAGACCTACGTCATCAAGGTGACCAACCAGGGCACTGCGGCGGGCACGAACATCGGCATCAGCTGCACGCTGGAAGAGGAAATGGAGTACGTGTCCGGCACGGGTCCCACGGAGGCCACTGCGCGGCAGAATGTTATAACGTTCCGGCCGCTGCCAAGCTTAGGGTCGAAGGAGGAGGCCAGCTGGCGCGTCACAGCGCGGGCCCTCAAAGCCGGCGACGTGCGCTTCCACGTCACGATGACCAGCGATCAGCTTGAGCGACCAGTTTCCGAGACTG
>CAZSET010000222.1:1751-6716 GCA_964605915.1 uncultured candidatus Brocadiaceae bacterium | reverse complement strand
CCTTAAAAGGCATCCCGAGCGTATCCGACCCGGGGGCCTGCTTCATAGTCTCAGGGAGAGGTACAGCCGCGCCCGAGAACCCCGCCAACGGGCGGGTAAACCTCGTCGGCCGGTCCCGCAGATGCGGGACGGCCTCCTCGGCATGACAATAGGCGCTTCGGCCTGCGCCCACCCACTTGCTGTCATTCCGAACGCGCGCCGCTCCTTGTCATTCCGAACGCGCCACGGGGCGCGGAGGAATCTCGCCGTCGCTAGCCGCGCAGCCGTTCGCGCCAGGTCTTGAGCTGGCGCTCCACTTCCGTCGGCGCGGAGGAGCCGTGCGAGCGGTAGTTCTCCACGCAGTTTCGCACCCCCAAGAACCCGTAGACGTCGTCCGATATCACCTCGCTGAAGGAGCGGAGTTGCTCCAGGCTCAACTGCTCCAGGCGCACGCCGTCTGCTGCGGCGGACCGCACAGCCTGTCCGACGATCTCGTGCGCCTCCCGGAACGGAATGCCCTGGCCCACCAGGTAGTCGGCCAGCGAAGTCGCGTCCATGTGGCCCATCTGGCAGGCGTGCTCCATGTTGTCGCCCTTGAAGGCCGTGGTGCGCACGAGCGCTGCGACGACCACCAGGCAGTCGCGCACCGTGTCCGCCGCGTCGAACAAGGCCTCCTTGTCCTCCTGCATGTCGCGATTGTAGGCCAGCGGCAGCCCCTTGAACGTCGTAAGGAGTCCCATCAGGTCGCCGTAGACGCGCCCGCACTTGGCGCGCACCAGCTCCAGCGCGTCCGGGTTCTTCTTCTGTGGCATGATGCTGGAACCGGTGCAGAACGCCTCGTCCAGGTCCAGAAAATCGAACTCCGGCGTGCACCAGATGAGCCAGTCCTCGCAGAGCCGCGAGAGATGCTGCGCTACCAGGCATAGGTCGAAGACGAGTTCGATGATGAAGTCCCGGTCGCTCACCGCATCGATGCTGTTGCTGAAGCACTCCTCGAATCCGAGCTCTTCGGCGACGCTCTGCGGGTCGGTGGGCAGGGACGTGCCGGCCAGGGCGCAGGCGCCCAGCGGGCTGACGTTCAGGCGGTCGTGGCAGTCTTCGAGGCGGCCGTGGTCGCGCTCCAGCATCTCGGCATAGGCCAGCAGGACGTGCGTGAAGAGGACGGGCTGAGCGTGCTGCAAGTGCGTGAAGCCCGGCACGATGAGCCCCCGGTGCGCTTCGGCCTGGTCGACCAGGACGCGCTGGCAGTCCCGAATCAGGCCAAGGAACCGGTCGATGGAGCCGCGGCACCAAAGCCGCACGTCGCAGGCTACCTGGTCGTTGCGGCTGCGGGCCGTATGCAGCTTGCGGCCGGCGTCTCCGATCCGCTGGATCAGGGCGGCCTCGATGTTCATGTGCACGTCTTCCAGGGGGACCTGGAACTCGAACTCGCCGCTCTCGATCTCCTGCTCGACGAGGCGCAGCGCCTGACGGATCTCACCCGCCTCCGTCTGCGTCAGCAGGCCGCATCGGGCCAGCATTTCCGCGTGCGCGATGCTGGCGCGGATGTCCTCCCTATAGAGGCGCTGGTCAAACGAGACGGATTCGGTGAACTGCTCGACGATCTCGTTGGTATCCTTCTCGAACCGGCCGGCCCAGGGCTTCTTCATCTCGGTGATTCCCTTCTCGTAAAGCGCGACGAGCGCCTGCAACGATTTGCCTGATGCGTGCAGGAACTAATCTATGCGAACGTCGGCACCATTTCAACGCTTCCGGACTGCAAGTGTGCCGAGGGCGGCCAGCGGAGCCGGCAGGTCCAGGCGGTTGATATGCGGGACGCCGGCGCTATAATTGCCGTATCGGTTTTGCGCCACGGAGAAGGGGGGCCGATGAAGCGCCTGCAGGTCAACACGGACGGTGGCGGCAGCCGAGTCTCGCCGGCTGTTTTCGCTCGGTGGGTTTGGTCGCTGGCGGGCCGCACTTCCAACAGCGGGCGCAGTGCGAAGCAACCGAATCCGGGGCTCGACATCCGAAAGGACTGAGAGACACGATGACAGAGCGTTTCTTCGTTCCGTCGCAGTACCACAGGCATCTGATGGAGAGGACCCAGCGGGAGTTCGCCTGGGCGGGCCAGGAGTTCCGTTCGTGGCAGACGTCGCTGCGCGCCAGGTTCAAGGAACTGCTCGGCGCGTTCCCTGACGAACGGGTGCCGCCCAACGTCGAGGAGATAGAACGCGAGGAGACTGACGAGTACGTGCGCCTGAAGATCGTCTTCACCGCCGAGGAATGCGCGGACGTGCCCGCCCATCTGCTGGTGCCGAAAGGCGTCGAGCGGCCGATGCCGGCCATAGTCTGCCTCCAGGGCCATTCGCCCGGCATGCACATCTCCATCGGCCAGGCGCGCAACGAGCAGGACGAAGAGTCC
Organism: uncultured candidatus Brocadiaceae bacterium; assembly: GCA_964605915.1. Lineage (GTDB taxonomy): Bacteria > Planctomycetota > Brocadiia > SM23-32 > SM23-32 > DAOVRD01. The sequence goes on along the minus strand of CAZSET010000222.1, from coordinate 4,333 downwards.
ATCGCCGGGGACAGGGACTTCGCGCTCCAGGCCGTCCGCAACGGATTCGTTGCCCTGGCCCTCGAGCAGCGGTGTTTCGGCGAGCGCGCCGAGACCCTGCAGGAGCGCCGCTGGGAGCATGGCTGCCTGGACGCCGTTTTCCACTCGCTGGCGTTGGGCAAGACGGTGCAGGGGGAGCGGATCTGGGACGTGATGTGCGCAATCGATCTGCTCCAGCAGCAGCCGGAAGTCGCCCCCGGCCGCATCGCCTGCATGGGCAACTCGGGCGGCGGCACCGTCACGTTCAACGCGGCCTGCGTCGACACGCGAATCAAGCTCGCCGTCCCCGGGTGCAGCTTCTGCACGTACCGGGACTCGATCATGAGCATCCAGCACTGCGGCGACAATTACGTCCCGGGCGTGCTGCGGCTGGCGGAGATGGGGGAACTGGCCGGCCTGGTCGCGCCGCGCAGGCTGCTGGTGGTGGCGGGCAGTAAGGATGAGATCTTCCCCATCGACGGCGTCAGGGAGGCGTTCGAGACGGCGCGGCAGATATACGGCGCCGCCGGCTGCGAGGACCACGTCCGGCTGGTCGTCGGGGAAGAGGGACACCGGTTCTACGCGGACCTGGCCTGGCCGCTGATCAGGGAGATGATGCCCTGACCTGCGGCAGGGGACCGGCGCCAGCCCGTCTACTTGTTTTTCGGCCGCCGTCTGCTAAGCTGTCGAGTTGGTTACGCTGGGCATCGTCGTGGGCGGGGGAGGCACGCCATGTCAGACACCGTCAGGTTCGGAGTATCGCTGAGTCTGGAACTGCTGGACCAGTTCGACCAGTTGATAAAGAAGCTGGGCTATGACAACCGCTCCGAGGCCGTGCGCGATCTGATCCGCCAGAAGCTGGTGGAGGAGGAATGGGAGGCGCCGGACCGGCAGACGTTTGCCATCGTTTCCCTGGTCTATAACCATCACAGCATGTCTCTGCCGTCGCGCCTGACCGAGCTTCAGCACGAGTCCTACGCCCAGGTCATCGGCTCCTTCCACGTGCACGTGGACAAGGACAACTGCCTGGAGATCATCGTAATGAAGGGCAAGGGCAAGGACCTGCGTGCGCTCGGCGAGAGGATCATCGCGCTGAAGGGCGTCAAGTACGGCACGCTGAACATGGGGACCAGCGGGAAGAAGATACATTGACGGCAGTTGCCAGTTGCCAGTGGCCAGCAACGGCAACGACGAGCAACGAACAACGACAGGGCGAGGACGACGACGATGACGAGAAACGAACAACGGACGGCAGGAGCACGAGCACGAGTAGGGGCGCGGCGGGCCGCGCCCTGGGAGCAGGAGTAGGAGCACGAGAAGGAGCAACGGCGAGGACGGCGACGAGCAACGAACAACGACAGGGCGAGGACGAGCACGAGGAGCACCGCGAGCAATGAGCAATCCGAAGGCCCCGAGTCGCGCCGTACGGCGGACCGAGGGGGGACAACGAATAACGAATAACGAATAACGGATAACAAATTGACGTGAGCACGAGTACGACGACGAGCACGAGTAGGAGTAGGAGCACGAGGCGAAGGCGGAAGTGAACTGACAACTCATGACTGAAAACTGGTAACTGCCGTCGAACACCTATCACCTAGAACCTAACACGTCCCTCCCCAGCACCAAACGAGGACGAGACAATGGACCTGCGCGAGCTTCTTGAGCAGCGGCCCGTTCTGGTCGGCGACGGCGCGATGGGCACCCAGCTCATGGCGCGCGGGCTATCGGCCGGGGAGTGCGGCGAGCGCTGGAACGTCGAGAATTCGGACGCCGTCCAGGGCATACAGCGCGAGTACGTGGAGGCCGGTGCAGACTACTTGCTGACCAACACGTTCGGCGCCAATCCCATCGCGTTGGGAAGGCACGGCCTGGCCGAGGAGACGGAGGCGTTCAACCGCGCGGCCGTGGAGATCGCCCGCCGAGCGGCCGGCGGACAGGCGCTCGTCTTCGGCGATGTCGGCCCCACGGGCGGACTCCTCGAGCCGTTCGGCACGCTCACCAAGGACGAGGTCCGCTCGGCCTTCGCGCGGCAGGTGGCGGCGCTGGTCCAGGCGGGAGCCGACGTGGTCATCTGCGAGACGTTTGAATCGAGCGAAGAGCTGCGGCTTGCCCTCCAGGCGGCCGGCGACTGCTGCGACGTGCCGCTCATTGCCAGCATGAAGTTCACGCCTGAGCCGAGCGGCCGCTACCGCAGCATGATGGGGGAAGGTCCGGAGCAGGTGACGCGCGTCGCGGAGGAGTGCGGGTGCGCCGCCGTCGGCACCAACTGCGGCCAGGGCATCGCCACCATGCCCGACCTGGTGGCCGAGTTGGCCAGGCTCAGGTCGGCCGATACGCCCGTCATCGTGCAGCCCAACGCCGGCGTGCCGAAGCTGGTGAGCGGCGAGACGGTCTACCCGGAGAGCCCGTCGGACTTCGCGGAGGTCCTTCCCGCGCTGTACCGGGCCGGCGCACGCATCATCGGCGGATGCTGCGGCACGACGACGGAACACATCCGCACGATCCGCCAGTTCGCCGATTCGCTCTGAGCCGGGCGGCCCGCTTGCGCCCGTCCGTTGGCG
>CAZSET010000222.1:0-1741 GCA_964605915.1 uncultured candidatus Brocadiaceae bacterium | reverse complement strand
CTGGTATATTGGCTTCGCTTGACCCACCCTCGCGGCAATCGTTCCTCTCCGACACCAGGTCCGAGAGCGGCATACATGGCCAGAAGGCGATTCATGGTTACGGCGGCCCTGCCGTATTCGAACGGGGTTCTGCACGTGGGCCACATCGCCGGATGCTATCTGCCGGCCGACATCTTCGTGCGGTATCTGCGCTCGTGCGGCGACGAAGTGGCCTTCATCTGCGGCAGCGACGACTACGGGGTCCCCGTGCTCCTGACCGCCCGCAAGGAGGGCAAGAGCCCGAAGGAAGTGGCCGACTTCTACCGCGCTGAACAGAAGAAGGACTACGACGGCCTGGGCATCGATTTCGACATATACAGCGGAACGAACGCGACCGAGATCCACACCGAGTTCAGCCAGCGCTTCTTCCTGAAGTGCCTGGAGAACGGCTGCCTGGAGCGCAAGACCAGCGAACAGCTCTACGACGTGGAGGCGGAGATGTTCCTGCCCGACCGCTACGTCGAGGGCATCTGTCCCCACTGCGAGACGGGCGGCGCTCGCGGGGACCAGTGCGAGGCCTGCGGCAAGCTGCTGGACCCCGTCATGCTGATCGAGCCCCGCAGCGCCATCACGGGCGCCACGCCCGAAGTCAGGGAGACGGTCCACTGGTTCTTCCGCCTGCCGGACCTGGAGGATCGGCTGCGCGATTGGATAAAGGGCCACGAAGAGTGGCGGCCCATGGTCCGGAACTTCACGCTGGGCCTGCTGGAGCAGGGCCTGCCTCTCCGCGCCATCACGCGCGACCTCGACTGGGGGATCCCCGTGCCGCTCCCGGACGATCCCGACGCGCAGGGCAAGGTCCTCTACGTCTGGTTCGACGCGCCGATCGGCTACGTGTCGTTCACGGAGCAGTGGTGCCGGGCTCGGGGCGAGGAGCCGGGCGGTTACGAGCGGTGGTGGAAGGATCCCGACTGCAAGATCGTGCACTTCATCGGCGAAGACAACGTGGTCTTCCACTGCCTGGTCTGGCCCGGCATGTTGATGGGGGAGGGCACGTTCCAGCTTCCGGACAACGTGCCGGCAAACTGCTTCCTGAACATCCAGTTCCCCGGCCAGGCGGAGTCCAAGATGTCCACCAGCCGCGGCTCGGCCGTCTGGGTGCGGGAGTACCTGAAGGAGTACCCGCCCGATCCGCTCCGTTACTACCTGACGATGATCGCCCCGGAGCGTCAGAGGACGGCGTTCGCGTTCGCAGACCTGATCCGGCGCAACAACGACGAGTTGGTGGCCGCCCTGGGCAACTTCGTGCACCGCAACATGACGTTCGCGCACCGCTACTTCGGGGGGAAGGTACCGGAGCGGGGCGAGCTGACCGAACAGGACGGGGCGCAGCTCGCCATGATCGGCGGACTGGCCGAGCGCGTGGGCGCACTGCTCGACGGGTATCAGTTCAAGGATGCCCTGCAGGAGTTGATGGCCGCAGCACGGGAAAGCAACCGCTACTTCGACTACCGCAAGCCCTGGGTGCTGCGCAAGGAGGACAAGGCCGCCTGCGGCACCGTCATCAACGTATGCCTGAACACGGTCAAGACGCTGGCCGTCGTGATGGAACCGTTCGTGCCGTTCGCGGCGGCGAAGACTCAGGCAATGCTGTCCGCCGAGGCAGACGAAATGCGCTGGCCCGTCGCGGCTCAGCCCCTGCCCGAAGGCCGCCCGCTCGGCGAGCCCGTCATCCTGTTCGAGAAGCTGGAAGAACCTGGAG
>CAZSET010000221.1:5194-6738 GCA_964605915.1 uncultured candidatus Brocadiaceae bacterium | reverse complement strand
AGGCGGCTGGTATCAGCCGCTTCAAGGCCAAGAAGATCGAATCGCTGCGGCGCCGGATCGAGGCGCTTGAGAACGAACTGGATGCCCTGCAGCGCAGAAGGGCGGTTGCGGCGGCCGCACCCGCGGCCGAGCCCGACCGCGAGCAGATCGCCGAAATAGTGCGCGAAGAGATGGACAAGGCCGCTCAACCCGGAGACATGCGCGTCTACTGGAAGGAGGGCCTCCGCCTCGACTCGCTGGATTCTCACTTCAAGCTCAAGATCGGCGGCCGCGTCCAGGCCGACTGGGGCTGGATAGGCGCGGATGATGACCTGGAAGCCGCTTTCGGCGAAAGCGAGTTCATCGACGGAGCCGAATTCCGACGCGCCCGCTTCTACATGTCCGGCGACATCTACGAGAACGTCGGCTACAAGCTGCAGATCGACTGGGCGGACAACGGAGTGAGCATCAAGGATGCTTACCTCACGTTCAAGAACCTCGTGCCCTGGGGCACAGTCAAGGCGGGTCACTTCAAGGAGCCGTTCGGCCTCGAAGAGCTGACCAGCTCCAAGTACATCACCTTCATGGAGCGGTCACTGCCGATAGAGGCGGTTGCGCCGAGCCGGAACATGGGCATCCAGTTGTCCGACCACGTCATGGATGACCGGATGACGTACGCTGTCGGCGTCTTCTCCACGGGACACACGGATGAGAACCTGGAGGACGGCGCGTCGATCACCGGCCGCCTGACGTGGTTGCCCTACTACGAGGACAAGGGCCGCCACCTCGTCCACGTCGGCGTGGCTGCCAGTCATCGCAGTAACACGGATAGCGTCAGGTACCGCAGCCGGCCCGAGTATCACCAGACGACGCGGCTGGTCGACACAGGCAGCATGGCTGCCGACGACGCCCTGCTGGCCGGCCTGGAGGCCGCCTGGGTGCACGGGCCGTTCTCGCTCCAGGGCGAGTACATCTCGGCCGAAGTGGACAGGAATCCGGCCGGCAGCGTCGACGTCGACGGCTTCTACGTCCAGGCCAGCTACTTCCTGACCGGGGAGCACCGGCCCTACAAGACGAGCGAGGGCGCCTTCAGCCGCCTCAAGCCGAAACGCAACTTCGACGGCAAAGGCAACTGGGGCGCCTGGGAAGTGGCCGCCCGTTACTCGGATGTCGATCTGGACGACTCGGACGTGCAGGGCGGCCAGATGGACAAGTGGACGCTCGGCCTGAACTGGTACCTCAACCCCAACATGCGCGTCATGATCAATTGCGGCGACGCCAATGTTGAGGGCGCCAAGGGCGGCACCACGGACGGTGGCGCACAGATGTTCGGCGTCCGCCTCCAGGTCGACTTCTAACCGTGTTTCTGGGGCGGGGCGCGGGCTGCGCCCCGCCCGTCATCCCTTAACCTGACCTTAACAGACGCGGAGTAGCGTGGAGGTGGCCAGGCCGGCCCAGGACGAGAACAAGCACCGCGGACCGCAGGAAGGGGAGCGGCCCGAGGGGGGGAAGAACGAAGACTGCCCAACGGGACCGGTCCTGTCTGCCTCTGGTCGTCCGGGCGT
>CAZSET010000221.1:0-5184 GCA_964605915.1 uncultured candidatus Brocadiaceae bacterium | reverse complement strand
ATGCGCTCGCCGCTGCTGGAAAGGAGAAAGAGCAAGATGAAGCACAAGATGCTCAGGGCCGTGCTGGCGTCCTTGCTGGGGGTGGCGCTGGTCTTGACCGCGGGCACTCCCAGCGTCTGCGCACAGGGCGAGCAGTCGAGGATCGTGATAGACGGTTCGACCACGGTCGGGCCGATCGCGAAGGCCTTTGCCGAGTACTACATGTCGAAGCATCCCGAGGTGAACATCACCGTCAGTGAATCGGGGAGCGGCAACGGTGCCAAGAGCCTCGTCAACGGCGTCTGCGACGTGGCCGACATGTCTCGCTTCATGAAGCAAAGCGAGTTCAAGGCAGCTGTTGACAACGGCATCATGCCCGTTGCACACGTGGTGGCGATGGACGGCCTGCCCGTGATCGTCCACTCCAGCAATCCCGTCAAGGGACTGACGGTCCAGCAGGTCCGAAACATCTACGCCGGCAAGATCACGAACTGGCGCGAGGTCGGCGGCCCGGACGCCAGGATCGTCAAGATCAGCCGCGACACCAACAGCGGGACGTACGAGACGTTCGAAACCATCGTGATGCAGAAGCAGAGGATCGCCGCCGACGTGGAATACGTGGGCAGCAACGGCGCCGTCCGTCAGAGCGTGCAGAGCACGCCGACCGCCATCGGCTATGCGGGCCTCGGCTTTGTGGGCTCGACGGTCAAAGCGCTGGAGATCAACGGAATCTACCCGGACCGGGCCACGGTGTCGTCCGGCCGCTATCCGATCGCCAGGCCCCTGTTCATGTTCACCAATGGCTATCCCGGGCTGGGCACTCACCTGCATGCGTTCGTCACACTCTACCTGACGGAACAGGGCCAGGACATCATCGAAGACATTGGCTTCGTCCCCGTGACCAACTACTGAGATGCCGGGCGCTCCGCACTGGCTCGTCGCAGGACGGTTGCTGCCAGCCATGGCCACAGAATCCCCTCAAGCACGAGATGAGGCACTGGGCGAGGAGTTGCTGCTCGGCCAGGGAGCCGGCCTGATGAAGACGGCCGGGGCTCTCGTCGGCCATGGCTTCCTGCTGCTTGTGACGTCGATCTCCGCGCTGGCGGTCCTGTTCATCTTCTTCTTCATCATCCGGGACGCGCTTCCCTTCTTCCGCCTGGAGGGTCTCCGTGGGTTCTTCACCAGCACGGAGTGGTATCCGTCCGGGAGCCCTCCCGTGTTTGGCGCTCTGGCCCTGTTCTTCGGCAGCGGACTGGTGACAGCCGGAGCCGTCTTCGTTGCCGTGCCGCTGGGCGTGGCAGCGGCCGTCTGCATGAGCGACATACTGCCCTTCGGGGTCCGCCAGATCGTCAAGCCCGTCGTCGAGGTGCTGGCGGCCATCCCGTCGGTGGCGTTCGGCTTCTTCGCGCTGGTCGTGTTCGCGCCGATGCTTCAGGAGCACGGCGGCGCGCTGCTGGCGCTGGGGGCGTGGCTGATCGGTGCGCCTTTGGGGTTCCTGGCCATAGTGGTGTTGAGCGACCTGCTGGCGGACAGATTGCCGGACGGCGCCCGATGGGCGGGGAGGGCCGGCTTCATCGTCCTGCTCGGCGGCCTCGCGGTGCTCGGGATGCTGCGGCTGACCGGGGCGCTGGCTGACGTCACGATCTACAGCGGCAGGAACGCACTGAACGTCTCCATCATTCTGGGCATCATGGCGTTGCCGACCGTCGTGAGCGTCTCGGAGGACGCGCTCTCCGCCGTCGGGCGCGAGCTGCGCGAGGGCAGCTACGCCCTGGGCGCCACTCGGGCCGAGACGATGCTGAAGGTCGTCATCCCCGCCGCTCGCAGCGGCATCCTGGCGGCCGTGCTGCTGGGCGTCATGCGCGCTATCGGCGAGACCATGGTCGTGTGGATGGCCTCCGGCAACGCGGCGCAGATTCCCAAGCCGTGGTACAACATCCTCGAGCCCGTCCGGACCGTGACCGCCACCATAGCCGGCGACATGGGGGAGGCGGATCACGTCACGGGCTCGGCCCGCTACCACGTGCTATTCGCCCTGGCCCTCTGCCTGCTGACGTTCTCCTTCCTCTGCAACGTGGTCAGCGAGTGGGCGTCCCGTCGGTCCAGGGCAAGGAGCGGATGACTGATGCGGCTTCCGACGCGCAAACTGCTGGATCGCTCGTTCTCGGGCCTGGGCGTCTTCTCCATCCTGCTGATGGCGGCCGCCCTGATCATCCTGCTCGGCCCGATCTTCGTGCGCGGCTTCGGGGCCTTTGTCTTCCGCGGCACGGTCGAGTACAGGCGCGTCATGCGCGACAAGTTCGGCCGGGGCGACCGGGCGGCCATCGCACAGGAAGTGGCCGCCGCGACGGCAGCCCGGCAGAACGTCTACGACGCGATCGCCGAGTTCGAGGCGGACCGGTCCCGGCGACGCGAGTACCGATCTGCCCTGCGCGAGTTGAAGGACGCCGTGCGGGCGCTTCTGGGGCCGTTCCCGGACGATCCCCGGCCTGCGCTCCTGCGCGACCAGTACGGCCAGACGCGATGGGACCGCGCCAGGGCGAAGCTGCACGACTTGCTCTATCGCGTCGAGTACGACTACTCGGATGAGACGCGCATGGGTGTGCCGCTCGACGTCCCCCGCGCCAACGACTTCAAGGGCACGTCCCTGGAACCGCTGTTCGGATACATCGAGCAGAACCTTGAGCAGATGCTGCGCCCGCGCCTGACGGTCTACTGGCGGTTCCTCTTCGACGAATCGTATGACGCCCACTTCTTCGGAGGCATCTGGCCCGCCGTGCTCGGAACGTTATATCTCACGCTGGGCGCCATGCTCATCGCCGCTCCGCTGGGCATCGTCGCCGCCATATACCTGGCCGAATACGCGGGAGAGGGCCGGCTCATCAGCGTGCTGCGTACGTGCATCAGCACGCTGGCGGGCGTGCCGAGCATCGTGTTCGGGCTCTTCGGGCTGGCGTTCTTCGTCAACTCGCTTCACGTCTCGGGCTCGAAGAGCGTGCTGGCCGGCTCTCTAACGCTGGCCGTCCTGGTGCTGCCCACCGTGATCCGTGCCTCCGAAGAGGCCATTCGCGCCGTCCCGCAGACCTACAAGGAGGCGGCACTGAGCCTCGGCGCCAGCAGGTGGCACACGGCTATCTCCGTCATCCTGCCCGCCGCCATCCCCGGCGTGCTGACCAGCATCATCATCAGCATGGGACGGGCCGCGGGCGAGACGGCGCCCATCATGTTCACCGCGGCCGTCAGCCTGGGCAAACCGCTCAAGCTCTGGGAGACGCTCTCGCAGCCCACGCCCGCGCTGCCGTGGAACATCTACAACCTGTGCACCGAGCACGCGGCCGTCGACGAGATACGCCACGTGCAGTATGGCATGGTTCTGACGCTGATCGTCCTGGTCCTCCTGTTGAACATCACGGCGATCGTGTTGCGCGCGCGGATCAGCAAGAAACTCAGAGGCTAGCATGAATGATCGATCGGTGAACATGACTGGGGTCGTGGCGGACCGGCCCGGTCAGGACCGCAGGCCGGGCGCCGGTGAGATCGACGTCGGGAAGCCCATCCTGACGGCGGAGGAGTTCAGCGTCTTCTACGGCGACAACGAGGCGGTCAGGGAAGTGGCGCTGGACATCGCCGCGCGGCAGGTCACGGCCATCATCGGTCCCAGCGGCTGCGGCAAGAGCACGTTCCTGCGCGCCATCAACCGCATGAACGACCTGATCCCCGGCTGTCGCACCAGCGGCGTGCTGGCGCTGGCCGGCCAGGATGTCAACGCCCCCGGCGTGGACGTCGTGGCGCTCCGCAAGGCGGTGGGAATGGTGTTTCAGAAGCCCAATCCGTTCCCCAAGTCCGTCTTCGACAACGTGGCGTACGGCCCCCGCCTTCACGGCGTCGGGGGCAGGGGGCGGCTGGCCGAGGTCGTGGAGGACAGCTTGGTCCGCGCCGCGCTCTGGGAGGAGGTGAAGGACCGGCTGCAAGACAACGCCCTGGGTCTCTCGGGCGGCCAGCAGCAACGCCTGTGCATCGCCCGCGCCCTGGCGGTCCAGCCCCGCGTCTTGCTGATGGACGAGCCCTGCAGCGCCCTCGACCCGCGCTCGACCGCCCGCATCGAGGACCTGATCGGCGAGTTGCGCGGCGATTACACCATCGTTATCGTAACGCACAACATGCAGCAGGCGGCCCGCGTCTCGGACATGACGGCGTTCCTCTACGAGGGCCGACTGGTCGAGTTCGGACTCACCGACCAGGTCTTCACCAAGCCGCGCGAGAAAGAGACCGAGGACTACATCACCGGCAGATTCGGATAAGGGGGACCGCCGTGCCCAAGCACCTGCAACGCGCCCTGGACAAGCTGAAGCGCAGCATCTACTCGCTCAGCGGAATGGTCGAGGAAAGCGTCCGGGATGCCGTGCGCGCCCTGGATAGAAGGGACTCGCGCCTGGCCCAGAAGGTCATCGACGCAGACCTCGAAATCGACCACGCGGAGGTCGACGTGGAGGAGGAGTGCCTCAAGATCCTCGCCCTCCATCAGCCCGTGGCCATTGACCTGCGGTTCATCGTCGCCGTTCTGAAGATCAACAACGATCTGGAACGAATAGGCGACCTTGCTGTCAACATCGCGGAGCGCGCCCAATTCCTGGCCACCCACGAGAAAGTGGACATCCCGTTCGACTTCGCCGGCATGGCCGAGAAGGCGCAGGCCATGGTCAAGCAGAGCCTGGACGCCCTGGTGAACCTGGATGCCGGGGCCGCTCTGGCCGTCTGCGCCGCCGACGACGAAGTGGACGCCATGAACCGCCAGATGTACCTTCAGGTGGGGGAGGGCATACGCGAGCACCCCGACCAGGTCGAAAGCCTCACCCACCTGCTCTCCGTCTCGCGCCACCTGGAACGCATCGCCGACCACGCCACCAACATCGCCGAAGACGTCATCTACATGGTCCGGGGCGAGATCGTCCGCCACCAGGCGGAGCAATATCGGACGAGTGACAAATGACAAGTGACAAGTGCTGAATGGCACGCTCACGTACCGCCAATCCGTAGGGGCACGGCGTGCCGTGCCCGGGAAACGCGAGCAGGAGGGGCGCCCTGAGGGCGAATGAAGAATAACAAATGACAAGTCATGAATGGCACGACGCCGGGGAGAATCGTTCCTGCCTAGGAGCCTGTCGGGGAAAAGCTCCCTTGCATACCCATTATAATGTGGGCAGA
>CAZSET010000220.1:1148-6739 GCA_964605915.1 uncultured candidatus Brocadiaceae bacterium | reverse complement strand
ATGCACGCCGACCTGCTCGAGTTGTGTCGCTTGGGCCGCTTTCTCTCGCAAGAGCATGAGACCGCCGTCGAGGAGCAGAACTGGCTCGCCTACGCGAACACTTCGACCGTGTTCCTCAAGAAGCACGGCCATCTTGTGGACCCGGCAGTGACAGCGGACCTGCTGGACTGGCTACGATCGGTCTGCCGCCGTGTCCCCGACAGGAACTGGGCTCTCGAAATGGAAGCGCTGACGTTGGAGACGCACGGGGAGTTCGAAGCGTCCGCTCAGATCTCCGAGGAATGGGCTAAGCGGGCCGAGGCGGAGGGCCACCGAGAGCTGGCGGCGGCCCTGTTGGTGCGGGCTGGACGGTGCTGGGAGCAAGAGGGCAATATGCGTGGCGCCGCAGGCGACTTGGTCAGGGCGGCCGACCTACTGACACGACGTGACAGGCTCAGTGCGAGAGCGGCGGAGCACTATGGCGCCGCTCTCAAGCTGGAGCCCGCTCTGCAGCAGGCCGAAGCAGTGAGGCGCAGAATGCACGACCTCTCAGAGCGGCTCGCGCAGGTCAAGCGCTCAGCGCGTGCTGCCGTGGCACTGCTGACGAACGAGTACGACGCGGACTTCGCCGATGTCCTCTGCGCTCCGCTCGCGGACCGCGGCATCGCATGTTCCTTCAGGGATCCAGAAGACGTGGACGACTTGGCCAGACTGGTGGCGCCGGATGCAATCGCGCTGGTTGGCGGCATCGGCGCCCACGGCACGGGGCGCCACGTGCGGCAGTACTTCTACGACGTACACTCGTGCAGGGAGGCCACGACGTTCGGCTCGATCGAGTTGACGCGGGGGCGACGGCCCTATTGCGACTACTGGCGTGGTCAGGTGGGCAGTAGGCCCGCGTACGTGCTGGCAGGCGACACACGGGTGACGACCGGTCAGGCGGGGCTGGATTTCATAGACAGCGATGAGTTCGGCGAGTTCTCCGACGCCGTCTTGAAACATGCCGGCTCCCGTTAGTCCGGTGGGAGCTCGCCTTGATGTGAGGACCCGAGGAGCTGGGGCGACGGGAGCCTCCGCCCTTGTCACCGCTTGTGGACGGCCCGGCAGAACGGATCCACCGCACTGAGCGGAGGGACGAGAGATGGTGGCACGTGCGATCGGACGACGAGTCTTCGAGACGATGGAAAAGGGCCTGGGCGAAGACACCGACCTACCCAGCCGGACGTTCGAAATCGGCATCATGACTCTGATCGCGCTTAACACTATCGCGGTCGTCCTGGAGACAGTCGATGCTGTGGGCGTGCCGTACCGCGCCTGGTTTCACGGTTTCGAAGTGTTCTCGGTGGCCGTCTTCACCGTGGAGTACCTCCTGCGGCTGTGGAGCTGCACCAGCGTGTACCGCTACCGGCACCCGCTGCTCGGCCGGCTCCGGTTCGCCGTCACCCCGATGGCGATCATTGACCTGGCAGCCATCCTGCCGTTCTACATCCCCGCGCTGGTGGGTCTGGACCTGCGTTTTCTGCGGGCCTTTCGTCTGCTTCGGGTCTTCAAGCTGGCGCGCTACTCCCAGTCGCTACGCACGCTGGGGGCGGCCGTGCGTGCGAAGAAGGAGCAGCTATGCGTGGCCCTGTTCGTCGTCTTCATCCTTCTCGTGGTCTCCGCCAGCGCGATGTACTACGTGGAGCACGTAGCTCAGCCGGAAGCCTTCTCCAGCATTCCCGCTGCGATGTGGTGGGCCGTGGCGACACTCACCACCGTGGGTTACGGCGACCTCTGCCCAGTGACGGTGGCCGGAAGGTGCATTGGGGCGGTCATTGCGCTTCTGGGCATAGCGACGTTTGCACTGCCCGCAGGCATCATCGCGGGTGGGTTCACGGAAGAGCTGCACCGCCGGGCCGCTGGGGAGCGGGAGGCCGCGGCACGCCGTGCCGTCGCCGCGTCCGCCGGCCGCCAGGGGCGGGAGACGGCCCGCGGCTACCGCCCCGCGCCAATCGACACTTCGAACGTGGAGTTCCCCACGGGACTGGCCGAACTTGCAGAGCTACTCGCCCGTAACGTGCACGATATCTGGGCTGCCCAGAGACTTCGGGATGGATGGGAATACGGGCCGCAGCGGAGCGAGATCGCCCGCACTCATCCCTGCCTAGTGCCTTACGAAGATCTGCCGGAGGGCGAGAAGGAATATGACCTGGCCACGGTGGCCGGCACGCTCAAGGCCATCCATAAGCTGGGCTACCGGGTCGAAGAGGCCGGGTGACCCGGTCCTGAGCGCGGAAGCCGGCCTCCTTGCGCGCCGCCGGTCCCAGGCTCGCGGCGCTGTCGCCTTCTCCGCTATCGCAGCCCTGGAAAGCCGAGCGGGGGTCGGACATCAGCGGCCGGGCAGCGGTCCGGACTGGACGGTCTCGCACCGGTCCCCTAGCATGCCCCCGGCCTCGGTAGCCTAGTCTTCGGTCGCGCGCGGCGCGGGACCCCGGAGGTGGAAATGGCACATCCAATCGCGGAAGCTCGAGACGAGGGACTGAGCGCGTTCGTGCGCCTGTGGCGTCGGTTTGTGCAGCGAGGTCGCCCCGACTACAAGTGGGTTGTCATCGGCGTGCTGTGGGCGTTGGCGTTTGTGGTGGGTTGCATTGGTTTCGCCCGGCGCGCCGAGCTTGTCGGGCAGACCTTGAGTCGCCTGGATATCGGCTACCTGGCCCTCCAGCTATTCACGCTGGAATCCGGCGCCGTGGACCCACCGGTGCCGACAACGCTGGAAGTGGCCCGCTACCTGGCGCCGGCCGTGGCGGCTGTCACGGCCGTGAAGGCTCTGCTGCTCATATTCCGTCAGCGATACGAACGCTGGCGCCTGCGACGGCGCCGAGGCCATGCCATCGTCTGCGGCCTGGGCAGTAAGGGCCGACTGCTGGCCGAGGGGTTCCTGGGCCGTGGCCAGCGCGTGGCCGTGATCGAGCGGAATCCTGAGAACAAGAACCTGGAGTCGTGCCGGGAACTCGGGGCCGTGATCCTGACGGCTGATGCCGCCGGCCCCGAAGTGCTGCAACAGGCCGGCATCGTCGGCGCCCGCTACCTCGTTGCCGCCAGCGGTGACGACGGGGTGAACCTGAGGATCGCTGCCAACGCTCGCGCGGCGCGCAACAGCAGCGACGGTGGACCGCTGACCGCCGTTGTGCATCTCGTTGATCCGGACCACTGCCGCCTGTTGCGTCGGCAGGAGCTCGCCTCGGCAGGGCTGAGCCGGCTCAGGCTGCGCTTCTTCAACGTCTACCAAAGCGGGGCCCGAAGGCTGCTCACGGAGCATTCCTTCCTGACCGAGGAGCCGGAGGAAGCCGCGCCCGTCCACATACTGGTGATAGGCCTGGGTCAGATGGGCCGGAGCGTTGTGCTTGAAGCCGGACGTCGCTGGGCCCCCAGATGGCAGCAGCTCCGAACGAAGCTCCGCATCAGCGTCGCCGCCGAGGATGCGGATCGGGCCGCCCAGGCCCTCGCGGAGGAGTCTCCCGGGCTGAGCGAAGTGTGCCACATCGAAGGCCACCAGGTAGATGTGGCGCGGCTCGGCTACGGAGCCCTGGAACGCCTGTGCAGGTCCGAGGGCATGGCCGACGTGCAAGCGGCCTACGTCTGCCTGGAGGAGGATTCCCAGTGCCTGCCGGCAGCCGTGGCAGTGAACCGGACGTTGGCGGAGATGGGCGCCAACGCCATCACTGTGGCCGCGTTGAGTCAGGATGGAGGGGTGGCGGCGCTGCTGGAGGTAGGCGACGGCGAGGAGTTCGCGGGGCTGCACGTGTTTCGGCTCCTCGAGCACACGTGCACGCCCGGGATCGTGCTGGAAGGCACCCATGAGAGGCTCGCCCAGGCGCTGCACGAGCAGTACGTTCGGCAGCAGGAGGAGGCTGGCGCAACGCGGCAGGACAATCCGCACCTTGTCCCGTGGGACGAGTTGCCCGAGTGGCTGAAGGAATCGAACCGCCGGCAGGCGGACCACGTCTGCGTCAAGTTGAAGCAGGCCGGCTGCGAGGTGATCAGTTCCCCGGACTGGGACCCGACTTCGTTCGAGTTCAGCTCGGATGAAGTGGAACGGCTCGGCCGGATGGAACACCAACGATGGGTGACGGAGCGGCGTCTGCAAGGCTGGCGGCTCGGGCCGAGAAGGGACGACGCAGAGAAGACGTCTCCCTATCTGGTCGACTGGCAGGACCTGCCGGAGGAGGTGAGGCAAGTCGATCGGTCCTTCATCCGCAGCCTGCCCCGTATGCTCGCCGAGGTGGGCTTACGGGTACGACGCACCTGACGGCGAAGGGCGTTTCAGCGCGACAGGCCGGGAAGGAAGCGACCTGAATCACTACGGGGATGAAAGCGGAAGGGAGGCGATGCCGATCATTGCCGTGACGTAGAAGCGATGTGCGGAAGAGGATGTTTCTCTCAACGACCCTGGTGCTCATGTGAGCCTGGGGCTTTTTGCTTGTACGCCCCCTGGCGGCAACCACGCTACCATGGGCAAGGAGGAAACAATCATGACTTTGACGCTTACCGAGCGCAACCACTGGAAAGAGCGCATCGCCAAAAAGATCGACCGGCGCGTCGAAACCTTGGTCGCCAAGCAAGATCCCACCTTACTCCAGCGCGTGTCCGAAGAGGCGCGCAAGAAGGCCTACGAAAGCCTCGGAATCGACGAGCAGCAGTGGACCCTCGAACAGTTCAAAGAGCAGCGGGAGGAAATCGACCGGAGGGAACGCCGGCTCAGGGCCGAGCAGAGGGCCGCGATCAACGGCACCCCGGTCGATGAGGAGCTCGACAGGGGTGGATACTCCGGTCGCTACGACTATCAGGTCGAAGAGGCCGTGAGCGCCAGGGCCAACGCTCTGGAGGCCGATATCCTGGCCGAGTCCGATCTCGGCAAACAGGTGTTGGCACTCCGGGCCGAAAAAGAGAATCTCCTCGACACGGTGTGGCTTGCGACCTCAGCCACCCAGATCAAACAGCTCTGGACGGAGGTTAACGTTCTGCTCGAGATGACGCCGACAGCACTGGAGGAAAAGGCACTGGCGATCGCTCCAGTCGAGCCGGAGTAATCTGCCTGGCAACAATCGGGGTTACACGAGGGGGTTTGGGATGACCGGGCCCCTTCTTCTTCATTAATGGGGAGGCATGACGCATGTGCACCTCAGATCAGGAGAGGTCCGAAACCGCGGTCTGCGGCCTCTGCCGGCAAGCGTTCTCAGACGGCGAGACCGTCGTGCAGGTCGTCGAGGACAGGCATCCCAACTACGACAAGGAGATCGTCCTCCACACATACCACAAGAGCTGCTGCGCCAACCGCGAGACGGTCACGCACGATTGCCCGCACTGCGGGTCCTGGTATCACCTTGCCTTGCTGAAGAAGGGCCGGTCCGGCCGGGACCTAGCTCAGCACCTGTTCTGCCCCCTATGCGGAACGCCTTTCCGCTCCGACCAACAAGGGCAGAGCGCCGACGAATGGGCCCAGAATCCCAATGAGGTCCCCACGATCGTCATCTTCGTTTCTGGAGGACTGGTCCAGGGGATCGAAGGCTATGGTGCGGTCCGGGCCGTTGTCTGCGATTTCGACAATGAGGAAGGACCGGACAATGTGGGAG
>CAZSET010000220.1:0-1138 GCA_964605915.1 uncultured candidatus Brocadiaceae bacterium | reverse complement strand
ACCATGCACCGTCAGCGTCTGGGAAGCTCCTGAAGCGCCAGGCGAGGAGTTCGGCCAGGTCATCGATCTGGCCGGGAGAGCGGACGAAGCCGCCAGTCCTGACGAGGAATCATGAACCGTCCGGCTCGTTGATGGCAACAGTCGCAACACGCTACTAACCATCAGGCCCGGTCCGTGCTCCATCTTTGTACCGAAAGGAGGCCGTGAACATGGCCTGGAGACCCTATGAAAACCTGATCGCTGGCGAACTGAGCAATACGGTGCCGGGAAAAGTGACCGGCTGGTTGCGGTTCGTCGGCATGGAGGAGGAGGTCAAGCTCAACCTAAACGGCGACTTCCACCGTGACATACGCGGCACGCGCATCCGTCTGCGGAATCCGCAACCCATGGACAGGAACCAGGCGGAAGCCGCGGGGGAGCCCAGGCAAGGCTCTTACATGCGCCGGTTCTCACCCGTCCAGACGGGCGAGGTCGGCGACATTACTGCCGGCTTGCCGCCGTATGACTACACGAAGGACTGCGTCTACATCGAGTGGTACTCCGAGGAGAACGGGCGGGTCGTTCTGGAACTGGAGTCTGAACAGGTCGAAGTGATCGGCAAGCCCCTTCCGCCGGACACCCAGGAGCCAATCTCGCGGCAGAAGCAGGCCGGGAACATGTCACGTTTCCTGGCCGGCCTCTGCGGACACCTGGCCCGCGCCGGCGCAGAGCAGGATCCGTAGTCGTCAAGACGCTACCGGCAGCGGCATCCTTACACCCCAGGCCCGGTCCAACACCCGGGCCCTTTCCTCCTACTGAAAGGACGGATACATGGAAGTCTATTGCGGACTGTGTGGCGAGAAGTCACATCAGCTCTTCGGGCACCTTCACGAGGTGCACGAGATGGGCCCTGACAGATACCGCGAACGCTGTCCGGGTGCGCCCCTCATCAGCGAGGACCTGGCCGCATACCTCAAAGAGACCGGGATCGAGGCCACCGAGGCCGGGCTCAAGAAGCGCACCCGGCTCTTCGGAGTGGAGTTCATGGCCGACATCATGCCGGACGACCTAGTGCCCCAGGTGGACGACGACTACGTCTTCGAGGAGGAACTGGCCCGCCAAGTCCTCGTCTCGCTCAGAGACAGTGAACGGATCCTTC
>CAZSET010000219.1:0-6795 GCA_964605915.1 uncultured candidatus Brocadiaceae bacterium | reverse complement strand
CTTGCGCGCCTTGAGGCCGATCCGACACTGTCCGCCGACGAGCAGATGCAGCACATCCGATCGCTGATGCTTGTGAAGGACACGATAGGCTTCGGGCCGATCGAGCAAATGCTGCTCGATCTACTGGAAAGGAATCCTCGGAATCGGATGGCTTTCGAGTACCTCATGGCCGGCTACCTTCTGACGCGAGACCTGGACGGCCTCGTGGCCAACATCGGGCGCCTCGAGGACTTCAGCTACCCCCACATTCCGCGCCACTACGAGGAGGCGCTGGCCCTCCACGCGCTCGCGGGCGGCACGACACTCGAGCTCGGGAACCGGACCATCCGGTGGGAGACGTTGAGCCGACTGGGGGAGTTCAATGCGATCCTGAAGCGTTTCGGGAGTGACACGGCGGGCGCGCGCGAGGCGGCCGCCCCGGAGTTCGGGGACAGCTACTTCTTCTATTTCAAGTTCGGCATTTCGGGAGTCGCCGGATGAGCCGACGGAGGCTCTACATCGCATTGGCAGTGCTTGCAGCGGTCGGCTGCGCGGCGGGCGCCTTCTACCATTACGCCCGCGCCGGACGGCCGGAGCCCATCGAGGGGTACGAAGTGGCAGGGAGGCCCCCCCGGATTCGGCCGGACTATTCCCGGACGGTGGTTCCCCCGAACATGGCTCCGCTGAACTTCATCGTTGCCGAGGAGGGAACCGCTTACCGCGTGAAGGTGCACGGCGGCGCCGGTGAGCCAATAGAGCTGTGCAGCTCCAGCCCTTCGGTCAAGATTCCCCTCCGGGCCTGGCGCGATCTGCTGGCGCACAACCGGGGCGGCGAGGTGAACTTCGACGTTTACGTGCAGGCACGGGAGGGGTGGCGGCGGTTCGATACGGTCACCAACCACGTCGCGCGGGAGGAGATCGACCCTTACCTCGTCTACCGCCGCATCAACGTGCTCTACGAAGAGTACGTGCGCATGGGCATCTACCAGCGCGACGTGCGGCAGTGGGACGAAGTGGCGATTCTGGACAATCGCTCGTTTGGCCTGGGGTGTGTGAACTGCCACACGTTCTTCGACAAGGGCACGCAGAAGATGGCGATCCACTTCCGGAGCGGGCAGGAAGATTACGGCCTGGGCATGCTGCTGATCCAGGACGGCGTCGTCAGCAAGGTCGATGCGCGGACGCGCTACAGCCCGCGGCCTGCTGCATACACGTCCTGGCACCCGAGCGGCAGGCTCGTGGCATTCTCAGTCAACAAGGTCGTCCAGTTCTTCCACCAGGCACAGACGGAGGTGAGGGACGCCCTGGACATCGAGTCGGACATGGGGCTCTACTTCGTCGATGGCCAGGAGGTCGCGTCCACGCCGAGCATCTCCGACCCGGACGTACTGGAGAGCTGGCCGCAGTGGTCGCCCGATGGCCGCTACCTGTACTTTTGCAGGGCGCCGATGCTGTGGTCGGATCGCAAGACTGTGCCGCCGGAGAACTTCGAGAAGCTCAAGTACGACCTGGTCCGTATCAGCTACGACCTCGGGAGCAACACCTGGGGCGAGCTCGAGACGGTCCTGGCGGCCGAGCAGACGGGCCTGAGCATCAGCCAGCCCAGGTTCTCTCCCGACGGACGGTTCCTGGCCTTCTGCATGTCGGAACGCAGCCCCTTCCCCGTATTTCAGCCGGACAGCGACCTCTACCTGATGGACATGCAGACCGGGCGTTACGAGAAGCTTGCCTGCAACAGCGACCGTGCCGAGTCCTGGCATTCCTGGTCCAGCAACGGCCGCTGGCTCGCTTTCAGCAGCAAGCGGGGCGACGGGCTGTTCCTGAAGACGTACTTCACTCACGTGGGCGAGGCCGGCAAGTGCTCAAAGGCGTTCGTTCTGCCACAAGAGGACCCGGCCTTCTACGATTCCTTCACCAAGCTCTTCCAGTTGCCCGAGCTTGTGCGGGAGCCGGTCCCCGTCAGGCTGGAGGAGATAGCCGGCGTCATCCGTTCGGAACCGTGGATGCGAGTGGACGTGGCCGTGACTGCTGCCACGCCGAGGGAAGCGCCGGACCAGGACTCCGCGGGTTCGCTTCCCTGGGGACCGCACAAGGAGTAAGAGAAGCGGCGCAGAGCACGTCTAACCCTTTGTGCAGGGCGTTCAGGGCCATGTGGCGGTCGCCTCGCGCCGGCGTTCAATTGCCCTGAGGCCCCGCACATAGTAGTATATCCTGAGCCAATCGCAGGCATCTATGCGTAGGACAGAAATGAGCGAACGCGAGGTTTACCGGCACGAAGCGCTGACCATCTGGTTCACGCGGGCGGGCGAGGATCAGATGCACATAGTCGCTTCCGTGGCGGAGCAGCCGCCAGACGTCGGCCGCACCTGTGAAGAAGCTTACCAGCGGATTGCGGAGGCTTTGACTGCGCGGGACATGCAGATCGTCCACGAGCGCATCTTCGGCAGCCTCGAAGCGCAGTCCACCGTCTTGCGGGCACGGCAGCGTGCACTCGCTGCTGGAGGCATAACGGGCGACTTGCCCCTCACCTACGTGCAGGGCCGGCCTGTCTGGGGGGAGGGCATGGCTGGTCTGAAGCTGCACGCGGTGCGCCCGGAGCGTCCGGACGGCGTCCGAATGGTCCACCACGATGGTGCCGCGTGCGGGCGCTGCTGGGAGCGAAGCGGGGCCAGATTCTTCATCCTGCAAAGCGTGCACGGCCGAACGGAGGGCGGCGACCGGGCGTGGCAGGCCAGGGACATGTTCAAACGCGTCGATGCCATCCTGCGCGCGCAAGGCGCCACCTACAATGACGTGGTGCAGACCTGGATCTACCTGTCCCGCATTCTGGAATGGTACGATTCCTTCAACGAGGCGCGGAATGCCCAGTACCGGCACTTCGGCCTGATGCGGGAGCGTGGCGGGGCCGTCCAGAGGCCTCATCTGCCTTCCAGCACGGGCATTCAGGGGGAGAATGCCCTCGGCGCAGCCAGTGTGATGGACGTGCTGGCCCTGTGCCCCGGGGAAGGCGGCGGGCCGGAAGTCGCCTTCATGAGCAACGTCAAGCAGAATGAGGCCTTCGATTACGGCTCGGCCTTCTCGCGCGGCAGTGCCATCCGAGAGCCCGACGTTACTCACGTCCAGGTTTCGGGCACGGCTGCAATCGACGAAGAGGGCAAGAGCCTTTTCCCGGGGGACGCTCGCGCTCAGATGATGCGGACGTTCGACACGGTGGAGGCCCTGGTGTCGCAGACGGGGGCCGGGTTGGACGACATATGCGACGCGACCGTGTTTATCAAGCGAGCCGAGGACGCGCCGGTCTACCGTGAAGTGATTGCGGGCCGTGGCTTGAGCGATCTTCCGGCAGTGTGTGTCGTCGGCGATGTGTGCCGCGACGAGCTCCTGTTCGAGACTGACGGCACCGCCGTTCTGGAACCGGGGGCTGCGCCGCGCGCCTGAGAGCGGGCTTTCGAGGTCCCACGGAGCAGTGCGGTCGACAACGCCGGCCATGGGGGCAGGGCCGTTGAGCGCCGGGGCCCATCGGCGCAGGCGTCTGCCTCGAGCCTTCCGTTGTCGTTCCTCCTCGTGTATATATCTGTCAGCCGGCCTCCCGTGCTCACCTCCGGGCGTGCCGGCGCCGGCCGCTCCCTTGCGGAGCTAACACCGGGCTAACATGCGCGTGTAGACTGGAGTGCAGGCGCATTCAGACGCTGTCGGAGGGGCCTGATGGGCAAAGAGCGCATGCTCGTCGTTGACGACGAGGAGGACATCCTGGAGCTGGTCGGCTATAACCTGCGCAAGGAGGGCTACGAGGTCGAGTGCGCCGACACGGGCGAGAAGGCCCTGAGCGCGGCCCGGTCGCGAGTCCCCGACCTCATTGTGCTGGACCTCATGCTGCCCGGCGCGGACGGACTGGAAGTCTGCCGGATCCTGAAGAACGACCCCGCCACCTCACACGTGGCCATCGTCATGCTCACCGCCAAGGGGGAGGAGTCCGACGTCGTGGCCGGCCTGGAGCTGGGGGCGGACGACTACGTCACCAAGCCTTTCAGCCCGCGCGTCCTGGTGGCGAGGATCAGGGCTGTTCTTCGGCGCAGGTCAGCCGAAGTGACGGACGAGAAGTCGCCTGTCAGGGTCGGCGACCTGCACATCCATCCCGGACGGCACGAAGTGCTTGTGCTCGGCGAGCCCGTCGACCTGACACTCACGGAGTTCCGCATTCTGCACTTCCTGGCGAGGCGTCCCGGGTGGGTCTTCACGCGCTATCAACTGGTGGACGGTGCTCGGGGGCCGGACGCCATCGTGACGGATCGATCGGTCGACGTTCACATGGTGTCCTTGCGGCGCAAGCTGGGCGATCTCGGGAACCTGATCGAAACGGTGCGCGGCGTCGGCTACCGGCTCAGGGACGAGTGAGACATGGCCCAAAGGCGGCTGCTATGGAAGCTGTATCCGGCTTACATTCTGCTGATTGCACTGTGCGTGCTGGGGGTGACCGGCTACGCCCTGCGTTCCGTAAGGCACTTTTACTACGCCCAGGTGACGGATGACCTGGAGGCTCGGGCGCGGCTGATCCGACCGCAGGTCGCCGACAAGCTGCGAGGGGGTGAATTGGCCCCACTGGGCGCTGCGGCCGAAGAGCTCGGACGCCTGGCAAAGGCCCGCGTCACCATCATCGCTGCGGACGGGCGCGTCCTGGCCGATTCCGAAGATGACCCCGCCGCCATGGATAGCCACGCGGACAGGCCCGAGGTCATCCAGGCGCTCTCCGAAGGTTTCGGCCAGTCCATACGGTACAGCTCGACGCTCAGGACGAACATGATGTATGTCGCTTTGGCCGCCGGGGACCAGCGTAACCCCCTGGGAGTCATTCGGACGTCCGTCGCCCTGGACCTGGTGGAAGCCGAGCTCGCCGCCATGTCGCGGCGGATATGGTTCGGCGCCCTGATTGCGGGATTGCTGGCTGCCGGCCTGAGCATGTTCGTGGCGAGGCGCATAAGCCGGCCGCTGGGCGAGATGACCGACGGCGCCGAACGGTTCGCCCGAGGGGACCTGAGCCACAAAATCCTGCCGCCGGAAACGGTCGAGTTCCGTCGGCTGGCCGAGGCCCTCAACCACATGGCCCGGAACCTGGACCAGAAGATCGCGGCCCTGAGCCGGCAGAACACGCAATACGAAGCCGTGCTCTCCAGCATGGCCGAGGGCGTGATCGCCGTTGACCGGGACCACCGCCTCATCGGCATCAACCAGGCGGCCGCCGATCTGCTGGGCGCAGACCCGGCCGATTCGAAGGGCAGGACGCTCCAGGAAGTCTCGCGCAACGTGCTGCTGGCGCGCTTTGTGGGCGCCGTGCTGGCCGACGGCGAGGCAAGAGACGGCGAGATCGTGCTGCATAACGGCGGCGAGACGCACGTCCTGGTCTGCGGCTCCGCCCTTCGGGATGCGCAGGACCGGCAGATCGGCGCCGTGATCGTGCTGAACGACATCACGCAAGTGCGCCGCCTCGAGAACGTGCGGCGCGACTTCGTGGCCAACGTCTCCCACGAACTCAGGACGCCTATCACCGCTGTTCAGGGCTTCATCGAGACGTTGCGCGATGACGCCTTCTCCGATCCCGTGCAGGCCAGGCGGTTCCTCGACATCGCCGGCAAGCACGCCGCCCGGCTGGAGCGGTTGGTGGAGGACCTGCTCGCCCTGTCGCGCATCGAGCGCGCGCTTGGCACCGGCGGCATCGATCTGGTCGAAACCAGGCTGCACGACGTGCTCCATGCAGCCGCCGCCGACTGCGAGGCCACCAGCCGGGAGAGAGAAGTGGCCGTCCGGATCGATTGCCCGGAGGACCTGCAGGTCCAGGCTAATCCCCATCTGCTGGAGCAGGCCATCCTGAATCTTCTGGACAACGCCATCCGGTACGGCGATCCGGGCAGCTACGTGAACCTCCAGGCCGAACGGGCCGACGGCGAGGTTCTGGTGCGCGTCACCGACCGGGGCTGCGGCATTGCGGCCGAGCACCTTCCCCGCATCTTCGAGCGTTTCTATTGCGTGGACAAGGCGCGCAGCCGCAAGCTGGGGGGCACCGGGCTGGGGCTGGCCATCGTCAAGCACATCGCGCAGGTTCACGGCGGGAAGGTCACGGTCGAGAGCACACTTGGCGAAGGCAGCACCTTCACCATCCACCTTCCGTCGCCGTAGCCTCAAGGCCGCCCGCCGTATCTCTCGCGTTATTCACTCCTCCTGAGTACCAGCCTAACAACCCGTGGGTACCATCGTACGTGGCGGGCGGGACGGTCCGGCCCGCGCGGGTGAGGCATCCCGTCCGGCCGACGCGCCGGGGGTGCAAGGGCAAACTGGACCTGCTTCAGGAAAAGTGCGAAGGAGGAGGGAGGTCATGGCACTCAGGCTACGCGAATGGTCGTCCGCAGGCGTAAGCAGCACGGACCTTGTGCGATCCACGCCGCCCGATGCCACCGTAGCCGCCATTGGTGAGGGACATAGGAGGCCGGCGCCGTGACCCAGATCGTGCTGTTTTTTTCCGGCGAAGGCACGGCGGCCGGCAGAAGCCCGTCGGGCGCCCCACGCGCCCTCATGCTGCTTAGCGAAATCCTAACATCCATTTCACTAAGCACCCACTTGCGCACTATATCTAATGGGGCTGCGGCGAGGCGCGTGTCGGCCGGCGGATGCTCTGCAGAGACGCTCCGCCGACACGCCGAGCGGCAGCAGACATGAGTGTGTGCGTTTGAGGCCGGGGATGAAGAAGCTGACCGAAGCTTGCACCAATCGGACCAAGGTCTCCAGGAGAGCCTGGAGACATGTTGTTCCGATCTCTTCTTGGGC
>CAZSET010000218.1:3360-6873 GCA_964605915.1 uncultured candidatus Brocadiaceae bacterium | reverse complement strand
TACCCGTATCTTACTCCGGGCTGCGAGGTTGGCTCACTTCATAGCTTCTCCTTTGGGAACCACCACTCCCCCCCAGAGCCGGCGGGGCCAGTCCCACGGCCTTCCGAGGACTGCCATGGCCCCGGCAGCGGCCATCAGCATCAGGAACGGCCTTGGACTGAGACGCCCACGATGGCACAGGGAGTCAGGCAGTGTGACTGGCGCCGGTTGTGGTGGCCGATGATACGGCCCGAGTTGCGCGTTGGCAAGTAGCGACAACTCCCCACGGGTTCTGCCTCCGTTCGAGGCCGGCGACTCCCAACTCCCCGTCCGTCGGTCCTTCCAGGTCCGTGCGACCGAGGCCATAGTCCTGGGCGGGGAGTTCAAGAAGGCGCAGGCTCAGGCCGGGACTGTGCCCTCAAGTCGCACGGGCTCGCGAGATGAGTTCATAACTCGGCTCTCCTGTGCCCGCACGGCGTCCATGGCGCTCAGCGTGGTGGACATGCCCGTGAAGGAGAAGGTGAAAGAGCTGTTCCACCTGGCCGAGGAGCCATGAGCACCTGGCTTGCGGAAGGGGTCGCTCAACGGGACTGATCGTGACAGGCGCCGGCGCGACCCCTCGGTTCCCGAGCTACCGGCGGGGAGAGAGGTCCTCGGCCCCCACGCTGCTCGGCTCGAAGACGGATTGGGGGATGGTGCGGGAGTCGTCTACGTGGTTGACGATGTCGTAGGTCACGCTCCCGTAGCCGCTCATGAAGTCAACCTGCGTCTGGCGCCGTGGATACCAGACGCCGCGCGACGTGCGTGCGTACTCGTTCAGTTCCAGCGTGATCGCGTGGCGATGGGGGTCCCCGCCAGCCTGGAAGCCGGGCTCGAGGATCTCCCGCTGGTTGTCGGTGCCCCATTCATGGAACTCGCAGACGTAGTCCCGGCCGGGATTGAAGTACCATTGGTCATAGCTGATGCCCCGGTAGCTCTCGAAGCCCACCAGACGGCCCCACTCACCGTCCATCGGTTCGAGGGTGCGCGTGTTGCGCAACCGTATCGGCAGGCACCATATGTACGGCTCCACGGCCAGGGAGACGGTGTACTGGCTAGTCTCAAGGCCACCTTCGTCGGCGAGTTGTATCTTGGTCGCTCTTCCGCCTTCGCAAATGACCACTCTGGTAGGCTTCCTCGAAGCGATCCACTGCTCAAGGGCGCCCACGTCTTCAGCGGGTAGCTGGTCCCAGAGCTTCCTGTGGTAGTCCATGGATTCGCGATAGGTGATCCCGTCCGGGGAGCTCAGTTCGTAAACGTCCACGCGCATCATCTCGCCCTTCACGTGGACGCTCGAGACTGACGCCCGAACGCTGGGGAGGCCCTCCCCCTTATTGATCAGGTCGTGTTCCTTCATGCGCCTGCAGACTATCGCGTAGTACTGCGGCAGAGCCGCGCGAGCAGTCGCCTCTACCTCGGCCTTCAGCTTTTTCACTTCCGTAGGCGCGGTCAAGTCCACAATGCGGGCATCGTGCGGAGCCCCGAGATCGTAGATGCTTTCCGGGCCATTCTCGGGGTAATCGAAGTCGACGGTGCGTGGTTCTCCCTTCGGTGGCTGGATCTCTCTTCGAATGAGGCGGTGGTGCTCCATGTCGACGAACAGCCGCGTTTCATCCAAGTCCCCTTCTCCGCCAGCGAACGCAAACACCTGGCACGGCCGGCCTCCGACCTCTGCGGATGAGACCTCCAGCAGGTTCCCTTCCTCCTTCTGGCGTTCCACTTCCGCAAGCAGAAGATCCCACAGACTGGCCACGCCCTCCAGTTCCTCTCGTTGTCGTCCCCAGCAAATGGTGATCGTCCGGTTTTCGGGTGTATAGGAGACCCAGCGGTTCGACTCGTAAGCGATGTAGCGGAGTTCGCCCGTCGAGGACTTCCACGCGCTCCTGGGCGGACGCGCCGCAAACCAGTGTTCAGTCCTGCCCTCCATCCCGTGGACCCACTCGGTCTTGCTGGAGTTGCGGATGGCTTCCTCGACCTGGGCATAGGCGGTGCCCGCTCGCTCACCCGCGGTGCTGAGCAAGAGCGCCGCCAGGGCGATCAGACACGCCCCGGCGAAGGCGACGGCAAGGCGCCGGTACTTGGCTCCAAAGTGCCGTGCCCCTGGCGCCGCGCCGGGGCGCTCCGCGCGGGCCGCGTCCTGCATGGCTTTGCGCGTTGATTCCATCAAGGCCTGGGGCAGTTCCGCTGTCGAATAGGCACGCTGCAGAGCGGATACGGCCTCCGCCAGGATTCCGTCGAGTGGTTGGCTTCCTGCGTTCATTGTGCTTCATCCTCCCCGAGCAGAGCCCGGAGCCGCTGCCGCGCATCGTGCAACAGCACGGAGACGGCGTTAACGCTGATGCCGAGGACTCGCGCGATCTGCCGGTAGCTCATCTCCTCCATGAAGCGGAGGGCGAACACCTCGGCCTGGCGCGGAGCCAGCTGAGCCATCGCCGACCGCAGCCGTTCGGCAAGTTCGTTGGCCTCGGCGAGGCCGGCGGGGTCGGCGCTGGCGGCCGCCGGCGGGTCGGCCGCGAGTTGGCCGGGCTGGGGGACTCGGCCCCGCTTCCGTAGCAGGTCGATCGCGCGAGCCGTTGCCAGGTGGCGGAGCGTTGCCTCCCAGTGCTTGACTCGCTCGCGTTGGGCCAGTTGCACTGCCGAGACAAAGGTCTCCTGGACGCAGTCTTCTGCATCCTGAGTCCGTCCGAGCAAGCGGCAAGCGGTCCGCCACACCATGGATCCGTATTCCTCGAGCAGGTCATCCCAGTCGGTCATGCGGTGTCCCTGAATGCGCCTGTTGTCCCGTCGCCCTATTAGTCGCTGCGGGAGCCGGTTTGTTAGTAGAGAGAATTCATGGCTCCGTGGGGCCCCTGTTGTCCCTCTGGTGAGGAGCGGCCCCGGCACTGTGTCAATCTATATCGTGGCTGACAGAAAACAAACCTGCTCTATGCTCCAGATGGTCTGAGGCGGCGACGGCTCCGTTGGGCAGGCCCGGCCCACGCGGGTAGTCGACCCGCAAAGTGTGCGCCACGCAGACAAGCTGCCCCTGCGCGCGATCACCTCCGTCCGAATCGCTCCGGCTCAGTCACTCTCCGTTTCGGTCTGGCGACCGATTGGCGTGCGACCCTCGCCCTGCGCAGCCAGGCTGACGAGGAGGCTATCACCCGGGCGCGATCAGGCGCAGCTTCGGGAAGTAACTCCGGTAGCGGCTCACGTCGCGCGTCAGCAGCGACATCCGCTCCACTGCGGCGTGGGCGCCGATGAAGAAGTCAGGCAACGGCGCCGAACCCTTCCCGCCGCGTCGGCGGTAGTCCATGAAACACTTCCCCGCCAGGAACGCTGCCTCGTAAGGGATGGGCAGGCGCTGGAGGATGTCCGCAGGCAAGGCGGTTTCAAGCTCTTCGATCCGCTCGAACCGGATGGAGACCTCAGCGTAGATCATCGGGTCGATGCACAAGACGCTTTCTTCGGCGCAGCGTTCGAGCGCACCGCTGGACCACTCCAACCAGTTCTCAT
>CAZSET010000218.1:0-3350 GCA_964605915.1 uncultured candidatus Brocadiaceae bacterium | reverse complement strand
TTTGCCGGCGTCCGGCCTCGGTGAGCCGGGCGACCAGCCAGCGGTCGTCCTCGGTCATCACGTCGAGAAGGACGTTCGAGTCCACCAGGACGCGGCTCATTCCTTTCCCCTCGTCAAAGCCATGATCTCATCGGTGCTCATGCGCAGCGTGCCCTTCCCCTTCATGGCCTCTACGAGCCTTCGCCCGCGCCGCCGGGCTCCGGCGACCTTCTTGATGACAGCCCTGCCGCGTTCCAGCTCGAACTCGACCTCGGTGCCGGGCAGCAACCCGGCCTCCTCGCGTATCCGGGCGGGAATCGTGACCTGCCCCTTGCTCGTGATTCTCATAGCTACCCTCCCGAAATGGTAGATTCTTACTATTCTTACTCTTACCACGCCGGCCATCGGCTGTCAAGCTTTAGGTGAAGCCGGGCGACTGCTTCATAACCGACTCGGGCGAGGGCTTCCCCATGTTCGGCGAGGTGCTCGAAGCCTACCGGGAGAAGCACCCGCGGCATTACCGGTTCTGCCGGTGCTACTCGGTGGCCTGCCCGGAAGGCGAGCTGGGCGACGTGCACGTCTCGACGATTCTGTGGCGAATGTCGCGCGGGCTCTTCGAGCGGGTCAGGAAGCAGGGCTGGCGGTTCTGAGCCAGGCGGCCGGGCCCGGCTCCCTGGCAGGCTTCAGGTCAGGCGCAACGGGGCCCCTGCCTGAGGAGGGCAGACTGAAGAGCCCGCCGCGTTACGGGCTCCTCGGCCGAGCGTTGGCACTCCCGTTAGCTTGGTGCAGGCGGTACCAGTCAAGCCACGGACCGGCCTCGTCCCCCAGGTCTTGCCCCCCTGCTAGGTCCGTCAGCATGCGGCGGGCAGCATTGGCAGTGTGTTTGTCGCCAAGCAGTTTGATGAGGACTGGCACGGCACTCAACGTCTTGTGCGTGTAAAGCGCGAACATCACCTTGAACGCCATATTAAGCGCCAAGTCATCGTCGCCCTTGTCCCGGAACGTCTGCCAGACCGTCTCGATGACGGGCAAGTTCTCGTCAGCGGGCATCTCGTGAAACGCTCCCAGCGCGGCTTCGCATATCTGGTTGTCCCGAATCGTTACGGCCCAGAGCGCAAGGTCGCGGATGAACGGCAAGTCGCCCCTGTCCTCAAACTGCCCCAGCCCGCCGAGGCCGTAGTAGATCTCCCCGCGCGCGTACCGCATCTCCCATTCCAGCCTGGTCTTTTCCTCCTCCGGGACTCCGACAGCATCCGAAGACGCCTTCAGGGCGATGACTCTTGCGCGCAGGCTATCCAACTCGGCCCGCAACGCGTGGTGGAGTTTCTCTCCCCCGAAGAAGCCCGCGTAGTTCAGCAGGCGCATCCTCTCATTGTGTGGCATGTTGCCAAGGCGTTCGGCCAGATAGTCCCCGGCCGGCTCCCCTATGTCCATAAGCGTCCTGCGGGCCAGTTGTGCTGATCCGCGTATCCAGAGGAAAGGCCAGATCGCTGCCACACGCTTCGCCGGCTCCTCGACGGCGTTTGCGTCAAGCCATGCCTGGCGCTGGCGTAGCGCGTCTGACGCAATGTCCCTTAGCTTGCCGACCTGGGCCGGGTCTTCGACCCAGAACGCGTTGTTCTTGTACGGGACCACCTGCCATTCGTCGGAATCGGGGCCAACCCGCTTCAGGAACGTCAGTATGCGGGTGCCTTCCGTGATCGGCTCGTCCCTCAACTGGCCGAAGGGAGCCGAGGTCGCCAGGCGGAAGCCAGGGATCTTGATCGGTCCTTTGATGCCGGCAGGGCCGAGGAGAGTCTCCTCCAAGGCAAACGAGTTGCCTCCCAACAAGGCAAAGTTGCCTCCCAAGTGGCGCAGCACTGCAACCAGTTCGGCGCTGAGGACGCCGGCAAAGGCGTCGGGCTCTGGCACGAGTCTGTTCTCGGAGATCATCTGCTGCCTGTCGGCAGGAAACACACCCGTGCTGTGAGCTGCAGTCTCGGTGCCGCCCTTGCTTGGACCGTGTAGAAGGAAGGCAACAGCAAGGCCAACGCACAGGGCAACCACGCCCATGGCAGGCCAATAGCGCAGCATCGAACGCGTAGCGCTC
This sequence comes from uncultured candidatus Brocadiaceae bacterium, assembly GCA_964605915.1. Classification (GTDB taxonomy): domain Bacteria; phylum Planctomycetota; class Brocadiia; order SM23-32; family SM23-32; genus DAOVRD01. The sequence goes on along the minus strand of CAZSET010000218.1, from coordinate 1,282 downwards.
CGACCCACCGGCACCGCCGGTTGCAGGATCCCGCGGGCGGCGAATTCTGCCAACTCCCGGCGCAGCCGCGCGCGGAGTTCGTCGACAAACCCGTCGTCCGGCACTGGCGCGTGGTAGCTGGGCGTCAGGACCCTTGCGACGTCATCATCCTCTGTATGTTCCGCAACCATGGGCTTTTCCTCCTTCCTCAGAGCGCCAGCCCGCGCTTACGCCCAAGCTTGCGAAATGAGCGCCGCGCGCGGTAAAGGAGCGCTTCAGTCGCCTTCTCCGTTCGCCCGAGGCGACCCGCGATCTCTCGCACCGACAGGCCGTCCAGGTACTTCCACTCGAGCACCAGCCGCTCGTCCTCGGCCAGGCTCTCGATGGTCCGGGCGACTGCCGTCCGGACCTCGCCCCTCTCCAGATGCGCTGAGGGTTGGCAGTGCTGCTCCGGAGTCTGCGCGGCGTGGGCTTCCAGCGTCCTGTAGCGGTTCCGAGCCGAGCGCCTGACGTCGGCCGCCTTGTGGCGGGCAATGCCCAGCAGCCATCCCCCAAGTGAGCCCTGCTCCGGGTCGATGGTCCAGATCGACCGGAGGGCTCCCAGGAAAGTCTCGCTCGTGACATCCTCTGCGCATGAGATGTCGCCCCTGAACTGAGAATAGGCGTACCGCCATACCAGCGGGAAGTATCGCCTATACACCTCTTCGAGAGCCGCCGCGTCACCGGCCTGAACCGCCCGGATCAGTTCCGCATCTGTCATCCGGGACCTCCGGCCCTGTCGTGTGCACCTTGGATGCTGCTGGCTAGCGGCTCTAATGTATACTCGTGCCATACGTCGAAATCACGCGCGAAAAGGCGGAAAGAACTTGCTGCTGGGACCGCTCGAGATCAGTCGCCCCTTCGGTGGCCCAGTAGACCTCCACGAATCAGCCTCGTCCCGTGAGCCCTCCGTGCCTCCTGCACCGTTTCCTGCCGTGCCGCAATCACCTTCACCGGCGTTGCCTGAACTCGCTCATTCTGCCTTCCGCACGGCGGCTGCCTCAGTATCCACTCCCTACTCGGCGGGCCTCTGCGCTGTACTGGCGCGACGTTTGATCGCGGCGCAGAGGGCCGTGAGGATGGCGGCGCGCTCGGGCTCCTGGGCGCTGCCGCCGGGGATGACGAGGTCGGCATGGCGCTCCGTCGGCGCGTTGTAGCGCGCGTGCTGGTGCCGCACCGACTCCAGGTAGTACCCGGCGATCTCGTCGAACGGCGAGCGCGACATGTTCCGCCGCAGCCGCCGGACGATCCGCTCGTCGGCGTC
>CAZSET010000217.1:2155-6952 GCA_964605915.1 uncultured candidatus Brocadiaceae bacterium | reverse complement strand
GGACCCGTACTGGTCGAGCGAGACGATGGTGTCCGGAAGCAGGTACATCAGGCCCAGTTCGTCCTCGCCCATGTGGGGCAGCTCGCCCTTGCCGATCTGTCCCCGCTTGGCGAGCTCGCCCGGACCGTTGTAGCACGCCACAAAGGCAACGTTGGGCGCGATGTCCGTGATGACGTCGTGCGCGCGGATGAAGAACTGGCTGATCTGGTAGTAGAGCTTCCGCGCTTCCTCGCCCTGGAGGTTGCCCACGTTCCTGGCGAAGCGGAACCACATGCAGCCGTTGGCCTCGTGATTGAGCCTGAGCTGCATGCGGCCGAAGTCCCTGAGTATCTTGCCGATGCGCGCCAGGTCTTCGTCCGGCGTGTCGATATCGGCCGTCACCGTAAGCCGCGGCTCCTGTCCGTATCGCCGGAGGTCGGCAAGCTGCCTGACCACGTCGTTGTCCGGGTCGTCGATGTCGAACGAGTAGTACCCGTCCGTCCAATCGTTGAGGTCCTTCAGGGGCGTCGCCTCCGTGGCATCGGCCACGGAATGGCGGTAGTGCGGCACCCGGGCGCTGAACAGCCGCCGCTCCGGCCAGAACGTCTGCTTCGGGTAGTAGCAGGACATCAGGTTGACGCCGCTGTGCGGGGCTCCGAGCAGCTCTATCACCCTGGCTTGCGGCATGTACGTCGACCGCTCGCTGCCGTCGCTCATGAACAGCCTGATCGCCGGACTGCCCTGCCGGATCTTGCTTACTTGCACCTGGGCCATGTGGTTCGCCTTTCGTTGCCCGCGGGGAGGACGCCAGTATAGGTCACTGATCGGGTCTCAGCAACGGAAGCGCGCCTGAGGCCGTGCCAGCGTCTTGACAGGAACGTCCGGCGGCCCAACAATAGAAGCCGTCCCCGGACGCGCCCAGCCGGATGAGGAGGTAGTAGAGATGAACCGGAAATGGATTCTCTTGGCGCTCGTCGTGATCGCACTCGTCGTAGCGCTGGTCATGATCGTCAGGGCTTCGGCCAGGCGCAAGCAGGCGGAGGTCCCCGTCCAGGTCGAGGGCGCCCTGGTCCTGAGCAGCCCCGACTTCCAGAACGGCGGGACGATTCCGGCCGTATACACCTGCGACGGCGAGGGCATCTCGCCTGCGCTTGTGTGGGACAATGTGCCCGACGGCACCAGGACGTTCGCCCTCATCATGGACGACCCGGACGCGCCAATCGGCACGTTCACGCACTGGCTCATCTGTGAGATACCGGGCACCGCGAGGTCACTGCCGGAGCAGGTGCCGACGGGCGGGGAGATCAGCACGCCGAGCCGGGCCGTCCAGGGGATGAACGGCTTCGACAAGACGGGCTACGGCGGCCCGTGCCCGCCAAAAGGGAAGGCCCACCGCTACTACTTCACGCTGTACGCCCTGGACGAGACGCTGGACATGCCGCCCAACTTCTCCAAGAACAAGCTGCGGGCCGCCATGAAGGGCCACATCCTGGCCGAGGTCCAGCTCATGGGCAGGTACGCCCGGCAGCAATGACGCGCTGCCCTGAACCGCGCACCCGCTCACACCGCAACCGCAATCCGACGGGAGCCTGCCGCATGTCAGAACTGACCGGCGTCGAGCGCATCGGCCGCATACTGCGAAGGGAGCCGGTGGATCGCATCGGCCTGTTCGAGCATTTCTGGGGCGACACCCAGAAAAAGTGGCAGGCCGAAGGTCACCTCAAAGACGGCGAGGACCTGGCCGCCCATTTCGGGTTCGACATGAGCCTGTGCTGGTGCTTCAGCACGGTGGCCGACCTGGACTTCGTGCCCGAGGTGATCGAGGAGACGGAGGAGACCATCCTGACGCGCGACGGCAACGGGGCGACGCTGCGCCGTCACAAGCTTCACGACGCCACGCCCGAGCACGTGGACTTCCTGGTGAAGGACCGCCCCACCTGGGAGCAGCACGCCAAGCCGCTGCTGAAGCCGGAGCGGCGGCGGATCAACTTCGACTCTTACCGGGCAACCCGGGACGCCGCCGCCCGGGCCGAACGCTTCTTCTGCTGGTCGGGCGTCAACGTCTTCGAGCTCATGCATCCCGTCTGCGGCCACGAGCACATGCTGATCGGCATGGCTCTCGACCCGGACTGGGTGCGCGACATGGTGAACACCTATGCGGACCTCACCATCGCCCTCATGGAGGCCCTGTTCGACGAGGCCGGCAGGCCGGACGGCATCTGGTTCTACGAGGACATGGGCTTCAAACAGCGGCCGTTCATGTCACCCCGGATGTACCGCGAGATTGTGATGCCCGGGCACCGAAAGACGTTCGATTACGCGCACTCGCTCGGCCTCCCCGTCATCGTCCACTCCTGTGGGTACGTCGAGCCGCTGATTCCAGGCCTGGTCGAGGCCGGCATGGACTGCCTCCAGGTCATGGAGGTCAAGGCCGGCATGGACCCGCTGAGGATCAAGCGGGAGTTCGGCGACCGCATCGCGCTGTTCGGGGGCATGGACGCGCGCAATCTGGTGGCCAACGACAGGCGGGCCATCGAGCGCGAACTGTCGGAGAAGATCCCCGCCCTCATGGAAGGCAGCGGCTACATCCTGCACTCCGACCACTCCATACCGGACACGTGCGATTACGAGACCTACCGCTTCTTCGTCGACGAAGGCCTTCGGCTGGGGACGTACGGGTAGCCGCGCTGGCTTGCCGCAGACGAGAAGGAGCTGCTATGAGGAAGCCAAACAGCGACTCCCTCGGCGTTCTCATCGACGATCCGGCACAAGCCCACAACTTGCTTTCCTACCACCTCTGCCCTAACTGCAACTACCTTCTTCAGGGCTTGGAATGGCTTCGTGTGGGGAAGCAATGCACTAACTGCGGGAATGATGGATACCGCCGGCCCTGGCCGCCATTCCACGTTTTGGAAATACTGCGTTCGGCTTTCTACCTCGCCAAGCTTGGGGATAACCGGGAGAGACGGACCGTCTCCGAAGCTATCGAGGCGTCTGGCCTACCTCCCGGGATTCGGAAGCAGCAAGTTGACCATGTGGTGCAGGAGCTTCGGAATCTGAGAGAAACAGAGGATTTCAGCCCTCAACGTATGGAGAAGGAACTAGCTCTCGTCAAGGACGGACTGGGGCTGAGCGGGGAGGAGAACTACACAGCCTTCAGGGGCGTTCTGCAACTCACCGAGTGCGCTTTCGAGGAATACAAGGCTGTCGTCGTTTTCGCATGTACCTGGGTTGAGGGCCTCTGCGACGAGCTGCTCATCGAGGTCATGGCGAAGGTCAAAGGGAGCTACGAGGGCGTGCGGGACCTCGTGCAAAGCTTGAGGACCTGGAGACAACGCGAACTCGTTTTCCGGACCATGACAGGCGTGAAACCCTCAACAGCGCTTAGCGGCGAAGCACCGGCCTGGTACCGCCAATGGGACGCCGTCAAGAACAAACGCAACGCCATAGTACACGGGAATGTGCTTGGGGGCGACAAGGAGGATGCTATGCAGGCGCTCGATGTTGCGGTCAAGGCGTTGCCGGTGTTCGCCAAACTCCATAACACCTACGCCGCCCGGAAACCCGACCAGGATCGGCCTGCCGAGGTGTAGACGATGTTCCTGGAGTTAGCGGATCTACTTGGCGAACACGGGAGCTCGCAGAAGCCCGGCGAGCCGGAGTCGGTGGCCCGCTTGCCGCGCGGCGTGCCCCTCCCTGTAGCGCCGGCTTCCAGCCGGCAGGTGTCTTCGAGGTAGCCGCCAGGGATGGCGGCGCTACGGGATGCGGGCCGTTAACTGGATCGAGGCGTCCATCCGGCTCACGCTTCCACTCGACCACCGGGCACGGCACGCCGTGCCCCTACCGTCGCCTGCCCTCGCCTCTTGCTTCTAATCAGCCGTTGAGCACTCCCGGGCAGGGCGCCTGGCTCACCCTCTGTTCAACCACAGGTCCACCCGCCGGCCCGGCTCGTAGCACTTGCCCACGATGGACGGCAGCGCCGATGCGCCGATGAGGCCGACCTTCGCATCGTGCGTGGGCCGCCGCTCGTCGATCAGGACCTCCTCGAATGTCCCGTCGCCCTTGTTCAGGTAGACCATGAGCTTCGGGTCGGGGTTCTTGCCCAGGCCCATCTCGCCGACGAATATGTCGAGCAGCCCGTCGCCGTTGAAGTCGGCGACGCCGAGGCTGTGCGGATGGAACAGGTCGTCGCGGAGCATGTGCATCCGCCAGTTCGGAAAGTCCGAGAACCAGGCCAGCCGCGCGGGATCGCTCTCACCCTCGGAGAGCAGGACCTCCAATCGCCCGTCGCCGTCCAGGTCCGCGACGGCCACGCAGGTGAGCCGGAAGTCCGGCGCGATCGGCCCGCGCTGCCACGCGTCGCCCCGCCGCTTGAACCAGTACGGCCCCGCCACGATCTCCATCTTCCCATCCCCGTCCAAGTCCGCAACGGCTACACCCTCGACCTCCAGGTCTTCGCAGACCGTGTGACGGCAGTGCCGGGGCCAGGGGCTGACGCTCGGATCCTCGGGGATGTCGTAGTAGACGATCATGCGGCTCTGTTGGGAGAGCACGACGATCTCGTCTCCTCCGTCGCCGTCCACGTCGCCGACGGCCTGGTTGTGAAACTTGTAGAGCTCCGTTTCGATCAGCCGCCTGGGCCAGTCCAGATCGGGCGAACCGGGGTTCTCGAACCAGTAGAGCTCGTTGCCGCCCCAGTCGTTGCCGGCGACGAGGTCCAGCCTGCCGTTGCCCGTGATGTCGAGCATCACGCCGCCCGCCTCGAACCGCGCCGTCCCTATGGTGTGCCTCGTCCAGTCGGGGTACTCGTACCAGACG
>CAZSET010000217.1:0-2145 GCA_964605915.1 uncultured candidatus Brocadiaceae bacterium | reverse complement strand
TCCCCCAACTTGCCGCCGATGACGACGTCGTTGTGGCCGTCCCCGTTCACGTCGGCTATCAGGCACACGTCGTTCTGCGTGCCGGGCGTTTCAGCGTCGATGACAATGTGTTCGAAATCCACGGACGGCCTCCCTGCGTTGGGCTCCAGGTGAAAGGCTGTTAGAGCGAAGCAGCAGAACCAGGCAAGGACGATAACGCACCTCACTCCCAGCATCAAGACGGCCGTGCCTTCCGGCGCAGACGTGCCTCACGAGGAAGGCACCTTCGGCTCGGGCAGCGGCCGGCCGTAGAGCTCACGCGAAACCTCGCTGAAGGCGCTGTACATGACGGACTTGGCCTCCGGGTCGGCGCCTATGGCGGTGCCGTCGCCGTAGTCACTGAACACGAACCCGCCGCTGCTGGACATCCAGTGCTCGGCCAGCGCCCATGCGTCCGCGCGGATGCGGGCCGCGTCGTGGGTCGGCAGGGACGCCTGGATGTCGGAGAGGGACTCGAACGTGATCTTGCCCCGGTACCGCTGCCCGATCTCTTCGATGCCGAGCGCACGGGGCTGCTGGAGGTTGACCGCGTCGACGCCCGCTTCGATGAAGCCCTGGATCACCTCGTTGATCTTGCCACACGAGTGCACCCACACGTCCTGCCCGCCCGCGTGCATGGCGTCGAACAGCCGCCTGTATCGCGGCAGGAAGAAGTCCCGCCACAAATCCATCGAGATGAAGGCCGCCCCCTGCGTGCCCCAGTCGTCCGTCATGCTGAAGGAGTGCAGCCGCTCGCCGAAGCGCTCCTGGCAGTTCCGCACCAGGCGCAGGTGCGTCTCGAGGATCATGTCGGCCAGGGCCCCCGTGTTCTCACGGTCGGCCATCAGGCCCATCAGAACGTTCTCGAAACCGGCCAGCGCGTGCATGCGCTCGAACAACACCATGAAGATGCCGGTCTGCGTGTAGCGGTCCTCCCGCTCCGCCGTCCGGAACACCTCTTCGCAATCCTCATAGCGCCAGTCCTCGTCGTAGTCCGGAGGCGAGACCTTCCAGTGCTCCTCCGGCCCGTTGAGGGGATGGCCCTTGGGCTGACCCATGTTGCTCAGCTCGGTGTGCTCCCACCGGCACCCCCATTCATCCGCCTTCAGCCCTCTCTCCCACTGTCCGCGTCTCTTGACGCCGACCCAGGCCGTGTCGTCGCACCCGAAGCAGCCCATGCGCACGGGCAGGCGGTCCGGTCCCTGGAAGTGCACGGCCGCCTGCACGACTTCTCTGGGGCTCTGGCTCATCGTGTTACAGCTCCCTCCGCTGCTGGCTCACGCCCCTTCTGCCGAAGCCGCCAGCATCCGGCGGGCGGCCTCGTCAACTCGCGGTGCGTAGAGCTCGGTTGAGTCGCCCTTGCGGCACGCCAGTCCGTGAACACGTCCGTTCGCCGCGTCCACGAGAACGCTGCACCGGCACTCTCCGCGTCCCTGGGCTTTATAGGCCTCCAGCATCCGCAGCTCCGCGTGGAATCCCTGCTCGATGTTGAGCAAGGGCAGTTTCGCCGTCCCCGGCACGACGCACAGAAGCAGGCACGTCCCTGCGTAGCGGGACCGATCGTACGGCTCGACCGTCCACTGGCCGGACGCCCGGTGATAGGCCTCGCCCACGGGCCCACGCTCGTCCCCGCGCACCATCACCCAGCGTGGACCCGCAACCTGCCCTTCTCCGGCGTCCAGGACGATGCGAAAACCGATCCGGCTGTAGAGCCTCGCAGCGGCCTGGTTGCCCGTCGTCAGCCGTATCCACCGGCCGCCCCAGGCGTCGGATTCCTTCAGGGCGGCTTCGAGCAGCGCTCCCGCCAGCCCGCGCCGCCTGTGCTCCTCGACCGTGAAGACGTGCCCGAGCACGGCGCTCTCGGGACATGCCTGCGATGAGCCGAGCCAAACGTTGGCGACGGGGGCGCCTTCCCGGAAGGCCACCGCAAAGACATCCAGGTCGTCTCCAGCCAGTCGCGCCCGGATGTCCGTCAGCCACGGTTCGCCCTTGTGCCCCAACAGGCCGAGGAGGAACGCGGCGAAGTGCGGCTCCACCGGCGCACGGAACACGCGCGCCTCGTATCCCTGCGGGGCTTCCACTGCGGTCGACCCGTCAGTCATGCCTCTTCCACCCCCATCCTGGCGA
>CAZSET010000216.1:0-6966 GCA_964605915.1 uncultured candidatus Brocadiaceae bacterium | reverse complement strand
GTGCGCACGCTTCTGACGAAGACAACGCCGGCCTCAAACAGGATCGCCTTGGTTCTTCCCTTCACCCATCCCCGCGAGCAGTTTGCCGGCTGCATCTGCAAGTTCGCGCAGTAGATGAGCGAACTCGCTGAACGTCAGAGAGCAGCCAGAGCACTCCAGGCCCTGGTTAGTCAGCCAGACAGCGACGGCATGTAGCGGATCCAGCTGTCCCTTCATGAGCATGTCGGGCGCATGCTTGACAACGTTCTGGAGGCTGTTCAAGCGCTGCAGGGCAGACTGGTCTCCACGCGTGAACATCTTCGGAACCTTAGGGGCGAACCTGTTCCGGATGGCGTCGAAGAACATGTACGCGCCATAGGCGAAGATCGTCGAGGTTTCGAAGTGTCGAAGGCTGCGGAAGTACAGGCAGATGAATGCCTGGTCTTTATCGGCCCTGGCGGCCAAGAAACTCGATAGTAACTCGCGACCTTCCTGGTACTCACAGAATGCGCCTTCGGCTTTCCTGAAGTAGTCCATGAGGGCCTGTCGCCGAACCGGCTCTATCTGAGCAATGAGGATAGAGTTCAGGACAAAACCGGCCAGCCAGTGGCCCTGGACGACGCCAAACTCCTTGAGGTCAGGCGCGCAGTTCTCAGTGAGGTTGGACAGCTTCGGGGCAACGTATTTGTCGAGTGCGTAGTTTGAAAGGGGCACCCTCGCCCTCCTTCGCCACAAGAGTAACGAGGCAACAGTCTGCCGTGGCTGGAATCGTGCCAAACGTGAATGTCAGACTAACACATGCCCCTTGCTCCGATGTGTCCGCTATCCGGGGCGCCGGCGTCCGGCGCCTGCACAGCGGCTACGTGGTGACGCGCTCGGGCTACCGCATGGAGGCCAGGGCCTTCTCAATCGCGCCGATCTCCTCGCACCCCGTGAAGAGCGCGAGCCGGCTTCTGCTCAGTCAACTTGTATGCCGAGCAGCTGCCAGAATCGCGCCTCCGCGAGTATTGGAATGCCGTAGGATCGGGCCTTCTTCGCTTTGCCGGACATGGTGTCAGGATCGGCAGCGACTAGGTAATCGAGCTCTCTGGTTACGCGCGGACGCACGTCCATGCCGTGCGCTCGGGCAAGGGCCTCTGCTTCGCCCCGAGAAATCGCCTCGCCTGCCCTACGTCCTTGAAGGGAACCGGTGAAGCAGACGCTCCTGCCAACCAGGTTATCTGTCCCGACACCGACGACGCGCTCCTGTGGTGAACTCTGACCCGCAAGAGCGGCAGCTTCTGCCATGGCGGCATCATAGTCCGCCCGGCTTAGGTTCAAGAGGATGCGGACATTCTGGAGATCCGCGTCCTCCAGACTGCTGATCACTTGGTCCTCAATCGCCACCTGTATCAGGTCTCTCAGGTACAGCCGATGGGCCTCTCGCATCTGCCGCTGGGTCATACCCATTCCGCTTGCGAAGTCCAGCAACTGCCGCGCCTCGGACGCTGTGACACGGCGGTCCTCCAGGACCTTATCTAGTGCGGCCATATAGGGCAGCAGTACGGGCTCAGATGCACCGCTCTGGGGGAGACGGCCAATCACTGTAGCCATGAGCCGCCCGGCATCTTCACGGGTCCGCCGCGCGTGTTCGCGCGTGTACACTCGCCCGCCGGTCGGCAATGTCGGCCACAGGTCGCGAGGGGTCGGGCGGATGGAACATCCCAACTCGCTCAGGGAGACTACCCCCCATCCGCCGAGACAATCGACGCAGTGCTCAAAGAGAGCCCCGGTGGCGCGTGCGTCGTCCAAGGCCGTATGGGGTTGGCGCAGGTCAATACCCACCTGGTGGCATATATCTCGCAACTTACGCGATCTGAGACCCGTGACCAAATGGCTGGCGAGCTGAAGTGTGCACGCAGAGGCCAGAGGCGGAAGTTCAACGGAACAGCGATTGAACTCGGCCTTCAGGAAGCGTGCTTCGAAGTTAGCATTGTGTGCCACCACGATACACCCAGCCATCGTTCCGAGTACGGTACCCGCAACTTCAGCAAAGGTGGGTGCATCACGGACGTCTCGAGCTGCTATGCCATGGAGATGCGTGTTCCCGATGTCCCTTTCGGGGTTAACCAGAGTTGCGAAATCGCCCACGACTTGGCCCTGTCGGCCGTATCGTACCACCGCGACTTCGACTACGCGGTGACTGTAACCTAACTCAACACCGGTCGTCTCCAGATCCACGACTGCGACATCCCATTCCCTCAGCATCCCCTTGTTCCTCCCATCACGAACTGTGCCCGCTCAGGATACCGGCCATAACGCCCCGTGCACGGTCTACCGCACCCCCGGGCAGTTGTCAAATGTACCGCACGCAGCAGTATCACACTTCGAGGCTTCTTTCCGTAGGTGATCAGTAGGGGCCTGTCAAGGCAGAAGGGGCGGGCGATTGACCGGGGAGGCGATCGTCGGTACCGTATGCGGTCGGATGGGCCGAAGAGGTGCTTCGTCTGCGCAGAGGACTCCGAGAGGGCGGACCATGTGGACTGGAGGGCGGGTGGACATGCGTTTGAGATCGAGCGGGGTTCCCGGGACGGTTCTGGTGGTCTGCTGGCTTGCGATTCTGTTGCCGCTGGCCGGTTTGAGGCCGGCTGACGGGAACGCGACCGCCGGTCGCGTGATCCCGGCGGCGAGCTGCGCACAGGAGGATGTGCAGGCGGCCATTGACGCGGCACAGGACGGGGACACGGTGCTCCTGCCGGCCGGCGAGGCAACCTGGACTCCGCCCGGTGAGCGAACGCCATCGGTCCTGATCAGCGACAAGGTGGTAACGCTCCTGGGCGCAGGGGTGGACAAGACGGTCATCACGGACGGGTCGCCACATGCCTGGAACAGCCTTGCCCTGGTGGTCCGGGGATCGGGCAAGCCGTTCCGCGTCACCGGCATGACCTTTCGCAAGGGCACCGACGCCCGCGGCGCAAACGCCATCAACATCTCCGGCAGCCGTAACTGGCGCGTCGATCACTGCAAGTTCGACTACAACGGGGTCGGCGGCGCACTGTTCGCATACGGCGACAGCTTCGGCGTCATCGACAACTGCACGATTGTCAGGGCATACACCGCCGTCAACAGCAAGGGCCGCGGCGACGCGTCGTGGCAGATGCTTCTGAGCCTGGGCACGGCCGACGCGGTCTACATTGAGGACTGCACGCTCATTGACGTCGGCCCCGACGGACCGACCGACGGGTATGACGGCGCCCGTTACGTCTTCCGATACAACACGGTGACGCAGACGGACGCCGTGGACCGCATAGGCGGAGTGGGCCATCACGGCTTCGACAGCGGCCATTACAGGTCCACCTTCAGTTGCGAAGTCTACGGGAACACGTTCACCGGCAACGGCTGGCTCTTCGGACGGTCCCGTGGAGGGACGGGGGTCATCTTCGACAACACGATCACAGGGCAAGTGGGCTTCTACCTGCTCGTTTACTACCGATCGTCGGATCGAGAGGAGATCAAGAGACTGTGCGGCAGTTGGGGCCCCATGTGTGACGGCACCAATCCCCTGGACGGCAACGAAGACGCGACCGGTTACCCGGGCCGGGATCAGCCCGGTCGGGCCACCGATGCGGGCCGTGACACCCCTCAACTGCTCGAACCCGTCTACGAGTGGAACAACACGCTCAACGGTGAGGACGCCGACTTGCACCCGCAGGACCTGGGCGGCAGATCATTCGATCACATCAAGGAGGGCCGGGACTTTTACAGCGACACCCCGCGGCCCGGCTACAGGCCCTATGCGTATCCGCACCCGTTGCGCGTCCAGTGGCCGCCGCCCGCGCCGTCGGACGTGCAGAGCCCCACCATGCCGCAGAATCTGGCCGCTCGGGCCGTCTCGGAAAGGCGCGTTGAGCTCGCCTGGGATCCCTCGAGCGACGACGAGGCCGTCGCGGGCTACCACGTGTGGCTGAACGGCCGGAAGGTGACGACCATCACCGATCCGGGCCACGCGCAGTACACCTTCCTACGCCTCGTGCCGCCCCTGGCCGACTATGAGTTCGCAGTCTCGGCCTTTGACGCGGCCGGCAATGAGAGCGACCCCTGCCCGGCGGCGAAGCTCGACGAGGCGGGTCCATCCTGAGGCCGGCCAGGGGCACACGCTCACCAGTTGATGTAGCCCGGCATCTCCTCCCACGGATTGGCCTCATAGGCCGGGGTGGGGGCGGAGATGAAGCGCTCTCGCTCGGCTCGTGGGCGACCGAGGTTGGCCTGCAGGATGGTCCGCACGCGCAGGGCCTTCGGCCGCGCGCGAGTCTCGCTGAGCGCCTCGGCGTCGAGCGTGCAGACGACGAGCGGGCCGTCGCCTGCGTCCTTGACTGCCACGAGGCCCGGCTCAGCGATCACCCGCCAGCCGTTGGCCTCCACGGCGACCGGTTGCTCGTGCCATTGCTTCAGGTACACGTCCCCGTCATGCAGACCGGCCAGGAGGGGGTGGTCAGTCAGCGTGCCTTTGAAGAACCGGGCGGGCGCCAGTTTCAAGCCATGCTTTTGGACGGCCGTCTGCACCGAGATCAGACGGCCCGTCGTGGGCGCATCGGCCGCCGACGTGAGGCGCGCCAGCAAGTTGTTCACGAGCCGCGTCGACACGGGGTCCGCGCCGTATCGCGGAGTCACGTCCACCTGGCAGAGCACCACGCGGCCCCTGCCGAACCGTGCCGCCAGGAGGGGCGACTCGACGAGGTCGAAGCCGCTGTGCAGGACGGGCACGTAGGGCGCGTGATGCGGCTTGGTGTAGACGAAGGTAGCGACTACGCCGCGGTTGCCCCACTTGAAGTAGCGCTCGGGCCATTTCCCCTGTGTCTCGGGCGGCGCTTCGGGGTACGGGTCGATGACGTCGCTCGCACCCCGCAGGTTGATGAAGTCGGCATCGTCCAGACCGGCCAGCGCGGGATGGCGAGGCCCAACGGTGAAGGCCCTGCGCGTGGATCGCTCGGTCAACCTCAGGCCCAGCAACTCCGGGCATGTCTGCTCGAAGACGAGCAGGTTCAGCCCTTTGTCTACCGCGTCTTCCAGGCCCACGCGTTCGCCCAGCGAGACGAACGCATCGTCCCAGCCCTTGCGTCCGACGATGACGAGCGCCGCCTGGTCGAGACGGCTGTCTGGTCCCAGCGCCGCAAAGGCCACGCCGGCCTGTTCCAGCACGCGGGCCGTGTCGCCCGACGGGTCGTAGAGCAGGACGCGGCCGCTGACGGCGGCCTCGGCAGCCGGCGGGAAGACCTGCACGTCGATCGCATCCTGTCGTTCCGGCTGCAGTGTGGAGCGGACGCAGAGCGTCAAGTCGGCGCGGCCGGCCACGACAGGCGCGGCGAAAGACAAGGGCACGAACGTCGGCGTCCCCGCGCGGAAGACGGCCTCGAGCTCGCCCTCAGCCAGCGCCTTCCCCTCCGCGTCTGTGAGCTGCCAGCGAAGCGTGTCGACGACGTCGCGAGTCAGGTCATTGAGGAGGACGACTTGCTTCTGGACCCGTTCACCGGCGTAGAAGCTGTGGTCCTTGCTCGGGAAGTCTCCGTCGGGCCCTGCAATGTAGAAGTCGGTGTGGTTGAAGCAGCGCCAGAGTGCGTCCATCACGGGCGTCGGCTGGCCGTGGCCATCTCGGAGGTCCCACTGGATGGCGTTGAAGATGATGCCGCTCACGCCGTACGTGCGCCACGCGCGCAGGGAATGGCGGCCGATGAGGGCCTTGACCGCGAGGTAACCCGAGTGCTCGTTGACGAGAGCCGCGCGCCGGCGCCAGTAGTTCTCGTCGGCATACAGGTCGAACACCTCGGGCGTGAGCATCCGATAGGCCCGCGGTCCCAGCATCATGGCGGCCAGCTCATCGAAGATCGGCTCGCCGGCGTACACGACACTGAGCGGGAACTGGCGCGGGCGGTACCAGTACGGCAAGAGCCAGAGCCCGTGTTCGCAGGCGACCAGGGGGAAGGGGCGTTTGACCGCCCAGCGTGACGGCCATTCTTCGCGCTCCTGCAGCGGCGAGGTGGGGCCGATGTAGCAGTTCAGCGAGTAGATGTCGCCCAGGTTCCCGCATGCGTGGTGGTAGATGGGGCGAGGGTCCACGCTCTGGGCGATGCGCTGGGCTTCGAGCGAGTAGCGCTCTTTCTGGCGCCACGTCGCGTCGTCCGGCTTGTATGAGCCGTCGATCTTGGTTGGCGGGTGGTACCACCGGTAGCCGGCCAGGTTGAAGTTCATGTACCACATCCCGATCGAGGCGTGATTGCCGTACCGCCGCACGTGCTTGTCGATCCGCCGGCGGTACAGACGTGCGACCTCCTCATCGAAGATGCTGTCTTTCAGGACGCGTGCGGCCGGCAGTATGGGCAGCGCGATAAGGCCGTGCTCGTCGGCGTAGCTGAGGATATCCTCGAACAGGTCCGCCTGATACGGCGAGCCGCGGTACCAGCTACTGGAGACGGGTCCGGACAGCTCGAAGCAGTTCATCCCCGCGTCCCTGATGTCCTTCACCCACTGGAGCTGGTCCGACCAGGCCAGATCGATCTGGTGGCCGCGCAGGTGGGTGGGCACGCCATTCAGGAAGAACTGGTGTCCGCGTTGCGTGAACTCGCGGAAGCCGAAGCGGTGCGCTCGCGTTTGGTGGACGCAGTCCTCGCCGTCGTAGAGCTTCGCCCGCACCACATAGAGGCGCGGGTCATCGTAGGTCCACGGATGCGCATCGGGCCACGGGAACGCACACTCGACGCGCTCCGCCTCAGCGGTCACCTCACGCGACTTGCCAACTCGGCCGTTCAGCCGACAGGGATGGACGAACCGCTTGACCACGTGATCGGGACGGGCCGCGTCGGCTACCTCGAAGACCAGGCGGCCCTGGAACGCCCGGTCGGACCAGACGTCGGACGAGAACTCGATCTGCCCGCTCTCCACCCGGGGCCGCACGACCACGTCACGCACGAACGCCGCCGGGAGGGCACGCAATCGGATCGACCCGTAGATGCC
>CAZSET010000215.1:0-6974 GCA_964605915.1 uncultured candidatus Brocadiaceae bacterium | reverse complement strand
CGACGTCGGCGCGGGCGAGATTCTTCGTTCGCCGTACGGCGAACTCAGAATCACATCATTGGCTTGACCGTCCTCAATAGAACGGGGCCCACAATGGCGGAGAAGGCCAAGACCGAGAGCATCTGGGAGCCGGCCCCTCTGTGGAAAAACATGCTCCTTCAGGTGGGCGCGGCCACTGTGGTCGTTGCGGCGGCCGATGCGCCCGATGCCGTGTTGGCCGCGTTATGGGTGCCGGAATGGGGCACGAGCCTGCTGAAGAGGGCCGGGTTGAGTCTGCTGCTGGCCTACCCGATCCTCTGGCTGCTCGCCGGCATGCAGTGGAAAGTGAGCCGTATCGGTCTGTGTTCGCTGTGGGGCTGGGTCGTCGCCGCCAGCGCGTTCGCCTACTGGCGCGTGACGGGACTCGATCCGCCCGCAATCCCCTTCCTGGCTGCGCTGGCCGTTGGGTGGGCGTTCTGCTTGAGCATGGTTGACGCGCGTGAACGAAGGACCTCCACGGACACGGCCGTTCCGTCGGGACTGGGCGCGCCGCGTCTGTTGCGGCGGCGGGCGCTGAGATGGCTGGTCGACCTTGCTGCTGGCCGTGACTTCCTTCGCTGGGGCCCGTTGCGGCTTGCCATCGCTGCGGCTGCGTCTGCCGTGCTTCTGATCCCGATTCCCGCGCTCATCGCGCCCTACGTCTCATGCGCGTTCACGTTCGCGCTGGCACTGGTGACCTGCGCGTGGCTGGTTGTGTGGCTCTGCGCAGCCAGGGCGCGAAAGGTGGAGCCGACGGGCCTCGCCTTCCTTTTCGTGCTCTGCCTGGCCGCTTCGCAGCCGTTTGCAGGCTGGGCTCGTCTCGATCGGGCAGTGCCGCTGTTCGACCTGCCCGTCCGTGTCTTGACTCTGATCGACGCGGCGGTTGCCATCGCGCTGGCGGCCGTGAATGCGATCTGGGGACGGAAATGGCGTGGGGACGCGCAACTTGCCTCTGCAGGACCTCAGGAATCCTGACCCGCTGCACAGGGACGCGCCGCCAGGGGAACCGTCTGCCGGCGTCTGTAGCGCCAGCATCCCTGCTGGCTCTTGGTTGCCGCCAGAGATGGCGGCGCTACCGCAGGCGGGCACGCTCTCCTGTAGCGCCGGCAAGCCGGAGGCGTGCAAGCATCTCTGCCGCCTTCGTCTTGCGGCCCGGGATGAGTTCGCACTGCCGCCCGTGGCTGGCGCCGCTACCGCTCGACCTTCTCCACGTCCGCCGACGCCCCGCCTGTAAGGTTCAGTCGGCGGAACTCCTCCGTGTCGGGCAGGACCATGGTGAACCGCATGGCTTCGTCGATCTCCGCCGTGACGGCGCCAACCTCGCATTCCAGCACGTGGCCGCCGGCCGTGCGGCCTTCGGTGAGGAAATGCAGGTGGTAGCCGGGCACGTTCAGGCCCTGCATGGAGGAGGGGAACCGGAACCCGACCATCGTGCCGCGCACATCGCGGAACTCGAACGTCGGCTGGTCCTTGACGACTTCGACGAGCGGCGGATAGGGCTTGCGCTGCCGCGGCACGCTGCGCGTCTTGACGTAGTCGAAGTGGCCTTCGACGCGGAGGGCGTAGAACGCGTTGGCCGTCGGCATAGCCCCATTCAACCGCTCCTGGAGTTGGCCGTAGTCCAGCGGCTCGGAGATGGCCAGAGCTATGTCCGCGTCGAATGGCGTAACGACGGCGAAGGGCGTCCCGGTCCGGTCGTCCACGACCTCAGCCCGGCCGTCGGCCCGCACTCGATAGACCGTGCCGTCGAGCACGACCATCTCGCCGTCCAGTGCGTCGAACGTGCCGAGGCCCAGGTCGCCGTGCCCCCTGAGCTCGCCGCACGTCATCTGGCCGTCGTATGCGCCGGCCATCAGAGCGTCGAGCGTGGACGCCTGGAACACGACGTCCCTGTCCACGGGGGCCGACGAGCAGCCGCACGCGGCGACCAGGAAGATGGCCGCGACCAGCCTGCTGACACGCTTCATCCCTGTCTCCTCGGTTAGCGGCCTGAGATGGATGATCCTGGCACCAACGTTCTCACCCGAATGTCATCCCGAGGCATCCCGCGCAATGGGATGCCGAGGGATCTCTCCTTCTGGGCCGCGACAGCGAGATTCCTCGCTCCCCTGACGGCGATCTCGGAATGACAGCTCTGCGGCACAGGCGGGAAGACGCTCACTGTGGCCTCATTCGCGGGGGCGATCACTCAGTGTGCGTAGCCTTCGTCGATGGCTTTTGTGGCGTCGAACATCTCCTCGATCTCGCCCAGTTGCGCCTCCAGTTCGCCGGGCGGCTGGTAGGTGCCCAGGTCCCCGCCGTTCGCAAATCCCTTGATGAGCTCGGCCATGTAGAGGAAGTTGCGCAGGGGCACGTCCGGCGGCACGCCGTGGTCGACGGCCGGGATGTAGCCTCCGCAGCGTCGGGCAGTGCGGTAGCGGCGCACCACCTCCGCGCGGACGCGCTCCCTGCCGGCGCGCAGCTCGCGCTTGTCGATACCGCCCGTGATGAACAGGCGCGGGTGGCGTTCCAGGTAGCGCTCCGGGTCGTTGCCCGCAGCGATCTCCATCGGCCAGATTCCGTCGATGGCCGACGGGTGGAAGACGTCGATGATCTGACTGTTGTGTCCGTCGCTGTCCATGCAGACGCACTCCACGCCGCGCTCCTTGCAGAAGCGGTAAAGCCGCTCGTAGCGCGGCAGCATGAAGGTGCGCATGTCGGCGGGCGAGATCATCGGCTGTGTCTTGAACGCCATGTCCTCGCTCAGCGTGAGCTGGTCCACCTTGACGTGGCGGAGTGGCCCGTCCAGGAGCTCCATCAGGAACCAGGTCCAGTGCTCCATCATCTCGTGGATCAGGCGCGGCTGCTCCTTGAACATGACGGACAGCCCCTCGAAGCCGCACCAATCGCGGGCCGTCCAGTAGAGGCCGAACGTGTTGACGACGACCGGCAGGTCGCTCTGGTTGCACAGGTCCACACGGTCCCGCCAGCAGGCGCCGGGCTGGTAATGGCGGTAGGAATCCGGGTTGAGGCTCGCGTAGCGGCCGGGCCGGCCCGACGGCTGGGTGCGGTCCGGCGTGTGCGGGTCATAGCGCACCTTGAGCCGCTCGAAGTCTTGGGTGGTCTTGACAGGGAACTCCAGGTACCTGCGCGTGGCGAAGCCTTCGGTGGGTTGGCGGATGGCGTCGACGCGCTTGACGCCCATGCCGTCGATCCAGACGCGCTTGTTGTCCTTCTCTTCGAGCACGACCTCCTCGAAAGGCGGCATCGGGCCGGTGTAGAGCATCCCGATGCCCACCTGGCCTTCGGCGCCGATGAAGCCGTTCCAATCCCTGAGTTGCTCCTCGGACAGGCCTTGCTTGCGCCAGGCCTGGAACGTGCTTGCACGCGGATGGCCGAAGACGTAGGGCATCCGGTCCGGCTGCTGGTGCCGGATGATCCTGCGGTAGCGCTCTCGCGGGGTCAGTTCTGCCATGATTGCAGCGACCTGAGACGTGCCATAGAAGGCTCCACGGCTTCTACCGTGGGCGGAAGGCCTGCATGGCGAGTGGAGAGTCTAGCACCGCCGCTCCGCTGCATCAAACGCGCTCGCAGGAGCAGCCGCGCGGGACGGCGTCGAAGAGGCGTTGCGCGGGCCAAGCTTACGCTGTAGACTCCGTAGGGGCGCGTGCCCCAGAAGGCCTGGAAGGGCGGAAGCTCGCGGAGGGCAGACGATGGGAGATAGGAAGGCGCTCGTGGTCTACTACTCGCGCACCGGCACGACGAAGCAGGTTGCCGAAGCCATCGCCGATGGCCTGGGGGCGGAACTGGAGGAAATCGTTGACACCAAGAGCCGGAAAGGCATGTTGGGCTTCGTGACGGGCGGCAAGGATGCCCGTCTGAACAAGCCTACGGAGATCCACGAGGTGCGGAGCGATTCCTCGGCGTACAACCTCGTGGTCATCGGCACGCCGGTCTGGGCCTCGAGCGTGACGCCTGCCATCAGGACCTACATGATGGGATGCAAGGACAACCTGCCCGGCGTGGCCTTCTTTCTGACGACGGGCGGCACGGGGGTTGATCGGACCTTCAAGCAGATGGCCGAGCTGTGCGGCAAGCAGCCCATCGCACGCCTGGCTCTGACGACGAAGGAAGTCCGCAAAGGCCAGGCCGCCGATAAGGTGGAGGCGTTCGTCAAAGAGCTCGGCGGATAGAAGGCCGGGCAAGCTAATGATGTCGTTCTGAGCCCCGCGGATGCGGGGTGAAGAATCTCGTCCGCACCGGCGTCGCCGCCGCCACCGGCGAGATTCCTCGTCGCGGCTTCGCCGCTCCTCGGAATGACAACACTTGCCCGGGCGCGACATTACCTTCGCCGTCTGCAATAGGACGCCGGTTCACGGGCTGCGGCCGTGCACCCGACCGACGGGCTGCCCGTCTTGACACTGCCCCGGCTACCCACCTACACTGGCCCCGACTTGAAGCAGGGAGCAATCCATGCCACTTCGCCTCATCGAGGTCGTCTGCCCGGAGGAGCACAGGCAGGAGGTCCAGCGGCTTGCCGAGGACTCCGAGCCCAGGGGCCTCTGGCATGACGCGCTGATGGACGAGCAGGTGATGGTCACGATCCTGCTGGCGGCGGACAAGGCGGAGAGCGTGCTGGACCGGCTCGAGAACCGGTTCGCCCACATGGAGGGCGTGCGCATAGTGCTGCTGCCCGTCGAGGCGGCGGTGCCGCGGGAGGAGGAGCCCGAGGAGGGTGAGTCCTCCGAGCGGGAGGCCGGAGCCGAGGGCGGGCGCGTGAGCCGTCAGGAGCTCTACGAGGACATCGCTGGCCGAGCCAACCTGACGCGCGTCTACGTCGTGCTGGTCCTCCTGTCCACGCTCGTTGCGGCCATAGGTATGTGGCGGGACAACGTGGCGGTCGTCATCGGCGCCATGGTGATCGCGCCCCTGCTGGGCCCGAACATGGCGCTTGCGTTCGCCAACGTTATGGGTGACACGGAGCTGTTGCGGCGTGCGCTGAAGACCGGCTTCGTTGCCATTGGGGTCGCTCTGGCGCTGGCCGTGCTGATCGGCATCGTGCTGCCGATCTCGTGCGACTCCGTCCAGATGGCGTCGCGCTCGGAGGTGGCGCCATCCGACATTGCGCTGGGGCTGGCGGCCGGCTGTGCCGGTGCGTTGGCGGTGGCGGGCCGTCTCTCCTCGGCCCTGGTCGGCGTCATGGTGGCGGTTGCGTTGCTGCCGCCGTTGGTCGCCCTGGGGCTCGCGCTGGGCTCGGCGCAATGGGCAGTGGCGCTGGGCGCGGGCCTGCTGTTCCTGGCCAACCTGATCTGCATCAACCTGGCGGCCGTGGCCACGTTCCTGGCGCAGGGGATCCGGCCGCGCACCTGGCTGGCGAAGGACAGGGCCAAGAAGGCGGCCAGACGCGCCCTGGCGCTGTGGTTTGCCCTATTGCTGGCGCTCGTCGCCGCCATCATCTTCGGGCAGGGCAGGATAAAGCAGATCGTGCTGGCAAAGGCGGCCGGTCCCGGACCCGTGGCGGGGATGCTCAGCGCGCGGTCGCGTTGAGGTATGCCCAGGCCTTGCTCTTTATGCGCCGAATCCCTGCGCCATGCCACGGCGGGCCGCTCATCTGATCACTGTGGGGGCGCCCCAGGCGCACGAAGTCCCCGGCTCGCGCGCACCGCTCGGCAGCACCGCCAACGTAAGAACGCGCACTCCCTTCACGTCGACGGAGAGCTGGGCGGAAGTATTGCCGTCCCCCTTTCGGCTCAAAGGCGGGCTGGTAGCGAGGCGGCGGCCGTCGCCTTCGACTTGAAAGACGACCTCTCCGGACACGGCGGATGAGGCGCTCGGCGGCCCTCCGCCCGTCAGGCCCACTGTGGCGCTGAAGCTTTGGAACTGCCCGCCCAGCATGAAACGGACAGCAGAGGGCGACCTGACGCCCAATCCCCTTTGGAACTCCTCGCCTGCCAGCCTGATCGCCGTGCCCTCACAGGACCGGTCGAAGGCGACGGCGCCGTAGTCTTGTTCGATGGCGAGCGGGCGCACGTCGCACAGCAGAACCTGATCCTCCTCGGACTCGGACGCCGAACCCAGGAGCGGGAAGGTTTGAGGCAATAGTATCTCCCGGGCGGCCGGATCGCCGCGCCACTCCGCTCCGCCCCTGGCCGGGCCGTCCCCCTTCGGCCGAAACTGCCACTCGTTGTCGAAAAGGCCGGCCGCCACCAGCGTATCCGTACCAGCGGTCCGGGCGTCGAAAAGGGCGTAGTCGAACCATTTGTAATTGCTGTACGGGCGCCAGCTCAGGCGGATGCCGATTCTGTCCTGCGCCTGGTACAGCGCCTCCGGCGTGGCCCCGGCGACCAGGGCCACCATGCGGGTCGGGCTCAACGGATTCGGATAGCACAGGAGCAGTCCCACGTCGGTGCCTTCGAAGCTCTCGCCCGCCAGCGTGAAGCCCCGCTCCTCGAACCCGACGGGCAACCGCTCGGCGATTCTCTTCGTTATGCCGTTCACCTGGGGTCCACCGAACAGGAGCAGGTTCAGGCTCCTGGTGTCGCGCGGTTCGACATCCGCGTCGGCCTTGATGCGGGGCGAGTCGCCGTAACGAGCCTTCCACGTCTCGGCGAAACGCTCGGCCTCCCAGCGACTCAGCTCGCGGTGCAAGTCCGAGTCCCCCGCCGTTCCGTACACCACAAGGAACGCGTCTCGGGTCACGTCCGCGAAGGGGCCCGACAGCCCCCTCCGCTTCATCAGGGGTCGGGGGGTGGCGGGGCGCCATTGCCCTTCCCATTTCTCAAGGCTGAACGTGCTTGCCCGGGCGTGTGCAGCCACCGGAAACTCGACCCCGTCCACGCACGCGGTGTTGACCGTAGCGGGGGCCTCGTTCAGTAGCACCGTCAGGGCTGAAACGTTGTCGGTGTCGATCAGGACGCGCCCGTCTTCGGCCTCCGCTTCAACTGAGGAGAACTGCATGGGACGGCCGAGTCGATCCA